>NZ_RBXX01000002.1:601906-902859 GCF_003635025.1 Saccharopolyspora antimicrobica | reverse complement strand
CCTGCGCCATCGCGACCAGGCACAGCTGAACTCCGCGATTGCCGGGGCCCGCACGCGGCCGATCGGCGACGGCTACGCCTGGGGCCGCAAGAGCTCGTCGACCGACATCAGCCCGCTGGTTGCCGCGACGGTGGCCATGTGGGCGCACGCGACGCGCGCGCACCTGGTGCGCGACGACTACGACCCGTTGGCCAACATCTGGTGAAAGGGGGCACCGTGCTGCCCACGCTGTTGCGCCGCGTCACGGGCGCGGCCGCCGAGTACGCCGGCCACACCCTGCGCTGGCTGCCCGGCGCCGCGGCCGCGGCCTGTTTCGTCGCGGCCGGCTGGATGATCGCGGCGCCGCTCGGACTGGCCGTGGCCGGGGCGTTCTGCCTGTGGGCGGATTGGCGGATGCGATGAGCCTGTGGTTCCGAGGCACTCGTCAGGAAGAACGCGCCACCCAGTGGGCGCCCGTGCCGTATCCGGCACTCGCCCCATCGTCCTATGTGGACGTAAATCTGTCCTCGGCGGAATCGGCCATGCAGTCGATCGCCGTGCGCGGAGCGATCGACCTGATCGCCTCGCTGGCCTCCGAGCTGCCCGCCGAGGTCTACTCGGGCACCGGCACCGACCGCGTACGGCGCCCGACGCCGAGCTACCTGCTCGACCCCGCCGGCGATGGCCAGGGACTGCCCGACTGGTGCTACCAGGTCGTGGAGTCGTGGCTGCTGCGCGGCAACGTCTACGGCGACGTCCTCGACCACCGCGGGACCTGCCCGACGCAGATCCAACTGCTGCACCCCGACGACGTGTCCGGGTGGATCGACGAGAACGGCACCGTGCACTGGTCGGTCACCGGCCGCCCGGTAAACCCCGATCGGTGGCTGCACCAGCGCGTCAACCCCGTACCGGGCCGGGTACTCGGCCTCTCGCCGGTCGCGTGGCACGCGGCGACGATCGGCCTGTCGATCACCTCGGTGCGCTTCGGCGAATCGTGGTTCCGCGACGGCGCCCACCCGAGCGCGCTGCTGACCAACGAGGAAGCCACGCTCAACGAGGACCAGGCCCGCCAGGCCAAACACCGCTTCCTCGCCGCGCTGCGCGGAACCCGCGAGCCGGTCGTGCTGGGCAAGGGCTGGAAGTACCAGCAGATCCAGATCAGCCCGGAAGAGTCCCAGTTCCTGGCGACCCAGGGCTACACCGAGGCCCAGTGCGCGCGGATCTTCGGGCCGGGTATCGCCGAGGTGCTTGGCTACGAGTCCGGCGGCTCGATGACGTATTCCAATGTGGAGTCCCGCAGCACGCACCTGCTGGTCTACAGCGTCAACAAGTGGCTGTCCCGGCTGGAACGGCTGCTGTCCAGCATGCTGCCGCGGCCGCAGTACGTGCGCATCGACCGCGACGGGCTGCTGCAGTCCACGACGCTGGAGCGCTACCGCGCCAACGAGATCGCGCTGCGCAACCGATGGAAGACGGTCAACGAGGTCCGGCAGAGCGAGGGCGACCTGCCGCCGGTGCCCTGGGGCAATGAGCCCAACCCCACGAGCCCCGCACCACCTGGTGGTGCGCATCCCGACGAGCACGACGACGACCAGGAGGACGGGTCCTGATGACCACTCACACCCTGCCCGATCTCGACCTGGTGCGCGCCGTGCCGACCAGCGTCCGCGCCGACGGCGCCGACGCAGCGGGTATGCCCACCATGGTGGTGCGGTTTTCCGCGTTCGACCGCTGGTACGAGATCGACTCGTACTGGGAGGGCCGGTTCCTGGAGCGCACCGTGCGCGGCGCGTTCAAGAAGACGATCCGGGAGAACGGCGCCAACCTGAAGATCCTCTACGACCACGGCTTCGACTTCCAGATCGGCAACAAGGTCCTCGGCTCCGTGGCCTCTCTGCGGGAGGATCCGGACTCGCCGGTCGCCGAGGTGCAGCTGTTCGACACCAGCTACAACCGCGACCTGCTGCCCGGCATCGAGGCGGGCGCCTACGGTTCGTCGTTCCGGTTCCGCGTGGTCAAGGAGGAGTGGAACGACGACCCCGGCCGCTCGGAGTACAACCCCGATGGCCTGCCGGAACGCACCATCAAGGAGGTCCGGCTGTTCGAGGCCGGGCCCGTGACGTTCCCCGCGAACCCCGATTCCACCGTCGGCGTGCGCTGCATGACCGACGACTACTACCAGCGCCTGCGCGCCCGCGACCCCGAACGGGTCGACGAGCTCCGCTCGCGCCTGCACGCCCACCGCACTCCCGACGCCGACCCAGCCGCCCCGCCGGGCACTGGCCGCCCGGGAGCCGCACCCGTGACCGACGAGCCGGCACCGCGCCACTCGGGCGGACTGACGCACGCGCAACGCCGTGCAGCCCTCTACCCGTACCTGGAAGGAGCATCCTCGTGAACCTCGAGGAACTTCGCGCCCGGCTCACCGCGATCGAGACCGAGCGCCGCAGCATCCACACCGCCGCCGGCGACAACCCGCTCGACGAGGCGCAGCACACCCGGTGGGACGCCCTCGACACCGAGGAAGCCGAGCTGCGCGAGCACCTGGCCGCCGCCGAGGAGACCGAGCAGCGCGCCGCCCGGGTGCGCGAATCGCGGGCCCGCTACGGCGCTCGGATGGGCACCGATGACCCGCTTGGCGAGCCCGAGGGCATTGAGCAGAACTTCCGCGGCAACCCCTGGGATCTGGGCGCCGTCACGCGCTCGCTGCACCGCGAGACGCCCGAGCGCGGCGGCCAGGAGCTGCGCGCCCGCGCGCTGGCCGCGGTCGAGCACGTCCGCGGCGTCTCCGACGCCAGCAAGCAGCACATCACCGGGCTGCTGGAGTCGCTGGACTTCGAAGACGACGGCGCCGAGGGCCGCGGCGCGCGGGGCATCGCCGCGCACGTCGTCGCGACTTCCAGCAAGGAGTACATGCGGGCCTGGTCCAAGGCGTTCAAGACCGGGATGCGCACCGGGCAGCCCGATGTCGAGGCGCTCGCGGTGCTGCAGCGCGCCGCCAGTCTCACCGACGCCGCCGGCGGGTACGCGGTGCCGCTGCCGGTCGACCCGACGCTGATCCTCAACTACGACGGCTCGGTGTCGCCGATGCGGCGGATCTCCACCGTTCGTACCGCGGTCACCGACACGTACCGGACGGTCAACGCGGGAGCCGTGACTGCGTCCTACGACGCGGAAGGTTCCGAGGTCTCCGACGACACGCCGACGTGGGGTGCCATCGACATCAAGATGGAGATGGCGCGGGGGTTCCTGCCGTACTCCATCGAGATCGGCGTGGACTACCCGAACTTCACCGCTGATGTCGCGATGCTGTTGGCGGATGCCAAGACGAACCTGGAGAACACCAAGTTCGTCACCGGCACTGGGAACGGCGAGCCGGTCGGTATCGTCACCGCGCTGACGGGCACTCCGTACGAGATCAACTCGGCCACCGCCGACACGCTCGCCCTGGCCGACGTCTACAAGGTCGACGAGGAACTGCCCGAGCGGTTCTACGACAACGCCCAGTGGATCGGCCACAAGAAGATCTACTCCGCGCTGCGGCAGGCCGGCGGGGCGAACCTCGACGACTTCTGGGCCGACCTGGGCCAGGGACAGCCGTCGCAGCTGCTCGGGCACCCGGTCAACAACGCCTCGGCGATGGACGGCGTCATCAACGCCACCCAGGACAACCGGGTGCTCATCCTCGGCGACTTCCGCAACTTCTGGATCGTCGACCGGCTCGGCTTCGCCACCGAGCTGATCCCGCACCTGTTCCACACCACCACGAACCGGCCCTCCGGCCAGCGCGGTGTGTTCGCCTACTGGCGCAACGGCTCCGACTCGGTCAACGACCGCGCGTTCCGCCAGCTCAACGTCACCTGATCCGAGTTCAACCCACGTGGTGGACGGGCCCGCTGAAAGGCCCGTCCACCACGTGCGCACGGGAGTGGAGAGGCACATGGCCGACAAGCAGTACCTGCGGGTCAAGTCCGGGTTCGTGCTGGCCGACCGCACCATCGTCAAGGCCGGCCAGATCGTGACCGCTGACGACCGGGTGGTCAAGGGGCGCGAGGAGCTGTTCGAGCCCATGGAAGACCACGTCGAGGCCGCGACCCGCGCGCCGGGCGAGCGGCGGCTGAGCCTGCGTCGCCCCGACGCGGTCGTGCTGTCGGCCGCGCGTCCCACCAGGCGCCGGAGCCGGAAGACGCCGGAACCCGCCGCCGAGACGGACGCCGCCACCGCGGCCGCCGCCGATGTCGTCGACGACCCGGCGCCGGAGGCCGACGAACCGGGGCAGGAGTAGGCCGTGGCCACCCTCGACGTGCTCACCCTCGATGAGGGGAAGCAAGCGCTGAACGCGACCCGGACCACAGCGTCGGACATCGAGCTGGCGGCGTGGATCACCGCCGTGTCGCAGCGGCTCGACGAGCTCGTGGGCCCGGTCGTGGCGCGCCTCGTCGTCGGTGAGGTGCACGACGGTGGTCGGCATGTGGTGTTGCTGACGCACTACCCGGTCCGCTCGATCACCTCGGTGGCCGAGTACGTCAATGGCACCGAGATCCCGCTGACCGCCGAGACCCGCACCAGCAAGCCGGGGAAGGCGTTCATGGTCGACCAGTACGAGCCGGACCGGTCGTTGTCGTCGAACTGGCTGCGCCGCCGCAGCAGCGGCGCTGACGCCAGGTTCGCGCCGGGCCGCTCGGCCGTCGTCGTCTCCTACGAGGCGGGCCGATTCGCCAACACCGCCAGCGTGGACCCGCGGTTCAAGATCGCCGCGATGCTCATGCTGAAGAACCTGTGGCGGTCCCAGGAAGACAGCGTGGCCACGATCGGCGAATTCGACGTGCCCGCCAGCAGCTTCCCGACGTTCGCAGTCCCGCGCGCGGTCCGCGAGATGTTCCCGCGCGAGATCCAAGAGCCGCGGATGGGCATCGCATGAGCACCGGAACCACCCTGCCGGTGGTCAAGCGCGCGCTGCTCGACGCGCTGATCGCCCGCCCCGGCCTGGCCGGAGTGCAGCTGGCCTACGAGATGCCGCAGCGGGGCATCGCCGCCGAGTCACTGTGGTTCGGCGAGGACACCGAAACCGAGGCCGGGATCCCGGTCATGAAGGCCGGCACCAAGCACGTCGACGAGCAGTTCGCGCTCCCGATGGTCGTCCAGGCGCTCATCACCGACGGCCGCGACGCCGAAACCGCGGACCAACGCGCCGCGGCACTGCTGGCCGAGCTGCAGCAGTGCCTCGCGCAGAACCCGCGCCTGACACCGGCGATCCAGTGGGCCGAGATGACCGGATGGGTACATCACGTCGGCCCGATCGGCGACGGCACCGCACGCGGCAGCCGCTTCGACGTGGCGATCCGAGTCCGCGCCCGCCTGACCCCCTGACCCTGTCCACTCCTCGCACGCCTGGGAGTTGCTGTGCGCATCGTCTACACCGGACCGTTCCGGGCCGTCGACGTGCCCTCACTCGGTCTCACCGCCGAGCAGGGCACGCCGATCGAGGTGCCCGACGAGCCCGCCGCCCGACTACTGGAGCAGTCCACCATCTGGGCCGAGGCCACGCCGCCGAAGCCCGCCACCACCAAGACCGCTAAGGAGGGCTGAGGGATGGGCATCCCCAGCGGGCTCGACGCCCAGCTGATGACCGGCGAAGAGGCCACCTACGGCACCGCAGTCACTGTCGACCGCGGCTATGAGATCCGCTCTGAGACGTTGTCGCTGGAAGCGCAGCGCATCGAGTCATCGGCGATCCGGCCCGGCCACCGGGTGCTGCGCACCGGCCGGTGGTTTCAAGGCCAGCGGAGCGCGGGCGGCGAGATCACCATGGAACTGGGGACCGTGTCCTTCGGCCGGTGGTTCAAGCATTGCTTCGGCTCGGTGACCACCGCGCAGCCGGACGCCGCGGGCAACCCCACCGTCTACAAGCACACCTTCACCCCCGGCCCGCTGCCGCCCGGGCTGACGATCCAGGTCGGCCGCCCCGGCGCGCCGTCGGGAACGGTGCACCCGTTCACCTACACCGGCTGCAAGATCGGCTCGTGGACGCTGAGCTCGGCGATCGGGGAGATCGTGACCTTCGCGCCGACGATCCTCGGCCGCGACGAAACCACCGCCACCCCGCTGGCCACCGCCTCCTACCCGGCGAACCTCGACCTGCTGACCTTCGTCGAGGGGTCGCTGACGCTCGACGGCGCCGCGCACGAAATGCGGTCGATCAGCGTGCAGGGCACCAACGGCCTCGCCGATGACCGCTACGTGCACGGTTCCCGGCTGCGTAACGAGCCGCTGGAGATCGGCTCGGAGGGATCGCAGGCCCGGGTCTACAGCGGCACGATCGAGGGCGAGTTCAAGGATCTGACCGCCTACAGCCGGTTCGTCTCCGGCGCCGAAGCGGAGCTGGTGCTGCTGTTCGCCGGCGGCACGATCAGCGGCACCTACGACTACGAGGTCCGCATCACCGCCAACGTCCGCTTCGACGGGACCACGCCGAACGTGCCGGACGGCAACGTGATCATGCAGACGCTGCCGTTCAAGGTTGTCGACAACGGCACCACGTCGATCCGGCTGGAGTACCAGACCACCGACGCGACGGTGTGAGCCGTGCCCGCTCGCATCGAGATCCGCGGTACGCAGGACTTGCGCCGGGCCGCCGCCGAGCTCAAAGCCGCGGGGGACGGCCGGTTGCGCCGGGAAATGGGCCGCCAGATGCGGACCGCGGCGAAACCGGCCGTTGACGACGCGCAGAACAACGTGCGCGGCGTGAACACCACCGCCACCCGTGGCGGCGGCGGGCAGGCGCGACGCGAACACGCCATGTCCCGGACCCGTTCCCGCACCGAACGTGCGAAGCGCAAGGCCTACGAGCAGCGCGGGCTGCGCGCCACGATCGCGCGCGCGGTGCGGCTGCAGATGTCGGCCGGCGCCCGGTCGGCGTCGGTGCGCATTCGCACGCTGACCCGCTATCTGCCACCGGACCAGCGCAAGTTGCCGCGCTACCTCGATGAGGGCCGGTGGCGGCATCCGGTGTTCGGCAATCGCGACTGGTGGGTGACGCAGACCGCGCGCCCCGCTGGCTGGTTCGACTCCGCCATGCGCCGCCACGGCTCCAAGGTGCGTGACGGCGCGGTCAAGGCCGTGAACGACATCATCACCAAGCTCGGGAAATGAGGACCGGCATGACGCCGTTGGACTTCCGTTTCAAGCTCGGCGAATCGGAGTGGACGCTGGACTTCCACTCGATCACCGTCGACGAGTCGATCGAGCTGTGCAAGCTCACCGGCTGCAAGTGGATTCAGCTGTGCGGCGACTTCGACCAGGGCGACGCGCTCGCGGTGAAGGCGTTCTTCTGGCTGGCGCGCCGTAAGGCCGGCGAGCAGCTGACCTTCGACGGCGAGGCCATGAACTTCCGGTGGGCCGACTTCGGCCGGGAGCTGCTCCGGCCGGTGGTCGAGAACACGACTGAGGACCCCGGGCAGGCGCCGGACCCTACCGCGGCGACGCCGAGGACGTCGCGGAGGAAGTAGCGCGCTACAAGCCGTGGTTCCTGCAGCTGTGGCACATGCACCCGGCCGATGTCGGACGCCTGACCCTGACCGATTTCTGGATGTGCGCCGAGCTGGTCGACGAACACCGTCGCGCCCGCGCTGAGGCGCCACCGACCGCTGCTGGGAGGCGATGATGGCAGGCGGCGCCCGCGACCTGGTGTTCACCGTCCTCGGCATCGACAAGGCCAGCAAGACCTTCGACAAGGTCGGCGACTCGATCGACCGCATGGGCAACCGCGCCACCAAGACCCTGGTCGGCGTGGCCGGAGGTTCGGCCGCCGCGGCGGCCGGTGTCGCCGCTGCGGTCGGCGCGCTGCCGCTGGCGTTCATCGGGCTCGGCGCGGTCGCGCTGCGGGAAAACGCCGCTGTCCGCGACAGCTTCGATGATCTGTCCGAGACCGTCCGCACCGGCCTGACGGCGGACGCCGCGCCGCTGGAATCGGCGTTCGTCGGCGCCGCGGAGGAAATGGGCGCGGCGTACGAGGAACTGCGCCCGCTGATGCGGGACGCCTTCGCCGCTTCGGCGCCCTACGTGGCCACGCTGACCAAGGGCGTGACCGACTTCGCGCGCAACGCGATGCCGGGCATGGTCACCTCGGTGGAGCGCGCCGGGCCGGTGATCGACGGCATGGCGTCGCTGATGGCAGACGCAGGAGCTGGTGTCGGGGACTTCTTCGAGATCGTCTCGACCGGCTCGGACGATGCCGGTGCCGGCATCGAGCACTTCGGGCAGCTGATCCGCGGTGTGCTGCCGGAGGTCGGCGGCGTGCTGGTCGGGCTCACCGGTGTGTGGGCCGAGCACGGCGACGAGGTTGCCGAGGTCATCACCCGCGTCATCGGCGTCATCAACGACATGTCCGGCGGTGCGCTGCCGGTGATGTCCTCGGCGGTCGGCGTTGCGCTCGACGTGCTGTCTGGCGTGCTCAACGTGATCGAGCCGCTGTCGGGCGTGCTCGGCCCGCTGATCGGCTTGTGGCTGTCGATGGCGGCTGCGATGCGCGGCATGCGCGCCGTGCGCGAGGTCGTCTCGGGCGTGGCCACCTCGATGATCCAGTTCAGCGACAACACGCGCCGCGCCGCTGGCAGCGGCAGCGTGCTGCAGACCGCCGGCCGCGGCATGCTCGGCGTGCTGGGCGGCCCGTTCGGCGCCGCGCTGGCCGCCGCAGCGATCGGGCTCGCACTGTTCGGCTCGGCCAGCCAGAACGCGGAGGGCGACCAGCGATCGCTGTCGTCGGCACTGCGGGATTCCGCCGGGGCGTTCGACTCCAACGCCCGCGCCGCCATCATGCAGTCCGAGCAGTACCAGGACATCGCCAACTCGGTCGAGGCGGCGGGGCTGACCCACGCCGAGTATGTCGACGCCCTGATCGCCGGCGGGCCCGCTCTGGACGCCCTGAAAGCGAAGCTGCAGGCCTACAACCAGACCGCCTTCGAGCAGCAGGGAACCTTCCAGGGCGTCCGCGGCTCCATGCAGGAACAGTCCGAGGCGTCGGTGGATCTGCTGCTGGCAACCGACGGGCTGCGCAGCACTGTGGCGGGCGCGATCGAGGAGCAGCGGCAGTACGCCGAGGGAGTCGACGGGGCCGGGGCTGCCATGCAGAGCTCGGTCCCGGGGGCCGATTCGCTGCGCGAAGCGATGGACACCCTTAAGACGTCCACGGCCGACACCGCAGACCGGGTCGATGCCCTCAACTCGGCGTGGCGGCAGCTGTTCGGCATCGAGATCACGATGGAAGAGGCCACCGCCGGTTTCGAAGAGAGCCTGGACAACCTGCGGGAATCGATCGAGGGAGTCCGGTCCGGCACCGCGAACTGGCACGCTGCCCTGTTCGCCGCGGACGGCCAGATCAACACCACGACGAAGGAAGGCCGCGAGCTGCACGAGAGCCTGATTCGGCAGGGCGATGAGTACCGGCGACTCGCGCAGACCGCCTACGACACCGCGATCCGCCAGGGCCAGTCCCAGCAGCAGGCGACTGCGGATGCTTTCAACGCGGTGAACCAGCGGCGCGCGCAGTTCCTCGCCGAAGCGCAGCAGATGGGGTTCACTGCTGCCGAGGCTCAGCGTCTGGCCGACAAGTACTTCGGTATGCCCCGCGACATCCTGACCGTGATCCGGGGCGACACGGGCCAGGCGTACACCGCGGTCACCGCGTGGGAGAACTGGTTCCGCCCGCGGTCCCAGCAGACGATCTACATCGAGACGCAGGTCAGCCGCCAGATCGGCGGGCACTTCACCCGCGAGGGATACCGCCGTGGCGCCGGCGGCACCGCCACCCGCGCACATGGTGGCCCGATCGCGTCGCAGCGCTCGGTCCTGGTCGGGGAGCACGGACCGGAGCTGCTGGTGCCCTCCGGTCCGGGCCGGGTCCTCCCGACGCACGAAACCCGGCGGGTGCTGGCGCAAGCTGGACCATCCAGCGAACCGGCACCGCGCGCGACTGTCCATATCGGAACGTTCGTCGCGCAGCCCAACCAGTCACCTTACGACATCGCTGCCGATTTGGACTGGATCTCTCGTGGGGGTGGGTAGTGGCCGCCGGTGACCTGATCACGACGGACGGGCAAGTCGAATGGCGCGGCGCGCTGCTGGGCGTTGACACGCCGTTTGAGCTGGTGCAGCTGGAAGGCTGGCTGGACCTGCCGGACCTCCGCGACGGTGACGCCGAGCTCGCCAACGCGCACGGCTACCAGCCCGGCCAGCTGTTGGCTGACCGGCGGATCGTGACGCTGTCGTTCGAGCTCGGCGACTCCGACCCGGCCAGCTTCCGGGCCGCCGAGTCGACGTTGCGACGCATCACCGCGCCCGACGAGAACCCCGCCGAAGAACCGCTGGTCGTGCGGTGGCAGGGCATCAAGGCGATGGTGCTGGCCCGCTGCACCGGCCGGTTGATCCCGACCCCGGTGGAGTACCACTACGGGCTCACCCGCGGCGTGATCCAGTGGCGCGCCACCAACCCGCGCCTGCTGCACCTGCCGCAGCAGGCCCCGGCGACCGCGCCCCCGGTGGCGGGCGGTGGTGGCCTGCTGTGGCCGTTGACGTGGCCGCTGGTGTGGGGCTCGGCGCAGTTCGGTGGCGAGCTCGTCGTCACCAACGACGGCAACGCCCACGCCCAGCCGACTTGGCGGATCACCGGGCCCTGCACCCGCCCGATGATCCGCAACGCCGACACCGGCGCCGAGCTGGCGTTCGACGACTCCTACACCCTCCTGGACGGGCAGCAACTGCTGCTGTCCACCGAGGACCGATCGGTGCTGCTGTCCACCGGGGTCAGCCGATCGAACATGTTGATCCGGCGCCAGTGGTTCACGCTCCCGCCGGGCAATACGCGCATCCGGTTCGAGACCAGCGACGGCACCGGGCAACTCGAATGCCTTTACCACCACACGAGTTTCTGAGGGGGATCACGTGGCCGAACGCCATTCGTGGGCAGTGCAGCAAGTCGCCAGCGGCGGAGTGCAGACCGTCGAAGACGGTCGGATCACCATCGCCGCGCTGGCCACGCCCGCCGGACAGATCACCTCCCGCACCGGGCTGCTCCCCGCGGCGTCGACTCCGGGCACGGTGAGCGCCACCAGCCCGACCGCCAACGGGTTCGTGCACGTCGCCCCGTTCCGGGCAGTGCTGCAGTCCCAGCGCGGCGGCGGCGCCTACCTGCTGTGCCTGGACGCCAGCAAGGACATCAACGTGCTCGGCACCGCACCGGCCGACGCATCCAACCCCCGCCACGACCTGATCGTGTTCCAGCAGTCCGACGCCTACTACGGCGACACCACCTCGGACATGGTGGTGCGCCACATCGTCGGCACCCCCGCGGCGACCCCAGTGGACCCGGCCGTCCCCGGCAGCGCCGACCACATCGTCCGGGCCCGCATCGTGGTGCCCCCGAACGCGACCACGATCACCACCGTCGACATCCAGAACTTCGACGTGGCCCGCACCGTCGCCGCAGGCGGCATCACGCCCGTCACCGACGCCACCGCGCGCAGCGGCGTTGCCAACCCCTACGCCGGCCAAGCGGTGTACCGGCTGGACACCCGGCGCATCGAGGTGCACGACGGCACCGACTGGCGGGTGCCGAGCATCCCGGTGGTGGCCACCGCCTCCGAGATCAGCAACCCGATCACGGGGCAGCTGATCATGCGGCTGTCGACGAACATCGTGCAGCGGTGGAACGGTTCGGCCTGGGTGGATGCGTTCCCGATCGGCGGCACCACCGACGCCACCCGGCACGAGGCGCGCTACTACCGGGCGACCGCGCAGCCGATCCCGAACAATGTCGACCAGCGGGTGCACCTGCCCGATCTCGACTACGTCTCCGACGACGTGTCCGTGGCCGCCGTCGGCAACGGCACCGAGTTCACGCTGAACCGGGCCGGGCTGTGGCATCTGGCGGCCAACATCCGGTTCGTCTCCACGGGTTCGGCTTCCGAGCGCGCACTGGCGATCGCGGGCTCACCCACCGGGAGCCGCTACGCCCAGGCGGCCAGCGACCAGGCCGGCGAACCGTGCTCGCTGAGCTGCTCGACGACGCGCCGGTTCAACGCGGGCGACAAGCTCAGCATGTGGGCCTACCAGAACACCGGCGCCTCGTTGAACCTCGACCCGCTCGGCAACGGCGTGAACATGTCGCTGACGTGGCTACGGGGGTGAGCACGTGGCGCTGCCGGTCTACACCTACGCCATCGCCGACCTGCGAACCAACACGCTCATCGAGGAAGTCCCGCTGCGGTCGGTGCGGTTCAACAAGCCGCTCAACGGCTCGGGACGGTTCAACGCCACGTGGAAACTCGGCGAGCACTCCAAGCACCTCGACGCCTACGACCTGACCATGCCGTGCCGGCGCGTGATCTACGCCTTCCGCGACTCCCGGCCGATGTGGGGCGGGATCATCTGGTCCCGCTCCTACAACTCCGAGGACGAGACGGTGACCGTCGGCGCGGGGGAGTTCTGGAGCTACTTCGACCACCGCAAGGTGCTGCCGGTCCTCCCGGCCAACCCCAACCTGACCGCGGTGGCCGGCCTGACCATCGCCTACGACAACGTCGAGCAGAACGAGATCGCCCGCCGCCTGGTCGCCCAGGCCCAGCAGCACGCAGGCGGGAACATCGGCATCGAGCTCGACGCCACGGTCTCCAACGTCCTGCGCGATCGCACCTACCGGGGCTACGACCTCACCGACACCGGCGAGGCCCTGCGCAACCTGACCAACGTCGAGGGCGGCCCCGACATGGTCTTCGACGTCATCGCCGGTCCCCGCGCTCCGCGGCGCATCCTGCGCATCGGCGAACCGTGGCTCGGCCAGCAGGGGAGCAGCCACGTCTGGGAACTGCGCGGCAACACCATCAGCTACACCTGGCCCACCGACGGCACCCGCATGGCCACCCGCGCCTTCGCCACCGGCGAGGGCGTCGACCTCGGAACGCCGATCGCGGTACACGAGCAGCCCGAGCGCTACAAGCAGGGATTCCCGTTGCTGGAGCTGGAGAACAACTACAGCGGCGCTGAATCGGAGTCCACATTGTTCGGTCACGCCGAGGCTGACCAGCAAGCGGCCCGGATGCCGGTGGTGCTCCCGCAGATCGTGGTCCGCGGCGACATCCCACCGACCGCGGCCGAGGTCAACCGCGGTGATGACGGGTGGCTGGTGATCCCACCCGACCGGTTCCACCGAGCTGGGTTCGACGGCCCGGTGCGCGTGGTCGACATGGAGTTCGCGCCCTCAGCCGACGCCGAGCGGGTCACGCTCACGCTCGCGCCGCTGCTCGACGGCATCGCATAGGAGGCACCGTGGGCCAGGTGAACCAGCCCAGCAACCTGCTGGACCGGCTCAAGCGCGCCGAGGCGGAGCTGCGGCGGCTCTGGAAGTCCGTCGGCTTGGCATCGGCCACGATCAGCCGCGGCGGCCTGACCCTGCTGCAGGACGCCTTCCTGCGCATGGTCGACGACAACGGGACCGAAATCCTCTACATGGGTCCCGACACCAGCGGCAAGCAGGTGCTCACCATCCGCCGGGAAGGCGGCGCACGCCTGCTGTTCACCCAAGGCAACCAGGCCTTCGGCCGCGACTTCTGGGCGCTCACCGACGCCGCGGACCGCATCCTGGTCTCCGACGACGCCGCAACCGGCGTCGGCCTCGCGCGCCCCTGGCTGCCGGTGCAGCTCTACCAGAAGTTCGTACCCCGCACGATCACCACGCACACCGACGGGCTCGGCGAGGTGTACTCGTACTCCACGATCGACGCTTCCAAGATCACGGGCGAATCGACCATGTGGGAAGGACGCGCGTCGATCTCGCACCCATGGATCACCGTCGACGGCCTGTGGGGGCCGGCGACCGGGACGCCCACCGTGACGTACCGGCTCAAGGTCGGCGGAGCCACCGTCGCCGAGTGGTCCTCCGCCCTCGGATTCCGACACATCACGGCGGACGTGTCCGCGCAGGTCGGCAACGACTGGACCGGCGTCGCCATCACCGCCACCGCCTCCGGCTCCGGCGTGATCGCCTGCCAGCCCTTCGGCTGCTACCTCCACCAAACCCTGTGACGGAGAGGCGATGACCACCGAGACACCCGCCGACGTCGCGCTCGGCTACGTCCAGCGCGAACTGGCCGGAATCCGCACCGAACTGTCCGAGCTCGCCGCGGAGATGCGCGGCCACGTCGCCTCGCACGGCCCCCGCGTCGCCGTCGTCGAGCACCGCGTCGACCAGATCGAAGCCGACCTCACCGCCATGCAGGCCGCCCGCGACCGCGAACGCTCACAGCGCTGGGCGCTGTGGATCGCCGTGCTGGCCGCGCTGCTCGGCTGGATCCCCACCCTCGCCCAGACCATCGGGAGCTGACCATGACCTGGCGCGTAGCCCGCTCGCTCGAAACGCTGCGGCAGCAGTTCAACACCGCGTTTCCCGCCCGCAGCAAGGCATCCGACGGCGGGATCGGCGACACCAACCACCAGAACCGCACCAGCGACCACAACCCGTGGGCCGGCCCCGCCCCGGACGGCCGCAGGCTCGTCACCGCCCGCGACTTCACCCATGACCCGGCCGCCGGGCTCGACATCGACCGGATCACCGACGAACTCGCCGCCAGCCGGGATCCGCGGATCAAGTACCTGATCGCCAACGGCCTGATCCTCGACACCCGGCCCGGCTTCAACCCGTGGCGCTGGACGCCCTACCGCGGCGCGAACCCGCACCGCAAGCACTTCCACATCAGCGTGCACTCCGACGTCGCGCTCGCCGACGACCCGCGCCCCTGGAACCTGCCCAGCCTCACCCGCAGCCCCGCGCCCCCACCCGCACAGGAAGGACCGGACTTGACCCCCGAAGAGAACCACATGCTGCGCGACATCCTCCAGCAGCTCACCGGCTCCCGGATCCCCGGCCAGTTTCCCGGCTGGCCCTCGTTCGTCGACGGCACAACTCAACTCACTCCGGTCGACACGATCCGGCACGTCGACAAGCACGTCATCGAGCTCCGCGACGAACTCGCCCGCCAGGCCGAGACCCTGCACGGCATCGTCACCGCGCTCGGCACCATCCCCGACACTGTCCGGGCAGTCCTCGCCGACGCGACCGTGAACGTCGTCGTCAACGTCCAGGGAGCGCCCCGTGTCTAACCAGCTCACCGCCTGGCTGCGCACGATCGTCCCCGCCGCTTGGTCTGCCCTGGTGACCTACCTGGTCACCGCTGGCGCCCCGCACTGGCTTACCGGCCCGCTCGGCGCGGCTGGTGACGTCTTGGTCGTGCCCGCTGTGCTCGGCGCTGTCTACGCCGTACTGCGGTTGGCCGAGCGTCGTCTGCCCGCATGGGCGATCCGGATCCTGCTCGGTTCCAGCACACCGCCCACGTACCAGCCCAGAAGCAACGAACCCGCATCGTGATCGACGAGGTGTAGCAGTCCCAAGAAGCTCTCCGCGCGACTCACGTAACACCTGGTGGCGGAATCGCGATCTACCTCCAGATAGAGACCTGACAGGGCTAAGGAGACCAGTGTTGGCGTGAGCGACATCTACATGTACGCCGACGAGACCGGAAACCTTGCGTACGAGGGTGCCGGACAGAACGGCAATCCCGCGTATTTCGGTATCGGAACGGTTGTTTTCGAGGCTGACCACGGCGAGGCGCTGTTCCGGGGCTTGCGCCTGCGTGTCGACGTGGCGCAAAGTGACAGTCACTTTGCGAAGGGATTCCATGCCGTGAACGACAGCACGGAAACGCGCACGGCCATGTTTGACCTCATTTCTGACCTGGCACCTAGGTTTGATACCACCTTCCTGTACAAGCCAAATGCGTACCAAGGGGTGCGAGAGCGTGGCGAAATGTGGCTGTACCAGTACGCCTGGGAGCTGCATTTCAAGACAATATCGCAGCAGGTCACGAAGGTGGGGGATCGTTTGGTTGTGATCGTCGCGTCCTTTGGCACGCGGAAACGTGCTGCTGCGGCAAGGAAGGCCTGGGAGCAGGTGTGTTCGGAGTTCGCTCCGAATCAGCGTGAAATTGTGTTTCGCTCCTGGGATGCGCCATCGTCCTTTGGTATCCAAGTCGCAGATTACGGCCTTTGGGCGGTGCAGCGTCAGTTGGAGCGCGGTAATTGCCACTGGTACGAGCAAGCTGTGAAGCCGACGCTACAGTCGTGCTTTCGTCCGTGGGGACCGTGGCAATAAGAACGGCCGGCTATCTCGTGAGGACCTGCCTCGCGAGAAGAGATCGCCTGGACCTCTTTCACCGACCGCTCCCAAAGAGCATGCCAGAACCTTCGGCGAGATGCAAAGCCAGCGCTCAGGTCCCCAGCTGTCGAACGTCTCATGAGCTCACCGCGCGCCGGAACCGATCGCGCCAGGACGGCTGTGCCAGGCGAGCAAACTGCCTGGCTGCGCGACGCGACCGACGGCTGGATCGCGGAGGCGACGTTCACGATACGGCGCGGCCGGTAGCAGTGGCGGAGTGCAGAACCCTGCGTGGCTACTCGCGCACGTTGTCCGGCGGCGCTACGACGCACCGCCCGGAAAGACCAGCGCCCCACGTCGGAACCCTGATCGGGTCCGGTGTGGGGCGCGTTCGTCGTTGCTGCGGCTACTGGGGACGGGGTGGGTCGGTGAGTTCGATGCCGATGGCGACGACGCCGAGTGCTTCACGTTCTGGCGGGTAGATCTGGCGGATGTTGGCCAGCTGCTCGTCACGGGTCGCGGTGGGGTTGACCGACGCCACGGGCTCGTGGTCGAACATCTCCTCGAAGCTTGCGTAGCGGTTGACGCGGGTGACCCGCGTCAGGACTTCGTCGCCTTGGCAGCGGAACCGGATCAGCGAGCCGGGTTTGATCTTCTTGCGGCTGGAGTCGTTGACCCTGATCTCGGTGGTCTTGCGGCCGGTGGCGATCAGGTCGAAGTAGCGCTTGTAGATGCCCATTTCGTGGGCGCGGATGGTGGGTTCGGTGGGGCGTGCGGTCATGAGTCGGCCGAGTTCCTTGACGGTGAACGAGCGGAAGAAGTGCTTGGGGTCGGAGAGTAGTTCGCCGACGAGCCACACCAGGGCATCGACGTAGTTGTCGGTGCTGCCGGGCCATGTGGTGGTGTCGAGCATCCAGGGCTCGACGTCGGCGGGTAGCGCGCGGGTGCCGTGTTCGCGGAGCAGCGATTTCGACAGCTTCGCCCCGGTGGGGGCGAGCACCTGCGGCGTGAAGATCCGTACCGGCATGTGTTCCGGCGGGGCGTGCAGTGCGCCGAGCGCGCCGTCAACGAGCTGGCAGCCGAACGCCCAGTCGCCGCCCTTCATCATCACGTGCAGCGTGTCGGTGCTGCGGCCGAGCGCGCGTTCCTTGACCAGGTTGCGGTACAGCGTGGCCAGGTCGAGGTAGGGGGAATCGTCTTCGGGGTCGATGTGGGCTTCGTAGGGGCCGTGGTCGAAGCAGACCGCGGTGAACGTCGCGCCGTCCTCGTCCAGGTGGGCCAGCTTGGTGCGGTCGGCGCGTTTCTCGGCCCACCCGCACACCGGGCAGGGGATGCGGGTGTGGATGACCCCGTGGGAAGGGGCCATCCACCAGCGGATGTCATCGAGGCGTTCCAGGGTCCGCAGGAATTCCGCCCGGAATCCTGGTGTGGCCTGCTGGTCGGTGTAGGTCTCCACCGCGTAGTCGGTGTCGGTGGCCTCCGACAGCGAGTCGAAGAACGCCCGGTAGTAGTTCTCGATCAGCTCGGCGATCTTGTCCTTGCCGAGCGCGTGGTAGTAGGTCTGCTGGTAGGCGGTGTGGGTCTCGGGGTCGAGCACCACCTCGTACGGGGCGTTGTCCAGCGCGCCGAACCGCACGCGGGTGTCGGTGGAGAACTCCCGGCGGGCGAGCTTGGCCAGCAGGAACGCCGCGGTCTGCACCAGGTTCGTGCCCAGGTGCGGTGCCCCGTTGATCTGGGTGCCCACCACGAATTCGATCCGCGCCGGCCGCATGGCCAGCACGCGGGGCCGCAGGAGGTCGATCGAGCGCAACAGCGCGTTGGCCAGGATGCTGTTCGGGGACAGCAGCAACGACGGCTTCCCGTTGCGACGCACCGTGATCACGCTCCTCGGCTTGGTCTGGGCAGGCGAAGGTTGGCGCAGATGAAGTCCAGGCGGGCCGCGGCGGAATCGGGTGCGACGAACACCGGCTCGTAGCCTGCGTCGTAGTAGCCCTGCACGATCAGCTCGTGGACACGGCGGATCTCCCGGTCCTTGGCCCACACGATGTCGTCCGGGTCTTCGAAGGTGTCGAGCGGATCGAGCACGAAAACCGTGTCGTAGCGGTAGGTGCGGGTGGCGTCTTCCAGCTGCGGGGTGGGCTTGAGCCCGAAGAATCCTTCCCAGCCGTAGCCGTCGGGGATGCCGCGGTTGTAGAAGCGGATGCCGCTGGTGTGGGCGGTGTACTCGGCGATGAACGCCTCCAGCACCTCCAGGGAGTAGGCCCGCCGGTCTTCCTTGAGCAGGTGGCGGCCGAGCCGTTCGCGGTGCTTGCGGTAGATCTCCCGGCCGGGTTCCTCGGCCATGCACGGGATCCCGGCTGCGTGGATCGCCTCAATGAGGTCGTCTTTGCCGGAGGAGGGGCCGCCGGTGATGACGTAGCGGCGCGCCTGCTCGGTAGCCGCTTTCTCAAGAGCGACGGCCAGGGCGGGGTTGGTGCTGGTCACGATGCTTTTCCGTTCTCTTCAATCAGGGGGTTCGGTGCTGTCCGGGCCAGGAAGCCGTCAACCCAGACAGCTCCGAGCCCGGTTTCGCCGTGCAGCGCGGCCACGAACGCCTCGCGGCTTGCGCCTCCGCTGGCGGCCTCGGTCAGCAGCGATGCTTGCGCGGGGGTCAGCGCCGGGGTCCACCCGGCCATGGCCACCAGTTCGTCGGCGGAGGCGGCAACGTCGGGTGCGAACGCGGCCAGGTAGCCGATCGCCTCGGCGCGGGCCGAAGCCCACCGCCACGCGGCGGTGACCGCGACGCGGACAACGGATTGCCGATCAGCCTGGAGGCTGATCAACCGTTCGATGCAGAGCAGTTCGGCGCGGGCCGCGTAGATCGCCGACCACATCCGCGTCAGCTGTTCCTCGTGCTCGGCGACTTCCCACGCGAAGGGATCGGCCGGTACCGGCTGGCGAGTACGGACAGGGGCAAGCCGCGGCGCGATCATGGGCGAGCGGGTGAACCGGTCTGCGTCTGCCAGCAGCTCATCCGCGAGCTTGCCCACGAGCTGAGGTTCGACGCGCTTGCGGAAGTGGTGCGCCTCGTGGCCGGCGACCCGCGCCGCCAGTTCCCGGCGGGCCGTGAGGTTCAGGCCGGGCTCGGCCGGCGGCAAGCCGAACAAGGCGCGGGCGGCCGGGGCGTAGCGGGCGTCGTCGAATCGGGCCAGCAGACCGCGCAGCGTGCCGTCCAACGCGGCCACGCGGCTGGCCTGATCGTCGGGATCGACTGCCCGCCCCACGATTCCCCGCAGTTCGAGCAGCACGGCCACCGAGCTGTCCGACGCGACAGGCAGGCCGCGCCGGAGCAGCAGTTGCAGATCATCAACAACGGCTTCGACTGGGCTTTTTCTGGGCATGCCAGTAGTGGAGCACGATGCCCAGAAAAAGCCCAGTGATCCAAGGAGGGTTCGCCCAGATGGATTCGGCCGGAGATGCGACGAGGGATGTCGTATCCCTGATCGAATCGAAGTCCTGGCGCGCGGTGGGGTCGGTTGTGGCGTCGTTGCCGCGCGTCGACCCCGCCGGGGCGGGCCCGGCCATCGCTAGGCCTAGCCCGGCTGGCAGTCGGCAGCGTCGCGCCGGGGTGGAGGCGATGGACGTACGAAGAGGCAATGTGGTTGCGGGCGGGAGATGCCCCGAGGGACAAGGCATCTCCCGCCCGCCCGGTCCGGGTGCCGGTCGGGGGTCACGGCACCCGGGCCGGGGCTACAGGCGCCGCAGCCCGTCCAGCACGCACCGCAGCACGTCGTCGGTCGGCGTGGCGAACTCACCCGCGAGCACCGGCGCCGCGCGCATCGCCGGCAGGGCTCGCGGCTGTTCGTCGGCACGCTCAGTGCTGGGGCCCCTGAACCGCGGGGCCGGTTCGCACAGCCGGTGACGGCCGTCGCGCGCTTCGGCGTCGAGCCGCTCGATCAGCTGCTGGACGGTCAGCGTGCCCGGCCCCGCTCCGGCGTGCTGTGGCCGGGACGATGACCCGAAGTAGTAGGTGGCCCACGCCGCAGCCATCGCAAGCAGCGCCACCACGGCGACCATGACGGCGATCACCGGTCGGCCCTCACCGACTCGACAACAACCCGGCTGCGCTCGCCCGCTGCACTGCGCAGCTGCCTCGCCAGCAGGTCCATGGTGCCCGCTAGGTTTTCCAGCTCGGCGGGCGTCCAGAGACCCGCCTCGATGTCGTCGACCGCGTACCCGAGCGCCAGCATCCCCTGCTTGATCGTCTTCGCGAGCTGCGCGAGCGTCTGACGTTCCTGCGGGGTCATCGCGCAACCGCCGTCGGCGGCATTCCCGCGAGCACCCGCGCAGCCTTGCTGCAGCCCGGGCAGGTCGCCCACAGCCAGGCCAGCTCTCCGGACTCAGCCTGAATCTTCTGGTCGCACAACGCGGTGAGCGTCGTGCCGTCCGACCAACCGCCAGCTGGCCTCTTCTCGGCGCTCGCGTGCCGCGCGCCAGCAGCCGGAACCCAACTGAACGGATGCGGTCTGTACATCAGGGCCTCCTTCGAAGGGGGGCGGGGCCGGCGGCTGAACCGTGCTCGCCACCGGCCCCGCGGGGGCCGCCGCGCGCCGACGCAGGTGCAAGTCGTCGCGACGGAGCGGCGGGCCTGGGGTGGTCGGAGTTCCGCCCCAGGAGAGCCAGGGTGTTGAACCCTCCCCGGCGCTTAGCCCTGTGAGAGACCGCGACGGGGAGGGCCCGCTGGCTGCCACGAGCCAACGACTCAGGCAACCAACGAGAGACAACATAGCTCAGGAAATTTCCTGAGGCTATTGCTCCGATCGTGTGCTGTTCAGGAATGTGGCTCGGTAGGGCAGACTGAGCAGCGTTTCAACGCGGCAGCAGAGAGGTCGTCATGGCAGAGGATCACGGCAACGAACAGGACCTCGTCCTGGATGAAGACGCTGGGCCGAACCTGCGGCGGCGACACCTCGGCCGGGTGCTGCGCGAGATCCGCCAAGGCCAGGGCAAGTCGCTGAAGGAAGCCGCGACCTGGTCCGGGCTGCGTGAAGGCACGATCAGCAAGATGGAGAACGGCAAGCAGGCGATCATGCCGCGCAACGTGCGCCTGCTCTGCCAGTACTACGACGTCGGCTCACCGCGCGCTGACCTGCTCGTGCGCCTCGCGGACGAGGCGAACCAGCGCGGCTGGTGGGACTTCTACTCCGACACGATGCCCGAGTGGTTCGAGCAGTTCGTCGGCCTCGAAAGCGACGCGACCGAGCTGTGGAACTACAACCCCTCGGTCGTCGACGGCCTGCTGCAGACGTCGGACTACGCCGAAGCTCTGATCGAAGCCAGCCTGCCGCAGTCCACCGACGCCGACCTGCGCCGCTCGGTCGAACTCCGCGCCGCCCGCCAGAGCCGCCTCAACCGCGACTCCCACCCGACGCACCTTCACGTGGTGCTCGACGAGGCAGTGCTCCACCGCGTTGTCGGAAGCACCAACGTCATGCGTGACCAGCTCGAACACCTCACCGAGGCGGCCTCGCGGCCGAACATCACCATCCAGATCATGCCCTTCCGCGCTGGAGCCCACCCAGCGATGAAGGGCCCGTTCTCGCTGCTCCGGTTCCCGGAGACGCTCGACATGGACGCCGTCTACCTGGAGAACGAACGCGGTGCGATCTGGCTGGAACGCCCCGCCGACATCACGCACTACACCACCGTGTTCAAGGCCATGCGGCAGCAGGCGCTCTCACCAGAGGAAACCCTCGATCAGGTGGTTAACCTGGCGAAGTCCCTGTGAGAGACCCCTGCAAGGGAGAACTGCACGATGTACGAGCTCGGGGGTGCTGCGTGGCGTAAGTCCTCGCGCAGCGCCGGCAGCGGCCAGTGCGTCGAGGTCGCAACGAACCTCGACGACGTGGCCGCGGTGCGCGACTCGAAGAACCCACACGAAGCCGCCTTGATCTTCACCAAGACGGACTTCGCCAGGTTCCTCACCAACATCAAGTTCGGCAAGTTCGACAACTGATCCGCATCACGGTTGCAGGCCCCGCTGGCAACAGCACAGCGGGACCTGCACCGCTACGAACTACCCGATGGCTGGGCGTCGGTCACCGCAGGGCGCGGCGTCCACGGGGTGTTCGTCAGCGGCTTCCACTCGGCCGGGCTGCACCCGGCTCCGGCGACTCGGCGGCCGACGTCGGTCCGTGCGAGATGTCCCGCAGCTGCCTGCCAGGTCTGGTATGCCCGGCGGCTGGTGCGCTCAATTCCGAACCGCGGGCCCCTGCTTGCCGTGCTCGGCGACCAGGTGACCAGCCACCGCCACCCGTCCGCCTCGTGCAGGAGCCAACCGACGTGCTGGTGGCGGTACGTCACGAGGTAGGAGTGCTGAGTGTCCCGGCCGCGGACGCGGGCAACAGCCCAACCGTTGCTGGCAGCGTGCTGCCGTTCGGGTGTGCGAGGCCGGCGCTTCATCGAGCACCGCCGAACCGGCGAAGCAGCAGCAGACCGCCGGTGCCCATGCCGACGGCGAGGCTCCATCCGGCCATCGCCGCGATCACACGCGCCTGGTCCGCAGCCACGACCGACAGCAGCGCGCAGGCCAGCTGAGGGCCGAGGTGCAACAGCAGAGCGGCCGTCATGATGGTGACGACCACCGCGCCGTAGATCACCGCGATCACGCGCTCGGCTCGCTCGTTCATCGCGTCACCCCCGGCGGTTCCGACGCCGAGACGGGCGCGGCGGCTTCGATCGGCGGCGGCAGCTCCGCTGACTCGCTGGGGGAGAACGCCGCGGCCCAGAAGAAGCCGCCGACGGCGAGGCAGGACAGGAACCTGCTGGCGACGAGGAGCCTGATCGGCTCGGCCGATCGCACGGAAATTGCACGGAAACGGAGCGACACACCGTGCATTGAGGCGACACCAGACGACTTAGGTTCGCCTACAAATTGCACGTCGAGACATGACGTGACCTGGGATGACGTACGGCCGATTGTTCGAAGGGTTACTGGTTCGAGTCCAGTCGGAGGAGCGCAAAGCCCAGGTCAACGACCTGGGCTTCTTGTTTTGCGCTCTCGTCGGAGACGCGCCATCTCGATCGCTGCGGGGTGGCCACCTGACAGCGGTTAGCCGGTGTTCACCGCTGTCGTGGGATGTCAGAGGTTGTTGGCAGGCTTCCGGGTCATGGGTGGTTCGGTGATTCGGCGTTCGCTGGCCTTGCACTCCGTTCTACGGCTCAAGCCGCACGACCTGTTGCGGCAGTGGGCCGGTCTGGTCGGTCCGGACACGTTGCCGGAGGAGCCGGTGGCCGTGCTGGAGGCGCGGATCGCCGAGCTGGTGGGGACTCCGGCGGCGTTGTTCTTCCCCACCGGGGCGATGGCTCAGCAGGTGGCGTTGCGGGTGCACGCGGAGCGGCGGGGGCGGTGGACTTTCGCCGGGCATCCGCATCTGCACCTGGACAACTGGGAGCTGCAGGGTTACAACGCGGTCCACGGGCTGCGGTTCCACCCGGTCGGGGACCGGAATCAGCTGCTGCGCAAGGCGGATCTGGCCGCCGTCGGCGAACCGCTGGCCACCGTGGTGTGGGAACTGCCGCAGCGGGATCTGGGCGGGCTGCTCCCCGAGTGGCAGCAGTTGTGCGAGCAGGTCGACCTGGTCCGGTCGCGCGGCGCGGCGGTGCACCTCGACGGTGGTCGGATCTTCGAAGCGCAACCGTTCTACGACCGCCCGCACGCGGAGATCGCCGGGCTCTTCGACACCGTCTACGTGTCGCTCTACAAGGGCCTTCAAGGTGTTCGCGGTGCCGTGCTGGCCGGTGATGACGAGACGGTGGCCGAAGCTGCGGTGTGGCGCAAACGCCTTGGCGGTGCGATCCCGAACGCTTGGCCGTTGGCGCTGGGAGCGCTGGCGGGGCTGGACCGGCTCGTGCCGAGGATGGCGGAGTTCCGCGATCACGCCGTCGCGATCGCCGCCGCGCTCAACGCGGACGGGACCGTGCGCGTGTTTCCCGACCCGCCGCAGACTCCGTTGTTCCACGTCCACGTTCCCGCTGCCAAAGCAGCGGTCGAGCGGGCCGGTGCCCGAATGCTCGCCGAGATGGGCACGCAGCTGTTCATCAAGGTCCGTTCGTCGCCGGATCCGTCGCGCTGCGCTTTCGAGATCACGGTTGGCGAGAACGCGATGGAGTTCGACCCTGACGAGGTGGTGGAACTCGTCCGTGACCTGGTGAACCGAGCACAGGCCGGATGATTCACGGCTGCCCGTCGCGGATCCCGGCCCGAGACGCTCGAAGCACGAGAGGGGGTTGGGTGGTGTCGCTAGAGTGGCGCGGCGGACTGGTGTTGGCCTAGGAGGGCAATGGTGGATCCGATCGCCCTGTACTACCCGTACATCCATGTGCGGGATGACACGTGGTTGAAGTACGCCGCTCTGTACTGGCCGAAAATGGGGCGGTTGCGGCCGGCGTCGTATCCGGTGCGCGATTCCGCCGTAGCGGAGGTGCTGCGGCGCGAGATGGGCTGGTTGGTCGATGTGCTGCCGAATCGGGCCGCAATCTCCGTTCAACGGCGATTCCTGCAGTTCGTCGGTGAGTACGCAGCGGAGTTGCGCGAACGTTTCGGGCTGGACAAGTCGGCACGCTGGCCGCCCCGGCCTGCAAGCAGTTTCATGAACACCTCGTCGGTGCACGGAGGGGCGACGTCGGCGGGATCAGTAGGCGTCTGGCCGGGGCGTGGCGGGCCGTCGGCGGCGGAGAGCCGTTCGGAACTGGATCCACGGCTGGGCTACATCCACCTCAGTAAGACCGAACCGCAGGTGGTGGACAATCTGATCGAGGAGGGACTCGCGGTCGAAGCTCCGGGGCGTGGCGGACGTTGGCTGGGCATGCATCCGGAGCTGGCGAACGTCTACATGTGCGTTCTGGCCGAGCAAGTCGCTTCACAGAATCACCTGCATCCGGTCACCGATCAAGTCCTGCCGCATGCGGCCGTCTCCGGTTGGACCGTGGAGCGGATCGCCGCTGCGCTGTTGGGCGATCATCGGATCAGCAGGAGCGAAAGAGAGCCGGGGGATCCGTTGGGCGCGTTCGTGCTGACGGCCTTCGAGACGGTGGTGCCTGCGAACCTCGCTTCCGTTCCGGTGGGCAAGATCGTTGAGATACGGCAGAAGTTCGGTGTCGAACTGGACGCGTTCCGCGAGTACGTGACGGGCCAGGTCGAGCAGATGAGCGGCATCGAGGACGTCCAGGACTTCACTCTCTTCCAGGAGCACATCCACAACGAGGTCCAGCGCACCGTGGCCAAGCAGCTGGACGACCTGCGGGAACGGCTGCGTAGCATCGGGCTGGAGTCCGTCCGCGCGCTGGCCAACATCAAGACGTTCGCGCTGCCACCGCTGGCCGCGACGGCTGCCCAGTTCGCCGGGATCAACCCGGCGATCACCGGCTCGGCCGCAGTGGCGACCTGCCTGGCCAGCGTTCCGGTGCAGGCGAGGAACGAACGACGCCAGGCCATGCGGGAGTCGCCCGTCGGCTACCTGTTCCGCGTGGGACAGGAATTCGATCCGGCAACCCTGGCCAACCGCGTCCGAAAGCTCATCCGACAGCGCTGAGCGAACCCCGCCGTGCTGTCGCTCTGCTGGTTTGGCGGCTCCAGGTTTCGTTGTGATGTAGGAATCCTTTGAACTCGGTTCGCCTGGACGGCCGCCCTAGGCCCGGCATCGCAGGTCAGGGTAAGAGCGAGCCGCGCCATCCATGAGCTGTGCGTACGTGCGGAGGCCGAGATCGCGGAGCTGGAAGATGGCCGGGCAACGAGGGCACACCACTGTGGAGGGGCGGTGGTCTTGCGGCACGACACCGCGTCGGCGAGTCGGCCCGGGCTTCGGCGCACGTGCGATCTCGGCTGCGCGCGAGTGCGCCGACCGGTGGGAGCCGGTCGGCGCACTCTTCGATCAGGCGTAGATCAGGCGTCAGCCGTTGAACGCGCCGGAGTTGGCGGCGCCGCCGACACCGTTGCCACCGTTGCCCGCGGCGGCGTTGCCGCCGTTACCGCTGGACAGCACGCTGATGCCGCTCAGGGCGTTGACGCCGACGCCACCGTTGCCGCCGACGCCGTTGCCACCCTGGGCGTAAGAACCGGCGTGGTCCCCGTGCCCACCGGCGAAGGCGGGGGACCCGATCGCCAGAGCAGCGGCGCAGGCAGCAGTGACACCGATCAGACGAAGCGTAGTGCGCATTTGCATGAACTCCCATCCATATTCGGGCCGTTCGGCGGCTGTCCCGGATTTCCGGGACCTGGGGGGCGCACGCCGATCGGCAAGATGTACGGTGCATCGGTTCGGGTCGGTGCGCCTTCGCAACCACCCCATAGGGAATCTTTCGCCACCCTTGCGGATGATTGCGCCGTTCCATCGGCTGATCCGGCGGTGCGAAGCCGGAAAACCGCTTCCCCACAGCGAAAATCGGTGTGATCGCTGGCGATAAGGGGTTTCACGATTTCCGCGCCGATCGATGAGGTGCCGGTGCGGATTTCGGCTCGCGAAATTCGCCGGTACCTCGTATGGCGGCGAATTCGCCAACGGCGGTGGCAGGAATTTCGCTGTGCGAACAGCTCTCCGTGTCGGGATCAGTCGTCGGGCACCCAGCGGAGGACGTCGCCGGGTTGGCAGTCGAGCGTACGGCAGATCGCGTCGAGCGTGGTGAACCGGACCGCCTTCGCCCGGCCGTTCTTCAGCACCGCGATGTTGGCGGGCGTGATGCCGACGGCCTCGGCGAACTCGCCGACGGACATGCCGCGCTTGGCGAGCTGGACGTCGAGGTCGACGATGATCGCCATCAGATCACCCCGGCGATCTCGGTCTTCATCTCCGTCGCTTTGTGCAGGAGGTTGCGCAGGATCACCACGACCATCGCGAACGAGGCCCCCACGCCGACGCACGCGGTCGCGGCACCCAGCGCGCCGACGACCGCCATGCCGTCGTCGGGCGACGGGATCTCGGCCACCGCCAGGTGACCGGCGACTCCGGCAGCGACCAGCGTGGCCAGGAGCGTTGCGCCGATGATGGCGTCGACCCAGCGGAAGGCCTGCGAGCTGAAGATCGCGTCGCGCCGCACCATCGCGAGCAGCATCCACGCCGCGAGGAGCACCACCTGGACGCAGGCCACGCCGATGATCGCGGCCGTCGCGTAGGGCACGGCGAGCGGTGCGTAGGGCGGGAAGAGCTCGACCTCGTCGGCGGCCGTCGTCGGGATGACCACTATCTGGCCGAAGAGGCCGGCGGCGATCGCGCCGATGATGCCGATCCGGAGGGCGGTGATGATGAACGAGTGCATGCATCGATTATCGATCGGTATCTATCGAAAATCAATAGATCAACAGCGGCGTCGTGGCGCAGATCATGTGCGGCGCTGACAGCCCGTGCGGCCTTTGCCGCAGTGGACACGGTTCTGCTGTCGTCGGCGGCGAGTTCCGCGAGGGCAGTTCGCGTAGCGTCCGCTGTGCTGGGTGTTCCTGATCTCAGCAGGGTGGCCAGCTCGTCCACGGCGGCCAGTCGCACTGCGGGCAGGGTGCTGCGCGCGGCTTGGCCGATGTCGGCGGGCAAGCGGATCGCGTTGCTGCTGGCCACGATCAGACGGCCTTGGAAACTGCTGTCCACGCCCGGATTTTGGGGCTTGCCAGCCCGCTCGCACCTCGTCGTAGATGAACTCGTACAGCTCGTCGACGTCGACCAGGCCGTCGCCGTTTCGGTCGGCGGTGCCGGTTCGCAGGCCCTTGACCAGTGCTGCGGTGAACACCGATTCCTGGGCGGTGCCGGTGACCGTGCAGCCGGCCGTGGTCGTCCTTGATGCCGTGCCCGGAGACGTAGAGCAGGACGAGGTCGTCCATCCGGGCCGCGGCGAAGAGATCCTCGATCGCCAGGTTCGCCTCGTGCGCGGGCGGATTGTGCAGCGTTTCGACCTCGTAGCCGCCGATCGCCGGATCGATCAGCACGGCGGCCAGCGCGTCGGCATCGGCCCGCGGTGTCCGGAGCCGGTGGAAGGTCTTGTCCGAGTAGCTATCGGTGGCGATGAGCAGCGCGCGCCGCTTTTCACCCACGACATCACCTTCCCCGTGCGGAAAGCGCCTGTGAGGGGAGAGTAGCGAAGCCCTCAGGGCGGATTCGGCCGTTCGGTCGACTTCGGAGTCCGCGGGACGGGAGACTGGGAGGCATGTTCAAGAAGTTGTTGGCCGCCGTTGGGATTGGTGGCGCTGAGGTGGAGACCGTGCTGCACACGCCCGGAGTGCAGCCAGGTGGTGTCGTGCACGGGAACATCCGGTTGCGCAGCGGGGAGATCCAGCAACATCTGGACGGCGTCTTCGTCGAGTTCGTCACGCGGGTCGAGCACGAGACCGCCGATGACCGGGAGCGCGAGATGATGCGCCCCATCGGGCGGGTCGACGTGCAGCGCGGCGTCGTGCTGGAGCCGGGTCAGGTCGTCGAGTTCCCCTTCCAGGCCCAGGCACCGTTCGAAACGCCCATCACGCACTACAAGGACCGACCGCTGCCGGGCATGGTCGTCGCGGTGCGCACCCAGCTGGAGATCAAGGGGGCGTTCGACGCGACCGACACCGATCCGATCGGCATCGGTGCGCTGCCCGCGCAGCACGTGCTGCTGGAGGCGGTGGAGCGACTGGGCTTCCACCTGCACCACGCCGACGTCGAGATGGGCCGGTACCGCCGGACCCGGCAGCAGCTGCCGTTCCACCAGGAGATCGAGTTCCGCGGCTCGCCGAGGTACCGCCGGATCAACGAGCTCGAGGTGTCCTTCCTCGCCGGACCGGACGGCATGGACGTGGTCCTGGAAGCCGACCGCAGGCCCGGTCTCCTCACGGGCGAGCGCGACGTCGCCAACGTCCTGCACGTCGACTACGCGACGGTGCACCAGGTGGACTGGTCGGCCGAGATCCACCAGCGCCTGGACGGGATCGGCAGCGGCTGGCTGTGAAAGAGGTCGTGAGTGCTTCGCGGTGCTGGAGCACTGTTAAGCACTCACGACCCGCCGGCACGGCCGACTTCCACGCAGGGTCGCCCCGGACGGCCGGGTGGCGTGTCGCTCGTCGACGCCCCCGGCCACCCGCCTCGAACACGGGTCAGGTGACCACGAAGGCTCGGGTGGTTCCGGTGAAGGCGCTGATCTCGCCGTTCCAGCCGTTCTTCCAGTTGCCGTGGTGGACGATCCGGTAGCGGCCCGCCGGTGCGCTGGGCGGGATGTCCCAGGTGATCTTCGCCGTCGAGGTGGCCGCGCCGCTGCGCGTCCAGTGGTACTTCGTCGACCAGTGGCGGTCGTCGGCCACGCGTCGCCATTCGCCGCCCACCTGGCGCTGGACCTCGGCGAAGGTGCCGTCGGTGCGGAGGTCGTTCTTCGGGTGGCCGGTCACGAACTCCGCGGTGACCTGCTCGGCTCGGCGGTATCGGGTGGCCGGTTCGGTGAGCACGTCGCCGAACTCGCGGCCCGGCGGCTTGTCGTCGAAGACCACGCCCGGCTGGAAGTTGATCAGCTTGCCGCGGAGATCGCGCGGGGTCGGGCCCGGCGGCACGGAGGCGCCGGAGCGCATCGCCGCGGCCAGCCGGGCGAATTCCTGCTGATAGGCGGGCAGCGTGTAGCGGCCGAACAGCGTCGAGGCACCTTCGTACTGCTGCGCGTCGTACTCCTCCGGCGTGGTCACGTACTGGCTGTAGGCGTTGGCGTAGCCCTGCACCAGCACGTTCTCCAGCGGCACGCCCAGCTCGTCGGCGACCGCCTGGCGGAGCCGCAGCCCGGCGACGATGGTGCACTCGGCGGGCACCGTCACCAGGTGCAGCTGGCCGATGCGGATCAGCTGCAGCGGCAGGACTTCCGGGCACCACGGGTAGGGCTTCATCGCGCCGAAGGGGACCGCGATCGGCTTGGGCGCCTGCGCGTCGGCCAGCCCGTCGGGGATCGGTGCGTCCGCGCCGCCGAGCCAGTCGAGGAACGGGTTGCGGATGCCCTCCGGGATCGGCAGGCCCGGGCCGTCCTCGCGGCTCCCGGCGAGCATGGACACGCCGATCGCCGCCGTGCAAGTCGTGTGCTGCTCGCCGTCCGGGGTGAAGCGACCGTCCACAGTGACCTTCGACAGGTCGACGAAGCACATCCGGTGGTCCACCGCGCCGGTGATCTGCTCCTGGGCCGCGTCGAAAGCGCGCTTGGCGGCGCGGAACTGGCGGTCGCCGATGATCCGGGTGTTCTCGAACTCGTCCTCGGTCGGGCCGGAGCCGGGCGAGAGGTTCAGGTTCGGCGACATGTCGCCGGCGTTGGTCTGGGCGAAGCAGGCCACGAAGTCCGCGTCGAGCTGCTCCCAGGCGAACGCGGCGTAGCCCTTGTTGTCCGAGCTGATCAGCCGGTTCGTGTTGGTCATCGAGGTGCCGTGGGTGGCGAACCAGGTGATCGCGCCGACGTCCCGGCTGCCCTGCGCGAAGCGCAGCACGGTCACCGCCGGGTCGATGCCCAGCGGGAAGTGGTCCTTGTCCGGCTGGGGATTGAGGTCGAATGCGCTGCGGGACCGGTTCGCGCTGGCGTCGGTCAGCACGGCTCGGCCGAGGTGCGCGGTGCCGGGCTTGAGGTCGGCGTGCGCTCGGGAGATCGCCTCGGTGATGCCGTCCACGACGGCGTTGTAGGTCTGCTCCTGGAAACCGAGGATCGCGAGGTCGTAGGCGGCGTAGTGCGAGTCGCCGCCGCAGGCCGCGTGCGTGTGCGTGGCGTTGAGCAGCACGTTCTGCTCGGTGTAGAGGTCGCCGTAGGTTTCCCGGAGCTTGCGCAGCACTCCTTGGTGCACCGACTGGAAGACCGCGCCGAGCTCGGCGGTGACGAACGCGATGCGCTTCTCCCCGTCGGCCACCACGAACGCGCGCGCGAGAGTGCGCAGGTGGATGCCCGCGGTCTGCTGCTGGGGCATCGAGTAGCCCATCATGCCGTTCTCGGCGGCCGGGCCGGTGACGTCGGCTATGCCGCGGCCCACCAGGTAATCCCCGGTCTCGCGGACGGTTTCGGCTGCGGCGCTGGTGCCGCCGAGCGTCGAAGCGACCAGCGGTGCCGCCGCCGCGGCCGCCAGCACCTGCCTCCTGGCAACGGGCATGGGCCTGCACTCCTCGGTGAATGCGAACCAATTTCACGTTCTTGGGTGACAGGAGGCTACGTGATTCAGTTCACCCTGCCAAGGGGGATGTTCACGGCCTGGACGCGGCGGCGCGACCGTCGGCGTGTCGTCGCCCGACACGCCGAAACCGCCGCGATTTCAATGGAAATCGGATGTCTGATTTCCATTGAAATCGCATCCCACCTGGTCGGAGCGTCCGGCTGTCGCCGGTGCGCGATCAGGCCTTCCGGCCGATGCCGCCGATGTGCATGCTGTGCGCCGGGCTGTCCGGCTCGGGGATGTCCGGGCCCGCGCGCCACTGGTTGTGCGGCACCAGGCCCGGCTCGACCAGCTCCAGGCCGTCGAAGTAGCGGATCTGCTCGTCCCAGCTGCGGAAGCACCGGCTGCCCATGCCGCTCTCGGCGAACACGCGGGACAGCTCCATGGCGCGCGGTTCGCCGTTGTCGCAGGTGTTGGACACCATCAGGAAACCGCCGGAGGGCAACCGGTCGCGGAGATCCGCGGCCACGCCCTCGGGATCCTCCTCGTCCTCCAGGTGCATCAGGATGCCGCCCAGCAGCACGGCGAACGGCTGCGACTGGTCGATGAGCCGCACGGTGTCCGGGTGCCCGAAGATCGCATCCGGTTCGCGCAGGTCCGCGTTGAGGAACGTGGTTCGGTCGTTGGAGGCGAGCAGGGCGCGGCTGTGGGCGAGCACGATCGGGTCGTTGTCCACGTAGACCACGCGCGTCTCGGGCGCGATGTCCTGCGCGATCTCGTGCACGTTGCCCACGGTCGGCAGCCCGGAGCCGATGTCGACGATCTGCCGGATGCCCGCTTCGCCGACCAGGTAGCGCACGGCCTGCCGCAGGAAGTAGCGGTTCGCCTTGGCCAGCAGCATGGCCTCCGGCACCACTTCCATCATCGCCGCGGCCGCGGCCCGGTCCACCGCGAAGTTGTCCTTGCCACCGAGGGAGTAGTCGTAGATGCGGGCGATCGAGACCTTCTCGGTGTTGATCTCCGCGGGCACGTGCTCGATTCCGGATTCGGATCCGAGGAGTCGTTCCAGCGGTCCCGGGGCTTCCGCCATCGTTGTTGTCCCCTCGTGCGAAGGCCGGAGATCGACCCAAGGTACAACATCAACTCGACGGCGTTTCGCGTTTGCCGGGAATTGTCCAGAACGACTTGAATTGGAATATTCCAGCGATCTCGGCAATCGTGTCAATACCCGATCGGCATCGCGATCACGGCCCGCAACCGCCGCGACCACTCCCGCGCGGCTCCGGCGGCGGCGATCCGGTCGCGGTCGGATTCGGTCGGCACCAGGAAGACCTCGCCGGTCACCACGGTGCTGCCGGGCAGTGCCAGCTGGTCCAGGAACCGGTCCACGTCGGGGACGATCCGGACGAGCGACCGGCGACCGGCGGCGATCTTCCGCGCCCGGTGCGCCATGCGGTCGATGGCGCTGCGATCCCGCCACTGCGCGAGCTCCGCGCCGTACCGCGCGGCCTGCGCGGCGCCGGCCGGGGTGGAGATCACCGGGAAGGTGCCCGTGCGGTCATCCCGGGGCGCGTCGACGATCACGAGCTCACCGCTGGTGATGCGCTCGGCGAATGTGTCGATGCCGAGCATCGCGGCCCGGCCCGCGTAGCGCGAGGTCGTTGGGCCGACGACCTCCTCGTCGTGGACCGTGGCCCGCCACCGCAGGTGCCCGGGGCAGCGGTCGGTGCCGCGCGACCGACGGCGCCAGCACTGCCCACCGCGTCCGCAGTCCTCCCAGCTCGGGTGCACGACACCGGTCACGAAGACTTCGATCTCGGCGATGTCGCGGCGCTGATTCCGCGGCGGCCGGATCAGCCGCACGCACGGCACCGCGCGCTGCGCCGATCCCCGGATCCGGACCTGCAAGGTGAACCGGGTGCCGTCCGGGCACTCGAACCGCAGGGCCGAGTTACGGCGCTCGTTGCCCGCCTTGTTGAACGCCCGGGCCGTCCGGCCGCGCAGCATCTGCCGCACCTGCCGGTCCGACGGCTCCGGTGGCACGGGATGGGAGCAGGTGCGCCCGGCGAGGTGCGACCAGTGGAAGCCGCGGCCGGATCCGGGATTGCGCCTCAGGTAGACGGGATGGCGTTCGATGCAGCGCGCGTAGCGCCGGTGCGGGTTCGTCCGGTGCGCGCCGAAGCGTTCCCGCTGGAACTTCCCGGGATGACCCAGGTCCGGCCGGTGCGCGTCCAGCTCGTGTTCGTGCTCGTCGTCGGAGAACGCGATCAGAGTCACGGCTGCTCCCCAGCATCCCGGTTTCCGGCTCGCACCCACCATGGTGCCGTCCACGCGGAAACCCCTGCCGCGCCGCGGATCGCGCCGGGTGATCAGCACTTCGGCACCCGGGGCGCGACCTCGGCCGGACGGGGCGAGCGGCGCGGTGGTGATGGCGGATCGTCGTGTTCCGGACGTCGCGGGCATCGCCCGACCGCACCAGCGTTGCGCTGCCCGGGCGGTTTCTAGATCTCTTCGGGCAGCCCGAAGAGCGCGAAGTGCTCGGCACCGATGAACGTCGTGATCTCCCGGATCAGTCCGTCGTGCAGCGTGAACACGTTGACCGACCACGGGCGGTGCGGGGTCTCGCCGTCGCGGCGCAGGTAGCAGGCCACCGCGGGCTGGCCGTTGGCGTTGACCGGGATGTGCCGCCAGGCCCCGCACGAGGTGAGCGGCACCTTGACGGCGAAGTCCATCACCGCGTCGACGCCGCGGTACCAGTGCGGCAGTGGCGGCATCGACCAGGTGACGTCCGCGGTGAGCAGCGAGAGCAGGAGATCGGCGTCGCCGCGCTCCAGCGCGGTCGCGAACCCGGCGACGATCTCCTGGAACCGCCCGTCGTCGAGCCGGCTCAGCGCCTGCTGCTGGCTGCGGGACGGGACCTTCTCGGCCACGATCCGGCGGGCGCGCTGCAGCGCGCTGTTCACCGACGCGGTCGAGGTGTCCATCACCTCGGCGATCTCGGCGGCGGAGAAGCCCAGCACCTCGAACAGCAGCAATGCCGCCCGCTGGTTGCCGGGCAGGTGCTGCAGCGCGGCGACGAAGGCGAGTTCCACGGCCTCGCGCTGCTCGTAGTGCGCTTCCGGCGTGGCCCGGCCGCTGCTGAGCCCGGCGTCGGCGTAAGGCCCCAGCCACGCGACATCGGTGAGCGGGGCGGAGTCGACGACGGCGTGGTCGCTCGCCGGCCCGAGGTCGACGGGCAAGGCCCGCTTGCCGCGGCTCTCGATGGTGTCCAGGCAGGTGCGGGTGGCGATGGTGTGCAGCCAGGTGCGGACGGAGCTGCGGCCTTCGAACCGCTCCAGCCCGCGCCACGCCCGCACCAGCGCGTCCTGCAGCGCGTCGTCGGCGTCGTAGGAGGACCCGAGCATGCGGTAGCAGTGCGCGTGCAGCTCCCGGCGCAGCGGTGCCACGAGCCGGTCGAACGCCGCGTCGTCCCCTGCGCGGGCCAGAGCCAGGTCGTCGGCCGTGCTGGAAGAAATCTCGCTCACAGCGATGATTCTGCCCCGGCACCGCCGGTCAGCACCGGTGAACCGCTTTCTAGGAGGATCACCATGACGAACGCACCCACCACCGGCCTGCTCCGGGTTCCCGACGGCCGGCTGCACTTCGAGGTGCGCGGCCGCGGGCCGCTCGTGGTGCTGACCGGTGCCCCGATGGACGCCCGGTCCTTCGAGCCGCTGGCCGACCTGCTGGCCGTCGACCACGCGGTGCTCACCACCGACCCGCGCGGCATCAACCGCAGCCCGCTGGACGACCCCGAGCAGGACTCGACGCCGGAGCTGCGCGCCGACGACCTGGCCCGCCTCATCGCGCACGTCGACGCCGGTCCCGCCGCGGTCCTCGGCTCCAGCGGGGGAGCGGTCAGCGCCCTCGCCCTGGCGCAGTCGCGGCCGGAGCTGGTCAGCACGGTCGTGGCGCACGAGCCGCCGCTGTGCGAGCTGCTGCCGGACCGCGAGCAGCTGCGCGAGGGCACCGAGGACATCATCGCCACCCACCTGTCCGGCGACTACCTGGGCGGATGGCGGAAGTTCCTGGCGATGGCCAACATCGACATGCCGCCGGAGGCGGTCGGCGAGATCTTCGGCGGCGAGCGCGACGCGCAGCAGATCGCTGACGACCACTACCAGCACGCGCACATGCTCCGCGGCACCTCGCACTGGACGCCCGATCTCGACGCCCTGCGCGCGGTGGCGGACCGGATCGTGGTCGGCATCGGCGAGGAGTCCGGCGGGCAGCTGTGCGAGCGCACCTCGAAGGCGCTGGCCGCGGAGCTGGGCACCGACCCGGTGATGTTCCCCGGCGATCACATCGGTTTCGTCGGCGCCCCGGCCGACTTCGAAGCCCGGCTCCGCGGAGTCCTGCCGAGCTAGGCGGCGATGGCGACGCCGAGGGAGAAGATAACCAGGTCCGCGACGAAGTGCAGCGGCCAGTTCCAGCAGAAGCCGCGCGTCTGCGCGATGGCGATCGCCAGGACCAGGCCGAACCCACCGCCGAGCAGGACACCGGTGATCCCTCCCGGAGTGCCGTTGACGTGCGTGATCCCGAAGTAGAGCGTGGTCAGCGCGATCAGCGCGGTGCGGCCGAGGAGCGGCGCGGTGACGGCGTTGATGCCGTGGCGGAACAGGAACTCCTCCGCCGCGGAGTTGATCAACGCCGCCACCGCGCACACCGGAAGCCACTGGGCGGCGGCGCGCAATCCGCCGGAGTCGAGCAGGCCGGCGCTGGCGAGGACTGGGCCGCCGATGAGGAGCACGGCGACGGCGGTGCCCGCCCACCGCCAGTCCAGCGACCGCCCGGCCACGCGGAACCCGGTCGCCGCCCGCGGATCGCCGAACCGCAGCGCGGAGTCCTCGACGCGCGGGCGGTGGGTGAGCAGCACGAGGGCGACCAGGGTCAGCGGGACCAGCTTGGCGCCGTTGACCACGAGGATGCCGACGGCCACCGGTAGCGACTCCAGCCGCGGTCCGAGGACCTCCGAGACGACGGTGATCGCGTGCAGCCCGGTCGCCGTCGCTGCCAGCACGAGCAGCAGCGGGCGCAGCGGTGCGAACTTCTGCCCGCTGAGCGCGATGATCAGCAACACCGCGATCACGACCGGTGGCAGGACCACGCGCCCTGCGGCCCAGCCCGCCGCCACAGCCAGCGTCGCGGGCAACCCGGTGGCCAGGCCGACCACGGCGGTCCACAGGACGACCGCTTGAGCCCTGGTCAACGACCGGACGGCGGTCACCTGCGGATCCGGCGCCGGTGGTTCCGCTCGGCGAGGAGCACTGCGCTCGCGCCGAGCGCGGCCAGCACCAGGTTCGTCCAGGGCTGAGCTCCCGGTATGAGGTTGACCAGGAAGGCGCTCTCCGCGGGGTTGGTGCCGAAGGCGCTCTGCACCAGCGGCGCGAGCCCTTGCACCAGCAGCACGACACCGACGATCCACAGCAGCGTTCGCATTGACGCCTCCTCTTTTTGGCACAGCTGTGCTGAATAGTAAACAGTACAGCTGTGCTATAAAAGTGGTGTGCCGAAGATCGTGGACCACGACGAGCGCCGGCTGGAGATCGCCGAAGCGCTGTGGCAGGTCGCCCGGCGCGACGGGATCCACGCGGTGTCGGTGCGAACCGTGGCGGCGCAGGCGCGGATGTCGCCGACGGCCCTGCGCTACTTCTTCACCACCCAGGACGAGCTGCTGGAGTTCGCCATGCACGCCGTCGCCGACCGCGTGGCGGTCCGGGTCCGGTCGCGCCTCGACGCCACCGGAACTCCGGAGGGCGTCCGGCGGCTCCTGGAGGAGCTCGTCCCGCTCGACGCCGACCGGCGCCTGGAGCAGGGCGTCTACCTGGCCTTCGTGGTGCGCGCGCAAACCCATCCGGGATTGCGCGCGGTGGGCGAGGAAGTGGAGTCGCAACTCGGCGGCCTGATCCGCAACGCGGTGGAGGCGCTGCACGCGGCCGGTGGCCTCGGCGAGGGGCGGTCGATCGACGGCGCGGCGCGCAGCACGTACGCACTGCTGGACGGACTCGCCTTCCAGGGCGCGCTCTGGCCGGAGCGGCATCCGCCCAAGGAGCTCAAGCGGATCTTGCACGACCACCTGGCCGAACTGGCGTCTCCGCTCGCCGGGAGCTGATGCGCACAGTGGACTCGAGGTGTCCGATGCGGACGTCGCCGGGTGATGGCGATAACACGTGCCGCACCGCAGGTGCCGCGTCCGCGTTCGCTAAGATCGGTGGTGGGTACTTCGGTACCGCAATCGGGGTGATCAGCGGCGGATGCGAACGCGGGAAGCGGTGCGCTGAGGCGGTTTTCGCAGTCGCGGTACCCGGGTGGGAACCGTCGCGGCATCGTGGTCGAGGCGGCAGCAGTTCACCTGTCCGGGCGACTCGGGGTCGGGATGGATAACAATCCCGGATCAGTGCGCGATCACGTCCTTGCTCGACTCGCGGTCAACGTCGCCGGCGCAGATGATTTGTGCAAGCCGCGTGACCTGCGGACCGCCGACCGGCCACGCTGGTTGATCCGCCCGATTGCTGACCGAAACGAACTCGTGATGCGTTTGCGCGCAACGGGCTGCCGTTGCGCTTCGTCTCTCTAGCAGTTGGTGGTTCGTCCAACGGGACTGACTACAGGACGGGGGAAGTCAGGATGTCCGCTCCAGGGATCGGCAAGAACTCGCACCTCTCGCTGCCCGATTTCGCTTCGGTGACCAAGCTGCCGAAGCCGATCAAGGCGCTCGTCTACCTGGTCATGCTGTCGGTGCTGACCGTGGCCGGGATCGCCGCGCTGATGGCCGCGATGGTCGTCATCGGTCAGCTCACCGGCGCGTTCGACGTCTTCAGCTTCATGGGCTGAGCGGCTCGCGACCAACGGGGCGGCGCACCAGCGGTGCGCCGCCCTTTCTCGTGCCCGCCCGCGGCCCGCTAGTCCGGTCGGCGCAACGCCGTGTCCAGGGCATTCGACCGGTCCGACCAACCGGCCGCTAGGCCGCTCGGCGGGTCCACCCGAAGGTCGGAACCACCCAGGACCTCGCTACGATCGCCAGTGTTGCCAACGCCACGGGGGCAGTAGCTCAGCAGGTCAGAGCAGCGGACTCATAATCCGTCAGGTCGTGGGTTCAAGTCCCACCTGCCCCACAAAACACCAGGTGGAACAGCTGCGGACTTGGCGCTGGTGGGTCGGTTCCGTGGTTTTCCCGCGCTTTGTGCGCCGGTTCTGCGTGGCTTTTCGCGGGGCGTGGGAAAGCTGATCGGTCAGGGGAGCAGGAATGCGGCCGGGAGGGTTGCTCCGCTCTTGACCGTGTCCAGGAGGAACATCGTGTCGTAGCGGCGGATGTTTTCGTCGCTCTTGAACAGCTCTTCGCTCAGGTCGCGGAGGGCTCGTACCGAGGTCGCCGTGAGCAGCACGGCGTAGTCCCACCGGCCCGAGAGGGCGTAGCACTGCTGGACCTCCGGCCGCGCGCGGAGCCGGTCGGCGATGCGCCGGTGGTGTTCGAGGGATTCCTCGGCCAGGGTCAGCACGACGAGCGCTTGGGTCAGGGCCGGGGTGCGCTCGGTGTTGACGACGGCGACGGTGCGCAGGAGCCCGGCGGACTTGTAGCTCGTGATGCGGCGCTGGACGGCGCTGGGGGACAGGCCGACCTGGTCGCCGAGCTCGCGGAGCGTCTGGTCCGCGTCGGCCTGCAGCAGGTCCAGCAGCTGCACGTCGATCTCGTCCAGCGGTCTCGTCCGGGTGCTCACGCGCAAAAATATTGCGTGCGGGCCCGAACAAAGCAAGCGGTTGCCGGGCCGGACTGCCTAGCGTCACGTGCCGTGAACCAGTTCAACGCACCCACCGATCTCGTCCTGGGCGACCTCGCGCGGACGAGAACCGCCATTCCCGACTGCTTCCTCGACACCCCTCAGTACGAGGACGAACTGCTCAACGCGGTGCTGGGGCGCCGCGTCACCGTCAAGGTGGAGATCGCCAACCCCATCCGCAGCTTCAAGGGTCGCGGCGTCGGCTTGGCGCTCGCCGGGCTTCCGGCCGGTGGCACGGTCGTCTGCGCATCGTCGGGCAACTTCGGCCAGGCGGTGGCCTACATCGGCCGCGCTCGCGGCCTGCACGTCGTCGTGTGCACGACCACCGACGTCAATCCGGCCAAACGCGCGCGCATGGCGGCCTTCGGCGCGGAGGTGGTCGAGGTCGATGGGACCGCGGAGGCGGCGCACCGCGCTGCCGAGACCTTCGCCGAGGAGGCCGGGGCTCACCTGATCGTCGACGGTGTCCACCCGGGCGTCGCCGAAGGCGCGGCCACGATCGCCGCCGAGCTCTCCCGCGCGGGCGAGTTCGACGCGGTCGTCGCGCCCATCGGCGACGGCAGCCTGATCAGCGGGATCGCGCTCTGGCTGCGCGAGCACGCACCCCGCACCCGCGTCATCGGCGTCAACACCACCGAGGCACCTGCGATGCAGCGCAGCGTCCAGGCAGGTCGACCAGTTGCCGTCGCGCCGACGAGCAACTTCGCGGAAGGCATCGCGATCCCGCAGCCCCACCCCGAATCGGTCGCTCGCGTGCGGGCGCTCGTCGACGACATCGTCCTGGTCGACGAGCGCGAGCTCCGCGAAGCGATGAGCCTCATCGCGCAGCACCTCTCGGTGCTCGCGGAACCGGCCGGAGCCGCCGGGATCGCGGCGATCGCCGCCGGCCGCATCCCGCACGGCAGGATCGCCACCCTCATCACCGGGGGCAATCCCCGGCCCGCGGTCGCGGAAGCCCTGCGCACCCACCTGGAGCACGCGTGATCGAGTGCATCGGCATCATCGGAACCGGGTCCATCGCCGCGGACATCGTGGACGGGCTGTGCACCGCGCCCGAGCCGAGCCCGGCGATCCACCTCTCCCCGCGCAACGCCCGGATCGCGAGCGCGCTGGCCCGCCGCCACCCCGGCGTCCACGTCCGCGCGGACAACCAGTCGGTCGTCGATGCGGCGGGGCTGATCCTCCTCGCCGTCCGCCCCGATGCTGTGCGCGAGGCCCTCACCGGGCTCCGCGTACCTGATGACCGAGTCCTCATCAGCGCCGTAGCGGGATGGTCCATCGAGGCGCTGCGGGCACAGCTCGATTCCGACGTGACGGTGGTCCGCTCGATCCCGCTCCCAGCGGTGCGGCACCAACGCGGCGTCACCGCACTGCACCCGGCGCATCCGGCCGCGGAAGAGGTGTTCGACCGGCTCGGCGGCGCTCTCGTGGTCGACGACCCCACCACCTTCGACGCGCTTTCCGCCGCAACGGCAACGATCTCCACCTACCTGCACTACCTGGATGCCGTTGCCGGCTGGATCGCACGTCAAGGCATGGAGCCGCACGCCGCGGAAGACTACGTGCGCAGCATGTTCTCGGGCGTCAACGCAGCTCTTGCTGATCAGAGCACCGGGTTGTCCGAGCTCGGCCGAGCGCACGAAACTCCCGGGGGCAACAACGAGGCCCTGCGCGCGAGGTGGTTCGACTCGCAGAACCGGGCAGCGCTCGACGAGGCGCTGGAGCACATCCGGCGGCGCGTCGCCGCCAGCACGAGCGAATGGGCCCGGTGACGCGGTTCAAGAAGGCAGGGTGATCGTCGCGGTGAGGCCGCCGTCCGGGTTGGGCGTGGCGGTGGCCGTGCCGTGGTGGCTGTGGGCGATCGCCCGGACCAGGGTGAGGCCGAGGCCGTGCCCGCCGGTGTGGGTGCGGGCGCGGACCCGGTGGAACGGCTCGAACAGCCGCTCGGCGTCCTCGGGCGTGATGACCTCGCCGGTGTTGGTGACCGTGATGACGGCGGTGCCGTTGCGGGTGGCGGTGGTCAGCCGGGCGGTGCCGTCGGCGCGGTTGTGGCGGATGGCGTTGTGCAGCAGGTTGATCACCAGGTGGTGGAGCAGGTTCTCGTCGCCGATGACGTGGGCCGGGCGCAGGTCGTCGTGCAGCGCGATCCGGCCGGCGGCCGCCTCCGCGCGGACCTGCTCCAGCGCGTGCTCGGCCACCGCGGTGAGGTGGACGGGTTCGGCTTCGTCGATGCCGTGATCGGCGCGGGAGAGGGCGAGCAGCGATTCCACGGTCGCGATGCTGCGCTCGTTGGTGGCCAGCAGCTTGGGCGCCAGGGTGGCCAGGTCGTGGTCGTCCGGGTGGGCGATGGCGACCTGCAGCATGGTGCGGGTGGTCGCCAGCGGGGTGCGCAGCTCGTGCGAGGCGTTGGCGGCGAAGCGCTGCTGGGCCTGGAAGCTGGTGTGCAACCGGTCCAGCATCGTGTCGATGGTGTCGGCGAGCTCGGTGAACTCGTCCTTCGGACCGTCGAGGTGGATGCGCTCGTGCAGCGAGTTGCCCGCGACGGTGCGCGCGGTCCGGGCGATGCGGTGGACGGGCGCGAGGATGCGCCCGGCGATGATCCAGCCGATCAGGAACGAGACCAGCGCCAGCCCGGTCAGCGCGACGCCGGACAGCTGCAGCAGCACCAGCAGGAAGTCGTCCTTGCTGGTGATGTTCACGGCGATGGGCGCTTCGGCGGGTGCGGTCGGGAACGCCGGCGTCGCCACCTCCATCGCGGGGATGGGCTGCACGTCGTAGGTCGGGATGTAGCGCATCAGCGCGTAGACGGTGATCAGCAGTGCGATTCCGCAGGCCAGGACCGTGCCGCCGTAGAGCAGGGTGAGCCGCAACCGGATGGACAGCCGGTTCGGGCGCAGCGTCGCCTGGATGCTCATGCCGCGGTTGCGAGGTAGTAGCCGACTCCGGTCGCGGTGTGCAGGACCGGTGGGTCGCCCAGCTTCCGGCGCAGCGTGGAGACGGTGATGCGGACCGCGTTGGTGAACGGATCGGCGTGCGCGTCCCAGGCCTTCTCCAGCAGGTGCTCGGCGCTGAGCACCGCGCCGTCGGCGCGCATGAGCAGCTCCAGGACGGCGAACTCCTTACGGGTCAGGCGCAGGATTCGATCCGCTTGGCGCGCGTCGCGGCGGGCGGGATCCAGCCGGAGATCGGCGAAGGTCAGCACCGGCGGCTGGGCGGGCGCGGCGCGACGGCGCAGGGCGTGCAGCCGGGCGACGAGCTCCGGGAAGTCGAACGGTTTGACGAGGTAGTCGTCCGAACCGAGGCGCAACCCGTCGATCTTGTCGGCGAGTCCGCCTGCTGCGGTCAGCATCAGGATCCGGCAGTCCGGCCGGGTGGCCACCACGTGCCGGCACACGTCGTCGCCGTGCACGCCGGGGAGATCGCGGTCGAGCACGACCACGTCGTAATCGTTGACATCCACGCTCTCCAGCGCGGTTGCCCCGTCACCGGCGATGTCGACGGCCATGCCTTCGCGGCGGAGCCCGGACTGCAACGCCTCCGCGAGGAAGGCTTCGTCCTCCACGACCAGCACCCGCACTCGTTCGTCCTCCCGTCGTCGTGCGCACCGATCGTTCCGGCAGGCGCATATGGCCGGCATATGGCGATCACCAGACGCAGGCGATAACCCCGGCCTGGCTCGATGGGTTCAGCCGCGGCGAGGTGCCGCGGTCGCTCCGGCAGCAGATCGCCGGAGCCGGAAGTCCAGCAGGGGAGAGGAATTCAGCATGTTCTCGTCTTCGCGGAAGATCGCCGTGGCCGTCGCCGGGCTGGCCGTCATGCTCGGCGCGGGCGGAGTCGCGTTCGCCACCACCGGGGACGCACCGACGGATGGGGGGAAGCCGGCGGCGATCGAGTGTCGCAAGGTCGAGCACCTGGAACCCGGTGTCCCGTTCGAACCGGCGAAGCCGGTCGAGGTGGCCCCGGCGAAGCCGCTGGAGCCGGGTACTCCCGCTGTTCCGGCGAAGCCGATCGAGGAAGCGCCGACCGAGCCGCTGGAACCCGGCGTCGGTGAGGCGATCGAGTGCCGACAGGTGGACGGGCCGCTGCCCGGCGTTCCGTCCCACCCGACCGAGCCGGGCGCCGAGGTGCTGCCGCCCGGCGCTCCCGGCGAGTCCGCGGAGCAGGCCGAGCCGGTGAAGTAACCAGGCCGGGGCCGGGTGGCTCGTGGTGGTTCTCCACGAGCTGCCCGGTTGTTCTGCACCTGGCGCCCGGTCATCCCCCGCCGCCGTCGCCCCCGCCGCCACCTCCGTCGCTCCCGCCACTGCCGTCGCTGAACCCGCCGGCTCGGCGGCGGCCGCGGGGCCCACGCCGTCGCTTCGGCCCCGCCATCACGAGCAGAACGACGAATGCCACCAGCAGCAGCACGAACATCCCGCTGTCACTCATCACACGAGGGAGACGTGCGGGGGCGCCCCGGGGTTGCTCGCGCCCGTTGAACAACCGGTGAGGTGCTGGCCGACGGCCACCCGCTTCAGCTGCGCCGGAGTGCGGGAAACCGCGGCCGAGCGAGGGTTTTCGGGCTCCACGCCAGCACGATCAGCGCGGCTGCGCCGAGAGTGACCGCGCCGACGGGCATCGGGTCGTACACGCCGGCGTCGGCCGAGACCGAGTAGCAGACGTTGATCATCGCGTGGAACAGCACGGCGACGAAAGTGCTGCGGCCGGTGTTGTTGTGCAGCCAGACGATGATGACCCGCGCGGCGATGGTGAACAGCGACTGCCAGAGCACCCAGACCGGCCCGTGCAGCTGGAAGTACGGCACGACGTGCCAGGCCGCCCACACGACGCCGATGAGCACGCCGGCGCCGAGCGCGCCGCATCGCCGCTGGACGGGGTCGGTGGCGTAGGCGGTCCAGCCGGCTTCCTCGGCGCACGCGGCCACGACGTAGAGCGCGAAGTAGACCAGCACCGAGGTGATCGGCGGCTGGGGGAGCGGTTGCCCGGCCAGGCCGTGCGAGAGCAACGTGATGGCGGGCATCAGCAGCAGCGCGGGCAGGTACCAGAGGAGCGGGATCTTCTTCGCGTCGAAGACCCCGCGCAGGAACCGTCGCACGTTTCCGCCGCTCAGGCGGATCAGCAGCACGGCGGCCACGACCGGGATCACGACCTGCAGCGCGCTGATCGGGAGCCCCGCGGGCAGCTGAGCGCCGGAAACCTCACCGGCCAGCCAGAAGGGCACGCTGAGCGCGAAGACCAGCGCGAAGAAGACAACTGGCAACCGCAACACCCGAGCCCGCCTCATCGGTGGGCATCATCCCAGGCTCAGCCGCACACCGGATCGCGCCACATGGGTTGGAGCCGAGGGCCGTTGCCGGGGAGCTCGATCGGTGTTCCGACCGGGCGGAATCCGTGGCGGGCGTAGAGGTGCGTGCTGCGCTGCGTGCTGGCTTCGAGGTAGGCGGGCAGGCGATCGGCGTCGGCCGCGGCGAGCCGGTGGCGCAGCATCGCGGTTCCCGCGCCACTTCCGCGGAATTCGGGTACCACCGCCATCGCCGACAGGTAGAGGTGCGGTTTCTCCGGGTGGTGCCCGGCGATGAGCCCGAGGACGGTGGCGGTGCGCTGGAGAGCCGGTTCGGTGGCGTTCGCGATCTCCGCGGCCGCGCTGCGGAGGCGGGTGGCCGACATCGTCTCCGACCAGATCGACAGGCCCGCGATGGTGCCGTCCAGGTGTTCGGCGACCAGCACTTCCTCCTCGTGCAGGGCGCTGCTGACCGACGGGCGGAAGAACTCGGCGAGATCGACCCCGGTGGTGTCCGGCATGACCCAGTCGACGACCGCTTCGTCGGCGAAGGCGGCCGCGTAGGCGGGGGCGATCCGGTCCAGCTCCGAGGGCTCGGCAGTTCGGACGAGCAGTCCGTTGGCAATCATGGCTTCTCCGTCGTCGTACGGGTGTTCCGGTTCACCAGGATTGCGGCGCAACGTGCCGGTTCCGAGTAGTTTCGTCACGGAACGGGTTGTGACGAAAAGAGGTTCGGATGCGGTGCGCCCAGTGCGGTGCCGAACTGCCGGTCGCGAGCCGGGGCAGGCCCCGCCGCTACTGCGGGCGGGCCTGCCAGGCGCGGGCGTACCGGGCGCGCAAGGACGGCGTCGCGATCAACCGGCGCTCGGCGGCCAGGACCCGGGCGGCCGAGATCAACCGAGCCGGAGTTCTGCGGGCCGCGATCCGGCTCGCCGATGCGGAGGGGATGCCCGCGGTGTCGATGCAGCGCGTCGCCGCGCTGCTCGGAATCGCCGCGATGACGTTGTACCGCCACGTGCGGAGCAAGGACGAGCTGGTCACGGCGATGGTGGACGCCGTGCTCGCCGAGCAGTCACCACCGGAGCGTTCCGGCGGCTGGCGGGCGCAGCTGGAACACGAGGCCCGCCAGGAATGGCAGCTCTACCAGCGGCATCCGTGGGTGCTGCCGGTGCTGGCGAGCACCCGCCCGCCGCTGGGCGGTGCGGTGCTGGCCGCCGTCGACCGGTCGCTGGCGGCGCTGTCCGGACGCGGCCTCGACCACCGCGCGGCGCTGTCCACGTACCTGCTGGTGAGCGGCTACGTGCAGGGCATGGCGCTGCTGGTGGCCGCGGAGTCGCAGGCGGTGCGGGACACCGGTGTGCGGTCCGAGACCTGGTGGTCCAAGGCCAGATCCGGCCGGTTCGCCGGGCTGGTCGACTCGGGCTGGTACCCGTGGCTGACCGAGCTCGCGGTCGACGACTTCCCCGGCCCGGACCCGGTCGAGGGCTGGTTCGACTTCGGCCTGCAGCGAGTTCTCGACGGCATAGCGGTCTTCCTCGGCGAACTCTCCACATCGGACTGATCAGCGGCTGGGGGCCTGCTCGTCGATCAGCGGACCGCGTCGGGCAGGGCCGTGTCGCTGCGGAGCGCCTGCAAGGTGTCGATCTCGCGATCGATGTCGCGCCGCTTGGCTGCGAGACGTTCGGCTTCCTGGGCGAACAGCTCTTCCATGACGCCGTTTCGCTCATCGAGCGGGGCTTCCAGGCAGGGCAGCACCTCGTCGACGGTGCTGCTGCTCAGGCCGGCTGCGAACAGGTGCTGGATCATGACGACCCGCTCGACCATGGAGCTGTCGAAGTCGCGCCATCCGCCGGGCGTGCGCTCGGACCGGATGAGTCCCTGCTGCTCGTAGTACCGCAGGGACCGGGTGCTGACGCCACTGGCATCCGCCAGCTCACCGATGCGCATGAAACCTCCTGGGACTTGTCGCCGACTCCCATCCTCGCACTTCTTGCAGTTGACACCGGTGTGAGGTTTCACCATCTAGGAGTCAACGCAGCAGGGAATCCGAGAAAACCGGAGGTTCGCCATGACCGCTCAGATCCACATCTGGTCGGACTACGTCTGCCCGTTCTGCCTGATCGCCGACGAGGTGATCGAGCGCGCGATCGCCGACCTGCCCGACGTCGAGGTCGTCCACCACGCCCACGAACTCCGTCCCCGTCCAGCGCCGACTCTCAGACCGGAGGATCCCTATCTGCCCGACATCTGGCGTCGAGTCGTCTACCCGATGGCACGCCGCCACGACGTGCCGGTGCAACTGCCGAGCGTCTCTCCGCAGCCGTACACCGAGCTGGCCTTCCGCGGTGCACAGTACGCCCTGGACCAGGGGCGGGCCGACGCGTACCACCGCCGCATCATGACGGCGTTCTTCCGCGAGGACCTCGACATCGGGAACCGCGAGGTCCTGGCCCGGCTGGCCGGGGAAGCCGGGCTCGACCCGGTCGCCTACACCGCAGCTCTCGACGATGCGGAGTACGCCGAGCGGCACCGGCAGGAGCTGGCCGAGTCGGAACGCCTGGACATCACCGTCGTGCCCACGATCATCATCGGCGACCGGCGCATCCAGGGCGTCGCCGATGAAGGCGTGATCCGCCGGGCGCTGCACGAAGCGTTCGCGGCATGAACGCGGGGACGACCCGGCTCGCGGCGCTGATGGCCGAAGCCGTGGAGATCTGCATCAGCCACGTCGAGTCGGGCGGGATTCCCTTCGTCGGACTGCTCGTCGGCGACGACGGGTGGGTTTCCGAACCCGGCGTGAACCTCGTCCGCGAGACCGGTGATCGCACTGCGCACGCGGAGATCGTCGCCATGCGCGAGGCGGCCCGGACCCGTGGTCTCGAAGGCCTCACCCTGCTGGCCACGGGAGAACCGTGCGGCCTGTGCTACCGCGTTGCCGCTGCGCACGGCATCGCCGCCGTCCACTTCGCGGTAGGACGCGACGACGCCGCCGAGTGGGGCTTCGACTACCGGGCCGGCTATCGCGAAGCAGACCGGCTGCTCCTCGCGAAGACGGCTGGCCACCTCGCCGTGGACCGCGGCCTGACCCCGTTCGCCCGATATCGGGCCCTGCACCACCCCGACCTCACCACCAACTCGTAACTCGTTTCACCGAAAGGACATTCGTCATGCAGTGGTTCTACCTCGCCGTCGCCGTCGCCTTCGAGATCTCCGTCGCCATCGCCGCGGGCAAGGCCCAAGGCTTCACCAAGCCCGTCTGGACCGCGGCCACGCTGGTCAGCGGTGGCATCGCCACCTACTTCCTCAGCCTGGCCCTGCTGACCTTCGACGTCGGCGTCGGCTACGCGATCTGGACCTCCGCGGCCGGTGTCGGGATCGTCGTCCTCGGCGCGCTCCTGTTCGGCCAGCGACTCGACTGGCGCAAGCTCCTCGGCATCGCCGCCGTCATCGTCGGCGTCGTCGGCCTCCAGCTCAGCGGAGCGGCGTGATGGCCCGGGACACCCACGCACCGAAGCAGCTCGCCGTAATCGATCACGAAGAAGGAACTCCCATGACTGCCACCGCCACCGCCAGCGTCGCCGCCCCGACCGCCACCGCCACCGCCCGCAGCCGGACCCGTGCCTGGCTCATGCTCCTCCTGGCCGGAGTCTTCGAGATCGGCTACGCCCTCGCCGTTGGAGGCAGCCAGGGATTCACCGTGCTCTCCTACTCGGTCGTGGCGGTCGTCTTCTTCCTCCTGACGCTCTTCGCCCTCAGCCTCGCCCTGCGCACCATCGACGTGGGCATCGGTTACGCCGTCTGGGCCGGGATCGGCGCAGTTGGAGCCGCACTGCTGGGGCCGGTCTTCTTCGACGAGACATTCACACCGGTCAAGGCCCTCTGGCTGACAGTGATCATCGCCGGTGTCGTCTGGCTCAAGCTCTCCGACAGCCTCAAGCGACCGCAGGCCGAGAATGCCTGATGACCGCGGCCGGAGCCGCGAGATCCCCCCGGGTCGATCTCGCGGCTCCGGCCGTTCGTTCCGGTGAATGCCGGAGAAAGGCCGGCTCGGGCCGGACGTGGTCGCGGAACCGTTCCCGGCGTCGCGAAGTCCACATCGGACTCAGCGGCCCAGGAAGCAGGAATCCGTTGGCGCTCGGAGAATTCGGCCGCTGGGCCCGGTGGCTGCGGTACGGTCGGGAGATCATGCCCGATCTCCTCGGAATCAACCACCTGACCCTGTCCACGACCGATCTCGACCGGCTCGTCGGCTACTACACGGAGCTGCTCGGAGCGACGTTCGCCTTCGGGCGCGCCGCCACCTCCACCGATCCGCGGATCGCGGTCCTCGACGTCGGCGGCGCCGACCACCTGATGATCGTCGAAACCGACACCGCTCCCAGCACCGAACTCGATCCCCTGGACCAAGCGGGCTGGGGCCTGCGGGTGGCGACGCTCGCGCAGCTGCGCGAGGTCCGCGAACGGATCGTGGATGCCGGGTGGCAGGTGGGGCAGATCGAGGAACTGCCCGCGCAGTGGACGATGACCGCTCGCGATCCCGACGGACGCCCGGTGGACGTCCGGGCTCACCGGCCCCGCACCTGACGAGTCCTGCCCCGCCGGCAGGGCAGAACGGCCTCAGCGGAGCGCCGCGGCCAAGGCGCGGTAGCCGGGCAGCAGGTCGCCGAGGACCTGGATCGCCACGTGGTCGGCGCCCGACCGGAGATGCGCACCGATGCCTTCGGCGATCTGCTCCGGTGCCCCGTGCAGGGCCAGTGCGTCGACGAGCCGGTCGGTTCCCGGCGGCGTGACGTCTTCCGCGGTGAATCCGTGGCGCCGCAGGTTGCGGGTGTAGTTGGACAGCTGCAGGTACCTGCCGACGATGTCGCGACCGGCCTCCCGAGCGCGCTGCGGGTCGGTGTCGACGACGACCTTCTGCTCCGGTGCGAGCAGCGCGTCGCCGAGGATCTCCCCGGCGTGCCGGGTGTGCTCGGGCGTGGTCAGGTACGGGTGCGCACCGGCCGCGCGGTCGCGCGCGAGTTCGAGCACCTTCGGGCCGAGAGCGGCGAGCACCCGCTGCGACTGCGGGACGCCCGCGGCGTCCAGCGCGTCGAGGTAGTCGACCAGCGCCTGGTACGGCTTCCGGTAGTCGTCGTTCATCTCGCGGTGACCGGCGCCGATGCCCAGCACGAAGCGGCCCGGGTGCTTGGCGTCGACCCGGTGGAACGCATCGGCGACGGTCGTCGCGTCGTACTTCCAGATGTTCACGATGCCGGTGGCGACGGTGATCTCGCGGGTGGCGTCGAGCAGCTGTTCGGCGAGGCGGAGATCCCCGGGTGCGCCGCCGATCCAAATGGTCCCGTAGCCGAGCCCTTCGAGCTCCACCGCCAGATCCGGGTTCAGCTCCGTGAAGATCTGCCAGACTCCGAGCTTGCCGAGTGAGATGGCCATTCCCGGGGAACGCCCCGCCCCGAGCAACCATTCCCGGGGCAGGGCCTCAGCCGTCCTTGCGCCAGACGTAGGCGGCGGAGATCGGGTGGTTGCGGAAGCGGGCCCACTTGGGCTTCACCGCGAGCCAGGCGTCGTCGATCAGGCCCTCGTGCAGCTCGGCCAGCCGCCAGCCGGCCGCCACAGCGGCGGTGACGTGGTCGCTGATCAGGTGCACGTTGGTGGTGATCGCCACCGACTCCCCGGCGTCGTTGGTGAAGTGCGTGGGCATGCCGGAGGTCATGATGAAGTGCGGGTGGAACGCGACCAGCACGAACGCGGCCTTCGGCGCGGCGATCCGCCACGCCTCCCGGTAGAAGGGCGCCAGGTCGTCGAGGTGCTCGTCCACCAGCGAGGAGATCACCAGGTCGTAGGTGCCCGCGTCCAGCCCGGTGCTGGTGACGTCGGCCTCGGTGAGGCTGTCGTGCGCCCCGCGCCGCTCGGCGAGCGCCAGCATCTCCGGGGTCAGGTCGACACCGTCGATCGCCGGAACTCCCTTGCCTCGCAACCACTGCCCGGTCCGCCCGGTCCCGCAGCCGAGATCGGCGGCCCGTCCGACGGTGCTCCACTCCGGCTCCCGCAACCGCTCCAGCAGCGCGAGGTCCATGACGTCCTCGACGGTGTCCTCGTACTTGCCGACCCACTCCCCGTAGCCGGTGCGCACATCAACGGTCCGGTACCCGCGCGAGTCAAACCCACTGAACTCCATTCCCCGGATTATCCAGCCGGGCGCACCACCCCGAAACCGGTTTTCCGCCCGGCGCCGGTCCGCTCCCGGGACGGGCGGCGAAAATCGGGATGCGCGCGGTGCTGCGAGTCGTACGCTTCCGGGGCATCCCAAGTCGGGATGGCGGCACCTCGGGTGCCGGTGCTGGAAAGGAAGCCCCAACTGACGCGAACCTCATCGTCGGCCCAGCGGATCGGGGACTGACGTGGATCTCGGAATCGTGTTGGCGTTCATCGGCGCGGCAGCGGTGATCTCGCTGGTGCCGGGCCCGGACATGATGTTCATCCTGGCCAACGGAATCTCCTCCGGGCCGCGCGGCGGAGTGGTGGCCGCGGTCGGCATGTCCACCGGCGTGCTCGTGCACACCGTCGCAGCCGCGCTCGGCCTGACCGCCGTATTCCAGGCGGTGCCCGCCGCGCTGGAAGTGGTCCGGATCGCCGGGATCGCGTTCCTGCTCTACCTGGCGGTCCAGTCGTTGCGCTCATCGGTGCTGCCGGACGTGCGCGCAGCGCCGTCGAGGTCGATGGGCCGGATCTACGCCCTGGCGGTGCTGACCAACGTCTCCAACCCCAAGGTGATCCTGTTCTACCTGGCGTTCGTCCCGCAGTTCGTCTCGACCGACGCGGCCTGGCCGGTCCCGGTGCAGCTGCTGGCCCTCGGCGGCGTGCTGCTCGCGGTGGGGATCTGCGTGGACGCCGCGGTCGGCCTGGCTTCCGGAGGCCTGTCGAACCTCCTGGTCCGCCGGCCCGGGATCCAGCGCTGGCTGGACAGAGCCGCCGGTGTCCTCTTCGGCGGCCTGGCCCTGCGCCTGGCCACCGAAGACCTCCGGTAGAACGAGCTGAGGGGCACTCGCGAGTGCCCCTCAGCAGTTCCGCCTCAGCAGCAGCGGGAGCCCGGGCGGGCGTCCTGGCTGTCGACGTGGCGGCGCCAGAACTCCCGCTCTCCCAGCGGTTCTTCGCCCGGGTGGTTGCGGTGGTGGTGGGCGAGGTAGCGCTCGTAGGCGTTCTCGCCGACCACACCGCGCACGATCTGCCAGGCCGCGCGGGCGGTGCCGCGCAGCCTGGTCAGGACCGTCGTCGTCACGTGCTCGCTCCGGCCTTCTCCGCTTCCAGTTCCTTCTGGATGCGGCGCTCCTCGGCCGTCGGGACCAGGCCGGACGGGGCGAACAGCTTCGACTCGACGTACGGGGCCTCGGTGCTGGGCAGCGGTTCGGTGGTCCGCAGCGCCTTGATCCAGACGCGGACCGCGTCCACCAGCACGATCACGATCAGCACCGCGAACAGGATGCTCAGCACGCCGGTGACCGTGGAGTTGACCACGACCCGCTGCATGTCCTCCACGCTGTGCGCGGTGCCCTTGCTCGTCTCGCCCGCGGCCAGCGCCGCCTGGTAGGCCGCGCGCTGGGCGAAGAAGCCGATCGACGGGTCCGCGGAGAAGATCTTCTGCCAGCTCGCCGTCAGCGTCACCGCCACGTCCCAGGCCAGCGGGATCAAGGTCACCCAGGCGTACTTGGCCCGGCCCGACTTGATCAACAGCGTGGTCGCCACCGCCAGCGCCACCGCCGCCAGCAGCTGGTTGGCGATGCCGAACAGCGGGAACAGCTGGTTGATGCCGCCCAGCGGGTCGTTCACGCCGGCCCACAGGAAGTAGCCCCAGGCGCCGACGATCACCGCGCTGGCGATCCAGTTGCCCGGCTTCCAGCTCACGTCGCCGAAGCGCTTCCAGACGTTGCCCACGGTGTCCTGCAGCATGAACCGGCCGACGCGGGTACCGGCGTCCACAGTGGTCAGGATGAACAGCGCCTCGAACATCACCGCGAAGTGGTACCAGAACGCCTTCATCGCGTCCCCGCCGAGCACCTGCGAGAACACCTCTGCCAGGCCGACGGCCAGGGTGGGTGCGCCGCCGCTGCGGCCGACCAGCGTTTCCTCCTCCACGGAGGCCGCGGCCGCCGCGAGCTGCTCCGGCGTGATCTGGAAGCCGATGCCGGCCACCGCCTGCGACGCCGACTCCAGCGTGTCGCCGAGCGCGGTCGCGGGCATGTTCATCGCGAAGTACAGGCCGGGGTCGATGATGCACGCCGCGGCCAGCGCCATGATCGCCACGAACGACTCGGTGAGCATGCCGCCGTAGCCGATGACGCGGACCTGCGACTCCTTCTCCAGCATCTTCGGCGTGGTGCCCGAGGAAACCAGCGCGTGGAAGCCGGAGAGCGCACCGCAGGCGATCGTGATGAACACGAACGGGAACAGCGAACCGGAGAACACCGGGCCCTGGCCGTTGAGCGCGAACTCGGTGATCGCCTGCGTCTTCATCACCGGCAGCGCGATCAGCAGCGAGACCGCCAGCATCACCACGACGCCGACCTTCATGAACGTGCTCAGGTAGTCGCGCGGCGCCAGCAGCATCCACACCGGCAGCACCGAGGCGATGAAGCCGTAGATGATCAGCGCGAAGGTCAGCTGGTTGCCGGAGAGGGTGAAGAACCCGGCCAGCGCGGAGTTGGCCACCCAGCTGCCCGCGACGATGCTCAGCATCAGCAGCGCCACGCCGATGACCGAGGTCTCGACGATCTTGCCCGGCCGCAGGTATCGCAGGTAGAAGCCCATGAACAGGGCGATCGGGATGGTCATGCCGATGGAGAAGGTGCCCCACGGCGAACCCTTCAGCGCGCCGACCACGACCAGCGCCAGCACCGCCAGCAGGATGATCATGATGGCCAGCACCGCGATCAGCGCCGCGACGCCGCCCACCGGACCGATCTCCTCGCGGGCCATCTGCCCGAGGCTGCGGCCGTTGCGGCGGGTGGAGAAGAACAGCACCACCATGTCCTGCACCGCACCTGCGAAGATGACGCCGACGATGATCCAGATGGTGCCCGGCAGGTAACCCATCTGCGCGGCCAGCACCGGGCCGACCAGCGGTCCGGCCCCGGCGATCGCGGCGAAGTGGTGCCCGAACAGCACCCGGCGGTCGGTGGGCTGGAAGTCGGTGCCGTTGTTCAGCCGCTCGGCCGGAGTCGCGCGGGTGTCATCGGCCTTGAGCACCTTGTAGGTGAGGAAGCGCGCATAGAAGCGGTAACCGATGGCGTAAGACGCCAGGGCCGCGAAGACCAGCCAGGCCGCGGAGATCTCCTCGCCGCGGCCGAGCGCGATGACGCCCCAGGCGACCGCGCCGACGATCGCCACCAGCACCCAGATGGCGATCTCCTTGGGAGTCATCTTGCGTTTCCGAGCTGTCCCACCGCTCGGCGCCGTGTTCGTTGACACCGTCCTCGGACTCCATTCCTGCGGGTTGCGAACTGCGCGAGACGACACGTGCGCAGCAGAGACGAGGATCGGCGCGCAACTGCGGAATGTCCAGCCCGTGGCCGGGAAGTAACCAGGATGTAAGACGCGCTCAGCGCAGGGGGGCGACCTGGTGAGCACGAGGTGATCGTCCGGAGAAGGCGCTGCGCAGCGGCTACCTGACGCCGCGGGGGCGGACCGAGGGCACTCGTCGGCTGCTATGGCCCGCAGGTGCTGTTGCGGCGGGACCGGTCTGCGGCGGGTCGAGCTGGCCCGGCGTTCCTCGGTCGCGGAGCGGAAGGAAATCGGCCCGATGGCCCTCCGCTCAGCCGGTGCTGAAGCGAGTGACCTTCGTGCTCGCGCTGAGCAGCCGATCAGTTGCCGTGGGGATTGAGGACGGCGGACAAGCGCATCGCCATGTGCGCGTCGAAAGCGGCATCATCGCCTTTGATCTGGTTGTGCCCTGGGCACGAGATCTGCAGGTTGTCGAGGTCGTTGTAGATCATCTGCAGCAGGCCGGTGTCCCACCAGTCGATTCCGCTGCCCAGTCCGGGGCTTTACACCGTCGTCCCCGGTCAGCGGTGCGACAAGGGCTGCGGGGGCACAGCCGCGGGCAGACCGCACTGCCTTCGGAGACGGACGCCGTACAGCCTTTCGGCATCGAGATCGCCACGGCTCGCGGTGGAATGTTGCGGGCAATACGCGCTCAGCGCAGGCGGGTGGCGAGCTCGCCAGGGTTCGTCGCGGTCGAGGTCGGGCAGCAGGAACAGGGGCCGGTCGACGCCTGCCGCGGCGTAGGACTCAGGCTCGCCGGGATGTGCGTGTGGTCGGCGGCGAACAGCGCGTCGAGATCCCGCTCCTCCAGCGCGCGGCCGAGATCGGCCGGACCGATGCCCTCGTCGGTGATGAACGCGGCGACGCCGAACTGCATCCTGCCCTCCCCGGGCTCTTGGGCCGGCTGCGGTAGACGGTAGTGCGGCGCGGCCGAGCCGGCGTGATCCATCCGGGTGCGGGTACCTGCGCAAAAAGCGCCAAGAGATGATCTTCGTGGACTGGATCGGTAAACTCCGCCGCCGGCTGGGTGGCACCGATCGATAACGAGTGAAATCCGGCCGCAACCACGGAGGGGGTCTTGCGCGTCGTGCAGAGATGTGACGGTGTCGATCGCATTGCCCGTGACCGCCTGGCCGGGCGACGGGCTGGCGGCCATGGATGAACTGACGAGCAAGCTCACCGACCTCTACCAGGAGCACTACAAGCAGCTGCTGCGCATCGCCGTTCTGCTGGTGGACGACCGGGCCGCCGCGGAGGACATCGTGCAGGACGCCTACGTGCGGGTGTTCGACTCGCGCACCAGGCTGCGCGATCCCGACAAGGCGCTGGCGTTCCTCCGGCAGGCGGTGCTCAACCGGGCCCGCTCGATGCTGCGGCGGCGGATGGTGGCCAAGAAGTACCAGCCCAAGCTGGCCACCGAGGACAGCCAGCCCGACGACACCGGCCGCGGCGTCGACCGAGCGGTGCTCAAGGTCGCGCTCGCGAAGCTGCCGCGCAGGCAGCGGGAGGCCGTGGTGCTGCGCTACTACGCCGACCTCAGCGAAATCCGCACCGCCGAGGTGATGGGATGCAGCCAGGGGGCGGTGAAGTCGTACTGCTCGCGGGGGATCTCGCGACTGTCCGAGCTGCTGGGGGAGCGGGTGTGAAGGACGGCAACAGCACGTGGGACGTGGAGATGGTGCGCGCGCAGCTGCACCGGATGGTGGACGACGTCGAGCCGAGCCCTGACGCGCTGCCCAAGCTGCTGGCGGGAAGCCGGCGGAAGAAGGCGCCCCGGCGGCGCCCGCTGTTCGCCGCGATCGGCGCGGTGGCGGTGGCGGCGGTAGCGCTGGTCGTGGCGTTGGTGGTGATGCCCGGTCAGCAGCAGCCCACTCCGGTCAGCGCGCAGCCCAACAGCTACCTGGCGACGCTCGAACCCGGTGTGATCGCCTCCTTCGACATCTTCTCCGGGCAGCAGAACGGCGTGCTCGCCGACGTCCCCGGCGCGGACCCGGAGGTGCTGACCACCGACCGGAACCGAGTGCTGGCGGCGACGTCCACAGCGGACGGGAGGCAGCTCGTCGAGATCGCGGCCGACGGCGCTCAGCAGGTGCTGCCGGGGCCGGCCGGCGACCTCCGGCTGCTGGCCGCCGGCGGCGGCCGGATCGCCTACCGGGACGCCGATTCCGTCGTCCTGCTGCGCGGTGGGCAGCAGCAGCGCATCGCGCTCCCGGCCGGGATGCGGGTGGACGACCTCGCGCTGTCCGACGACGGCCAGCTGGCGCTGCTGGCGGCCGAGCCGGGCCGCGACCAGGCGTCGGTGCTGGTGCTCGCCCGCGATGCGACATCGCTGGCCGGGCGCGTCGAAGCGGAGTCCGACGACTGCGGCCCGGTGGCGATCACCTGGTCCGGTCGCGACATAGCCGCGCTGGAGCCACCGGCCTGCGGTGCCGGGCAGGCGCGGGTGGCCACCTACGCCGCGGAGAGCGGTCGCAAGATCGGTGCCGGGGTGCCCTTCCGGACACCGGAGCTGGCCGTCGGCACCGTCCGGATGTCCGCGGATCCGCTGGGCAGGTTCCTGATCTCCACCGGCGGCCGCGGACAGTGGCTGGTCGACGGCTCCGCGGTGCGCCCGCTGCCACCCGCCTGCACCGGCGACGGGATCTGCGCGACCGGCCCGGGCACCTTCTGGAGCTGATCACGCTCCGCGATCCGGACACGCCCCTGATCTGACCAATCCCAGTCCTCCCATCCGCCGCTGACCGACTATCGGTACCGCCGCCGACATCGACGACAGGGGTGGATGTGCAAGCGCGACAACGGGAACTGGCGCGGTTGTACCGAGCAGCGATGGATCGTCCCCGGTGGCAGCAGGTGCTGGCGTTCGCGGTGTCGCTGTGGGCGCTGGGCTGGATCCTCGGGCAGCTCCTGGTCTCGCGGGACAGGCCGAGCGCGCTGGACGTCCTTGCCCACTTCGCGTCGCGTCTCGGCCTGACCACCGGCGAGTGGTCCGAGCGCCTGTCGGAGGTGTGGCAGAGCGGTGGCGGTGGCCTGGCGGTGCTCGGCGGGCTGCTGTGGGCGGCGACCACCGAGCGCGGTCAGCTCCCCGCGCTGCTCGGCTGGATCGCGGTGATGATCGGCGCGGAACGCCTCGGCTACCAGCCCGCGATGCTGCTGGCCGTGACGACGATGGTGTCCTTCGTGGTCGTGCTGTGGCTGGCGGCGCTGACCAGCAGCCGGTTCGTCGACCGGCGAGCGGTCCTGCTGCCGCGCGACGTGCTGCGCGCGGGCGTGACCGCAGCCGCGCTGTCCGCGGTGGTGCCGCTGTTCGCGCCGGGATTCTTCCTGGACCGGCTGGGCAGGCCGTACTTCACGAAACCGCCGCGCCGCGTCTTCCCCGCCGCGAGCATCCCCGAACAGGCAAAACCGCAGGAACCAAGCCGAGAACCCGAACACCCTTAGCCCGCGTCAATTTCGTGCGAAATCGACAACTCGCGGGGTGATGCTGGTCAGGCGCGCGGGGCCAGGCGCAGGGCGCGTTCGGCCAGCGCGCGCAGGCTCACGTCGTCCGGGGCGGAGGCGCGGTGCCGCCAGACGGTCTGGGCGATCCGGACCTCGTTCCCGCTCTGCTGCACGACCTGGGCAGCGTCGTCGAAGCCGTCCGGCCCGCCCGGCCAGCCCCGGCCCTCGGCCACCAGGTCGGTGACCCCGCCGGTGCCCGCCGCGTCGGCCAGCTCCCGGAGTTCCCGCGCCGCCTGCTCGTCCGGCAGCTCGACGATCGCGATCGACACCGCCGCCGGCCGACCGGACACCTGCGTCTCGAACACCGCGCGCGTCAGGTTCCGGCAGGGCCGCTGCTCGAACCAGCGCTGGACGTCGCCGAAGGAGTGCGGTCCGCAGGTCTGCGCGCGGTCGGTCACCCGCTGCGCGAACTCCACGCCGTCGACCCGCTGGACCGGCGCAGCAGCAGGCGGGTCGGCGGACGGGCCGTCCGCGGACAGCCAGGTGATCAGCGCGGCGCACACCACGACCAGCACCGCGGCGGCCGCGATCAGCCCGGTGCGGCGGGACAACCGGCGGACTGCCGACGGCTCGGTGAACTTCGGGATCAGCATCGTGTCCGCCGTGGCCAGGTCGGTGTCGCCCGATTCCGGGAAGCCCTCCTCGACCAGGTCGGCGGCGCTGAGCCTGCAGTCCTCGTCGAGCACATGCAGCAGCTGCTGCGCGGGTTCGACCGGGCAGGACCGCTCGTAGGTGGCCAGCTCGCGGGCGGCGGCGAGGATCGCCGTGGTGTTCGGCGAGACGACCCGGACCCCGCGGTGCAGGTCGGTCGTGGGCTGGGTGACCTGCCCGGCGTAGGGGCCGACGACCACGACGGCGGCGACCGGCAGCGGCTCCAGCCCGCGGGACTGCAGGCTGCGCGCCAGCGCCGCGGCGGATTCGAGCCCCTCCAGCCCCGGGTTGACCGCACCTTCGGCGCGCACCATCGGCCAGCCGTCCACCGTCCACGGGGTCCGCAGCGGGGCTTCCACCTTCAGCGCCGGTTCCGGCAGGTCCACGCCGAGCACCACGACGACGCCGCGCGGCAGCACGATCACCGCGTCCAGCGGGCGGGGAGCACCCGGCGGGCGGCAGCCGAACACGGCGACCCCGCCCAGCACCGACGGACCGGCTCCCCACGCGGAGATGGCCGCCCGGATGTCGGCGCCGACCTTGGCCGGGTCCGCACCGAGCCGCACCAGTCGCATGAGGACCTCCCGTTCAGCAGCCCGGTGAGCGCGCACCTGTTCGAGCCCTGACGTTAGTCGGGTCGCCCCGGCGTTGTGGAAGAGATCCAATATTCGTCCGATCGAGTGGTATCCGCCACTCGCTCGACGCTGTTCCTGTGCTGCTGTCGGGCGATGCCCGAACTCGCGACAACCCCTGGGATCTGCGATTTCGCCTGATCGGAGCAGTGACCGCCGATCGGTGGTCCGCAACCCGGGACGTCGCGGACCGGTGGCGGGATGCGGCGTTCTGGTGGCGGAGCGCGCGACGTGCGATGCAGAATGGCGCCGCATCTGTTGATCGTCGTGTTCGCGAGGTCGTAGGGGAAGACGTCCCTCGTCGAACAGCGGAGGTCAGCAGTGAGCACCCGTGGCAGCGACCGTGGCCACACCGCTGGTGTGGTCTACGTCCACTCGTCGCCGTCTGCGGTCTGCCCGCACGTCGAGTGGGCGATCTCTGGCGCACTCGGCATCCGGACGGAACTCCGCTGGACGGCCCAACCGGCAGCCCCAGGGCAACTCCGCGCGGAGTGCAACTGGACAGGCGAGCCGGGTACCGGCGCACGCTTGGTCACCGCGCTGCGCGCGTGGCCGATGCTGCGCTTCGAAGTCACCGAGGACCCCAGTCCCGGGGAGGACGGGCAGCGGTTCTGCCACGCTCCCGGCCTGGGCCTGTGGCGCGCCTGCACCAGCGCCAACGGCGACATCGTGGTCAGCGAGGACCAGTTGCGCACCCTCGCGGCCAACGCCAAGGGGCCGGAGGCGTTCGCGCACCGGGTGGACCAGCTGCTGGGCGCGGCGTGGGACGACGCGCTCGAACCGTTCCGCCGCGCCGGGGACGGCGCTCCGGTCACCTGGCTGCACCGCGTCGGCTGAGCCGCGGAACCGCCCGTGGTGCTGATCGGCATGTGCGAAGCTTGATGCCGTGCGTTCCTGGGTGAAGTGGGGTCTGCCGGTCTCGATCGTCGTGCTGCTGGCCGGTGCCGGTGGCGGCGTGGTGCTCGCCGAGAACTTCTACGGCGGGCCGGAGCGGTCCAGCTCGACGGCGAAGTTCCAGTCGACGGACGAGGTCGTGTCGATGACCAGCCCCGGCGGCGTGGAGTACACGCCGGGCGCTGTCGGGCATCCCGACCAGCAGGCGGTCATGGTGCTGCTGGACAACCACTTCCGGTCGATCAACGACCGCGACTACGACCTGTGGAAGTCCACAGTGGTCGAGAGCAAGTGGGACGAGCTGCCCGAGGCCAAGTGGAACCAGGCCTACGGGACCACCGACGACCTCGACATGAAGGTGCACCGGATCGATCCCGGCCCGGACGGGTCGCTGCTGGCGATGCTGACCTTCAAGAGCCACCAGTCCCCGGAGGACGCGCCCCCGGACATGCCGTACCGGTGCCTGGAGTGGAACCTGGTGTACCCGATGGTCATCACCGACTCGGGCCGCTCACTGCGCCTGGACACCAGCAAGCTGCCGAACAGCGCCCTGCGCGCCGCCTGCCAGGAGTGACTCCGGCTGGTCGTGCCGCCGGTACTCCTGCGGGCTGATGCCGAAGCGCCGCTTGAAAGCGTTGCTGAGCGCGAACGCGCTGCCGTAGCCGACCTGGCGGGCGACCGCGCCGATCGTCGCGTCGGATTCCCGCAGCAGGTCGGCGGCCAGCGCCAGCCGCCAGGACGTCAGGTACGTCATCGGCGGCTCGCCGACCACCTCGGTGAACCGCCGCGCGAAACCGGCGCGGGACAGCCCGCAGCTCGCGGCCAGCCCGGCGACGGTCCACTGCTCGGCCGGGGTGTCGTGGATCAGCTGCAGGGCCTGGCCGACGACTTCGTCGCACTGCGCGCTGTACCAGGCCGGAGTGCGATCCGGAGAGCCTGCGAACCAGGCCCGCAGCGCGGCGATGAGCAGCAGGTCGAGCAGCCGGTCCAGCACGGTTTCCTGGCCCGGCACGTTCTTGCCGATCTCCGCGGCGAGAAGGTCGATCAGCGGCGCGTCCAGCGATTCGTGCCGGACCACGGCGAGTTCCGGCAGTTCGGTGAGCACTCGGTCGCTGACCTCGCCGACCACCTGGTAGGTGCCGGTGAGCAGCGTCGTCGTGCCCGCGCGCCCGGTGCCCCAGGTGCGGACGCCGAGGTCGGACAGCCCGTCGAGCGGCGTGCCGTTCGGGCTGGTGCAGCGCTGGCCCGGGTGGATCACGACCTGCCACGGGGTGCCCGGATCGTCGGCGACGGTGTAGTGGCCCGGGCCGCGCACCACCGCGACGTCGCCGGGCTCCAGCAGCGCCGGTTCGCCGCCGTCCGGCAGCACCCAGGCGGATCCGCGCACCACCGCGACCAGAGTCAGCGGGGCGCGGTCCTGAATGCGCAGCGACCAGGGCGGTTCCAGGATCGAGCGGAGCAAGAAGGCGCCGCGAGCCCGCGGTCCGTCCAGCAATCCGGCCAGGGTGTCCACGGCGCGAGCCTATGCCGTGTCGGGCGGGGCGATCCGCAACTTCCATTGAAATTGGATGTCCGATTTCAATGGAAGTTGCGGATCTGATCGGCGTGTCAGGGCCCGACACGCCGACGACCTACGCGATTTCAATGGAAATCGGACGTCCGATTTCCATTGAAATCGCGGAGACTTCGGGCCGGTCGCGGAGACTTCGGGCCGGTCGCGGAGACTTCGGGCCGGTCGCGGAGACTTCGGGCCGGTCGCGGAGACTTCGGGCCGGTCGCGGAGAGCGGTGTCGTGGTTGGACGATCGATTATGGGATGTGGTTTCTCGGCTATGGGGCGTCCAGTCGAGCTCGGATTGACTGGGGGCATGTCAGCCAACGAACAGAAGCCAGTGCTCGTCCTCGGCGCTACCGGACGGACCGGTCGCCGCGTCCTCGAGCGCCTCTCGATCGCGGGGTGGCCGGTCCGGGCCGGTTCCCGCTCGGCGACGCCGCCGTTCGACTGGACCGAGCCCGCCACCTGGCCGGCGGTGCTGGCGGGCACCGACGCGGTGTACCTGTCCTACCAGCCGGATCTGGCCGTTCCGGGCGCCGCCGAGGTGGTCCGGGAGTTCACCGAGCTGGCGGTGCGCAGCGGAGTCCGGCGGGTGGTGCTGCTGTCCGGCCGCGGGGAGGCCGGTGCGCAGCGGGCCGAGGCGGCCGTCCGGGCGTCCGGTGCGGAGTGGACGGTCGTGCGAGCGGCCTGGTTCCAGCAGAACTTCAGCGAGGACTTCCTGGTGGAAGCGGTGCGCGCGGGCGAGGTCGCGCTGCCGGTCGGTGCGGTGGGCGAGCCGTTCGTCGATGCCGACGACATCGCCGACGTCGCCGTGGCCGCGCTGACCGAGGAGGGGCACGCGGGGCAGGTGTACGAGGTGACCGGGCCGCGGCTGCTCACCTTCGCCGAGGCGATCGGCGAGATCGCCGCCGCAACCGGCCGGGACGTCGCGTTCGCGTCGATCGAGGCGGAGAAGTACCGGGCGGCGATGGCCGAGCACGGTGTGCCGCCCGAGGTGGTGTCGATGGTGGAGCACCTGTTCACCGAGATCCTCGACGGCCGCAACGCGCACCTGACCGACGGTGTCCGCCGGGCGCTGGGCCGGGAGCCCCGCGACTTCGCCGACTACGCCCGCCGCACCGCTGCGACCAGCATCTGGAATCCGCGCACCTGAAGGAGGTTCGCCGTCGGATCGCGGTTTCAAAGGAAGCTTCGATCTTGAGCTTCGGAGATTCACAGCTTCCGCTGCGAGTGTGGGAGCACGGCGGTCGAGCGGCTGGGGGTGCCCGAGACGCCGGTGAAAAGTGGAAAGCGGGCTGAGTCGCGCTCAGCCCGCTTTCCGGTTGCCTGCGGTCAGGCCTTGGCGAAGGCGAGGGCCACGTTGTGCCCGCCGAAGCCGAAGGCGTTGTTGATCGCGGCGGTCTGCTCCACGTGCCGCGGCTTGTCGGCGACCACGTCGAGCTCGACCTTCGGGTCCAGCTTCTCCAGGTTCCGGGTCGCCGGGATGACACCGTGCTTCAGGGAGAGGACCGTCACGATGCTCTCCACCGCACCGGCGCCGCCGACCAGGTGGCCGAGCGAGCCCTTCGGGGCGGTCACCACGGCGCCGTCGCCGATGGCCTGGCGCACCGAGTTGGCCTCGCCGACGTCACCGACCACGGTCGAGGTCGCGTGCGCGTTGACGTGCCCGATGTCCGACGGCTCCAGGCCGCCGCTGAGCAGCGCCTTGCGCATCGCCCCGACCTGGCCGCGACCGTCCGGGTGGCTGCCGGTGATGTGGTAGGCGTCGGACGTGATGCCCGTGCCCGCCAGCCGGGCGTAGATCCGCGCGCCGCGCGCCTTGGCGTGCTCGGCGCTCTCCAGCACGATCACGCCGGCACCCTCGCCCATCACGAACCCGTCGCGGTCGACGTCGAACGGGCGCGATGCCCGGTCCGGGTCGTCGTTGCGGGTGCTCAGGGTCCGGGCCTGGGCGAAGCCGGCGATGGTGATCGGGTGGATGCAGGCCTCCGCACCACCGGCCACCACGACGTCCGCGTGCCCCTGCTGGATCATCTCGAAGCCCTTGGCCAGGCCTTCGGCACCCGACGCGCAGGCCGACGCGGGGGAGTGCACCCCGGCGCGGGCCCGCAGGTCCAGGCTGACCATCGCGGCCGGGCCGTTGGGCATCAGCATCGGCACGGTCAGCGGCGAGACCTTCCGCAGCCCCTGGGACTCCAGCAGGTCGTCCTGCTGCAGCAGGGTCAGCGGACCGCCGATGCCGGTGCCCAGCGCCACGCCGAGCCGATCCGGGTCGACCGGCTCGGAATCGTCGGACGGCAGCTCGTAACCGGCGTCCGCCCACGCCTCGCGGGCGGCGATGACGGCGATCGCCTCGCAGCGGTCCATCCGGCGCAGCTGCACGCGCGGCAGGACGTCAGCGGGCTCCACCGCCAGCGGCGCACCGATCTTGGCGGGGAGCTCGAAGCGGTCGAGCCACTCCGCCTCCAGGCGCTTGATGCCGGTGGCGCCGTTCAGCAGTCCGTCCCAGGTGGACGCGACGTCGCCGCCCAGCGGCGTCGTCGCGCCCAGCCCGGTGATGACGACTTCGGTCGTCATGCGTTCTTGGTGATGTAGTCCACCGCATCACCGACGGTCTTGAGGTTGGCCAGCTCGTCGTCCGGGATCTTCACGCCGAACTTGTCCTCGGCCTGCACGGCGATCTCGACCATGGACAGGGAGTCGATGTCGAGGTCGTCGACGAAGGACTTGTCGACGGTCACGTCGGCGGCGTCGACACCGGCGACCTCTTCGACGATCCCGGCCAGACCCTTGGTGATTTCCTCGTTGGACACGGTGTTCCTTCCTGGTTCTTGCTTGCTCACCGCGGGCGTGCGGCCCGCGGCAGTTCTGGGGTCAGGGGCAGACGGCGACCTGGGCCGAGTACGACAGCCCGGCTCCGAAGCCCACGAGCAGCATCACGTCACCGCTGGAGATCTCCCCGGCTCCTCGCATGTGGTCGATGGCCAGCGGGATGGATGCCGACGACGTGTTGCCGGAGTAGACGATGTCACGGGCGACCACGAGGTCGTCACGCGCACCCTGGCTCTGCAGCTTCCGGGCGATCGCCTCCACGATCCGCAGGTTCGCCTGGTGCGGCACCAGGACGTCCACATCGGACAGCTTCAGCCCGGCGGCCTCGACCGCGCGGGCCGCGACCGGGGCGATCTGGGTGGTCGCCCACCGGAAGACCGACTGGCCCTCCTGGTAGATGTACTTGCCCTCGCGCAGGTAGATGGTGTCGACCAGGTCGCCCGCGCTGCCCAGCACGCCGGGCCCGATCTCGGGCTCCTCGGCCGGACCGACGACCGCCGCACCCGCGCCGTCGGCGAAGATGATGCAGTTCCCGCGGTCCTCCCAGTCCAGCCACTCCTGGAACCGCTCGGAGCCGATGACCAGCACGTTCCGGGCCGAACCGGCGCGCACCGCGTCCGAGGCGACCGACAGCGCGTAGACGAACCCGGCGCAGGCCGCGTTGACGTCGAAGGCGCTCTGGGCCTTGATGCCGATCTGGTCGGCGACCTGGGCCGCGGCGTTCGGGATGCCGCCCGGCATGGTGCAGGTGGCCACGATCACCTGGTCGATGTCGCCGGGCGTCAGGCCCGCGTCGGCCACCGCCTTGGCGCCAGCCTCGACCGCCATGCTCACCACGGTCTGGCTCTCGTCGCCGAGCCTGCGGTGGATGATCCCGACGCGCTGGCGGATCCACTCGTCGTTGGTGTCCACCAGCTTGGCCAGGTCGTCGTTGGTGACGATCCGGTTGCCCTGGGTGCTGCCGAAACCGAGCAGCCGGGTGCCCGCCGGAGTGGCGTTCTGGGCGATGCGGGGCTTGGTCACTCGTCGCTCCCGAGCAGTTCGGCGACCTTGTCCAGGTCGGCGGGGGTCTTCAGAGCGACGGTCTTGACGCCCTTGACTTCGCGGCGCACCAGGCCGCTGAGGGTGCCCGCGGGCGGCAGCTCGACGACGGCCTCGACACCGCGCTCGGCCAGCCCCGCCATGCAGCTGTCCCAGCGGACCGGGCTGGTCACCTGGGAGACCAGGCGGCGCACGATCTCGGCGGCGTCGGTGACCACCGCGCCGTCGGCGTTGGACAGCAGCGGCAGCTCGGCGTCGGTGGTGCTGATCTGCTCGGCGTGCTTGGCCAGGGCTTCCTGCGCGGGTGCCATGAAGCGGGTGTGGAAGGCACCGGCGACCGGCAGCGGCCGGACGCGAGCACCGGCCGGCGGTTCGGCGGCGAGCTGCTCCAGCGCGGGCAGCCGTCCGGCTGCGACGATCTGACCTGCACCGTTGCGGTTGGCCGGGTCCAGCCCGAGGTGTTCGAGGTAGGTCACGACGTCGGCGGCGTCACCGCCGAGCACGGCGGACATGCCGGTGGGCTCCAGCGCGCACGCCGCGGCCATCTCCCGGCCGCGGACCGCGGCCAGCGCCACCGCGTCGTCGGCGCTCAGCGCGCCCGCGACCGCTGCCGCGGCCAGCTCGCCGACGGAGTGCCCGGCGACCGGGGTGCCCGCGGGCACGGTCACGCGGCGGCGCAGCTCCTCGGCGGCGATCAGCGACAGCGCGACCACCAGCGGCTGCGTGACCGCGGTGTCCTTGATCTCCTCGGCCTCGGCGGTCGTGCCGAGGCGGAGCAGGTCCAGGCCGGTCAGTTCGGACCAGGCGCCGAGTCGCTCGGCGACACCGTCCAGTTCGAGCCACGGGTTGAACATCCCCGGGGTCTGCGACCCCTGTCCGGGAGCTAGAAGCGCGATCACCCTTGCTACTGAACACGGCGTGGTGCGATCGGAGTGATGCCGAGACGGACGAAGTCCGGCGCGCAAACTTGTGGGGTGTCTACAAGCGGTTCTTGAGCCCAGCTGGTCCGGACCGCGATTCGTTGTCGGCAGTGTCCGGTCGGTGACTCATCGGTGACCACCGGTGAAGCCCTGGGACCAGGCACGACCGCCGTGTCACCAGAGGCCGCGCGCCTTGGCCAGCCTGCCGACCGCCAGGCCCACCCGCAGCACGTGCGCGTCCCGCGCGTTGGACGGGGTGCGGCCCGTGAGTTCCGCCACCCTGCGCAGCCGGTACCGGACGGTGTTCGGGTGCACGTAGAGCTGGCGGGCGCAGTTCTCCAGCACGCCGCCGACCTCCAGGTAGGTGTCGACGGTCTCCATCAGCGACCCGCCCGCGTCCACCAGCGGCAGCACGATCCGCTCGACCAGCTGCCGCTCGGCCTCCGGATCGCCGGCCAGCGCCCGTTCGGGCAGCAGGTCACCGGCCGGGACCGGGCGCGGCGCGGTCGGCCAGGCCGCCACGGCGCGCAGCGCGGACATCGCGTCCGCCGCCGAGCGGTGCGCCTCGGCCAGGTTCGACACGGTCGGCCCGACGACGACCGGACCCTCGTCGAAGGCCTCGGCCAGCCGCGTCACCGCTTCGTCGTCGGAGCGCTCCTCGCCGGAGCTGCCGAAGACGACCACCAGCCTGGTGCCCTGGACACCGAGCAGCACCGGGCAGCCGAGCCGCGCGGCGCGGCTGCGCACCTGGTAGACGATGGTCGGCGGATCGTCGGACGGCGCGTTGCCGACCAGCACGGTCGCCTCCGAGGAGGGCTCCCAGCCCAGCGCCGCGGCGCGGGACAGCAGGGATTCCTCGGCGTCTCCGCGCACGATCCCGTCGACCACCAGCGCTTCCAGCCGCGCGTCCCACGCGCCGCGAGCCTCCGCGGCAGCCGCGTAGGAGGTCGCCGCGGCGAAGGCGATCTCGCGGGTGTAGCGCAGGATCGACTCGGTCAACATGGTGCGTTCGTGCTGCTCGTCGGCCAGTTCGGGGAGCTGCTGCTCGAACACGTCGATGGCGACCCGCACCAGTTCGAGGGTCTGCCGGAGGCTGACCCAGCGGGACAGGTCTCGCGGCGCGGCCCGGAAGGCCTCGGCGGTCAACCGGATCGCCTCGGTCGGGTCCTGCAGCCAGGCCACGAAGTTGGCCACGCCGGTCTGGGTCACCAGCAGCACGCTGGCGCGCTGGTCGGCGGGCATCCGGCGGAACCACGGCAGCCGCTGCTCCATCGCGCTGACGCTCGACCCGGCCAGCCCGCCCGAAGCGCGCTCCAGGCGGCGGAGCGTGGGCGCGGAGATCTGCCGCTGCGCACCGCTATCCCGCTCACCTGCGCGTTCGGTACTCATGCTGTCAGAATCGCACGCCGCCGATCAGCCCAGTGCGGCCACCGGTCGGCGGTGCGCGCGGGCTCACAGTCCCACGGGTGTTGACTCGGTGTGATTTGTCTTAATCCATTCGAGTAACTAAATCGCCCGTTCGAGGCGGTCTTTCGGTTTGTTCCTCAGCCGAATAGCAGAAACGATCACCCATCAAACGTCTCCCTTAGGCTTTTCCGAGGTGAAATCGTGGATACCTTGCAAACGGGGTTGGCACAGGCGTGGGCCAACATCGCCACATTCGTTCCCAAGCTCGCCATGTTCCTGGTCGTCCTGCTCATCGGCTGGCTGATCGCGAAGGCGGTCTCGAAGGCAATCCAGGTGGCCTTCGTGCGGCTCGGCTTCACCCGGCTGCTCAAGCGCGCCGGGCTGGCCGACATGGCGGCCAAGACGCAGGTCGACCTCGGCGGACTGCTGATCAAGGTCGTCTACTACTTCATCCTGCTGATCTTCCTGCAGCTCGCGCTCGGCGCGTTCGGCCCCAACCCGGTCAAGGACCTGATCGACCAGATCGTCCTGTTCCTGCCGCGCGTGCTGGTCGCGATCGTGCTGGTGCTGGTGGCCGCCGCGGTGGGCCGCGTGGTCGGCGACCTGGTACGCGGCGCGCTCGGCGGCCGCCCGGTGGGCGGCGTGCTGGCCAAGATCACCTTCGGTTTCATCGTGGCCCTCGGCGTGATCGCCGCGCTGAACCAGATGGGCATCGCGCTCACCGTGACCACTCCGATCCTGATCACCGTGCTGGCCACCATCGGCGGCGTGATCGTGGTGGGCGTCGGCGGCGGCCTGATCGGGCCGATGCAGCAGCGATTGGGCAAGTGGCTGTCCGGCGTGGAGAAGCAGTTCAGCACGCCCAACGGCACCAAGAACGGCGCGGAGCCGACGGAACAGGTCGCCCCGAACACCGGAACCAGCGGGCTGTAGAAAGCGGGAAGGCGCGCTGAACGGCTCCGCGCACCACGAATAGGGAAAACTCATTCGATGGTCGAGGCTCACCCGTTGGGTGGGTCTCGACCATTTTCACGCACTTGGCCGTGGTCGCCCGCATTCGATCGAGACACCATGAGGGAACGGATCAAGCCAGGAGAGTGATCAGGTTGGCATTGCCCCTCGTCTGGCTGGCGGACGCGTTGCGCGCGGTCGGGCTGGCGGTGGTCGAAACCGATGGCTGGCGGGAGCGCACCGCCTCCTCGGGACCGCAGCCCGCGCCGGTCGGCGTGCTCGAGCACCACACCGCCACGCCCGCGTCTTATGAGAACCCAGCGCCCAGCGTCCAGCTGTGCATCGACGGCCGTCCGGACCTCGCCGGTCCGCTCTGCCACGCGGTGATCGGCTTCGACGGGACGGTGCACGTGATCGCGGCGGGCCGCGCGAACCACGCGGGCGAGGCGAAGGAGTCCGGCCCGAACCCGGGAGGTGACGGCAACACCCTCTACGTCGGCTTCGAGTGGGACTACCAGGGCGTCGACCAGGGGCCGAGCCCGGAGCAGTACTCGGCGGCGCTGAAGGCGACCCGCGCGGTGCTCGAGCACCTGGGCCGTCCGGCGGACGCCGCGCGCGGCCACAAGGAGACCAGCGTCACCGGCAAGATCGACCCCGGCCACGTGGACATGGACCGGTTCCGCGCCGACCTCGGGAACAAGGACCAGGAGGACCAGATGAACCCGGAACAGGACGCGATCCTGCGGCGGCTGGAGCACGAGCTGCTCGGCCCGCGCGGGCCGAACGGCGAGATCCAGGGCTGGCACACCGAGGTCGGGCCGCGCACCATCGTCGCGATGCTCGTCGACCTGGTGAACACCGTGATCGGCAAGGAGCAGGCGCCGGAGATCCCGCCGCAGACAGGCGCGGGCGACCCGGAGGCGATCAAGAAGGCGTTCCAGGCGCTGCCACCGGACCAGGCGGCACCGCTGCTGGCCGAGCTGGTCCGCATCCAGCAGGACCGCCAGCTCACCCCGGAGCAGTACGCCGAGCGCGCTCAGCAGTAGCGGCAGCAGAACCCGGAGCCCCGCGCCACCGCACAGGTGTCGCGGGGCTCCGGCGTTCCGGGAGGATCAGGTTGCGACGCGCTCTCGGCGGCGGAGCGTCAGGATTCGCGCGGGGCGCGGCGTCGGGCGGCGCGTTCGTCGCGGCGGTCCAGCAGGCGTTTGACCAGGGCCGGCTGCTGCTTCAGGGCCTCGGGTTCGTCCAGCAGGCGGTTCAGCCGCTGGTAGTAGCGGTTCGGGGAGAAGCCGAAGCGCTCCTGGATGACGCGTTCCTTGTTGCCCTGGTACTGCCAGTGCTCGAGCTCGAAGGCGAGGATCGCGTGATCGGTGTCGTTCATCCGGCGTCCCCCTCCTCGACGAGCTGCTGATCGAGTCTACCGGTGGGGGCACGCCTGTTCGATCGGCCGTCCGGAGGGCGTCGGTCACACCGCCGCTTTCGCGCGGAATCGCAGTCGCCGCATCGCGATCAGGTGCCCGGTCAGCGCCGTCCCGGCCAGCAGCGCCACCAGCCCGGACACGCCCGGCCAGCCGAACTGCGCGAAAGCCCGCACCCCGAGCCACGACCCGGCGCTGCCACCGAGGAACGCGCAGGTCATGTAGGCCGTGTTGAGCCTGCTGCGGACCTCCGGGCGCAGCGCGTAGATCCGCACCTGGTTGGCGACCATGCCCGACTGCATCGCGACGTCGAGCAGCAGCGTGCCGAGCACGAGCGCCACCATCCCCGCGATCCCGCCGGAGGCACCGACGACGAGGACCGCGGCCGCGACGATCGCGCCGATCATGCACACCAGGTTGACGGCGTCCGGCCCCCGCCGATCGGCCTGCCGGCCGGCGATCGGGGTGCAGAACATGGTCGCCGCGCCGACCACCGCGAGCGCCCCGACCGCCGGTGCCCCGAGCCGGTAGGCCGGGCCGGTGAGCAGCAGTGCCACGCCGGTCCAGACGGCGGTGAAACCGGCGAACACCATCGCCTGGTAGAAGCAGGAACGGCGCAGCTCGGGTTCGGTGCGCAGCAGCCGCAGCGATTCGCCGAGCAACGCCGGGTAGCGCTGCGCCGACGGCGGTGCCGTGCGCGGCACCGCGAACGCCAGCACCCCGGCGGTGATCAGGACGAGCACGGCGGCCACCAGGTACGGGGCGCGCCAGCCGAGCCAGTCGCCGAGCAGGCCGCCGAACGCGCGGGACAGCAGCATCCCGCCGATCGACCCGCTCAGCAGCATCCCGATGACTGCGCCGCGCCGCTCCTCACCGACCAGCCCCGCGGCCAGCGGGCTGACCAGCGGCGCGATCACGGTCGTGGTGCCGATCAGGGCGCTGGCGGCCACGAGCGGCGGGAGCGCGGGAGCCATCGCGGCGGTCAGCAGGCCCAGTCCGGTGGCGACGAGCAAGCACGCGATCAGCGGTCGGTACGGCACCCGGTCGCCCAGCGGCACCAGCAGGAAGATCCCGACCGCGTAACCGAGCTGCACGGCGGTGGCGACCAGCGCCGCGGCGTCGGGCGGCACGTCGAGCCCGACCGCGACCAGCGGGCTGATCGCCTGCGGGAAGTAGATGTTGCCCACGCTGATCCCGCAGGTCAGCGACAGCAGCAGGACGAGGAGGCGGCTCATTCCGCGCGCAGGTGGTCCAGCAGGTTCGGTCACCTGCGGAAGATCCAGCGCGCACCGGCGCTCGCGCAACCGTTTTTCGCACCGCCCAGTGGTGTGATCCAGCACACGTACGCACCCGGGAACAGATCGACAGGCGCACGATGTTGCGCAGAACGAACGAAGTCGTGCGCTCCGGGGCTCGGTGAAAATCCGAACCGGCGGTGAAAGTCCGCGAACCGGCGCCTCCCCAACGAGGTGTCGGCCGATCCGGTGGAATTCCGGTACCGACGGTGAAAGTCCGGATGAGAGGCAGCGCACGGGTGGCCAGGGCGGAGCTGTAACCACAGCCGGCTGCGCCCTCGCGCTGCTCGCGTACCCCGGTGTGCACGTCGCCGGTGGGAGGAGCGGGCGTGCGGACTGTCGCGGAATGGTTGCTCGGCAACGGGATCACCGTGCTGGGCCAGCAGATCTCGTGGGCGGAACTCGTCGGGCAGCTGTGCGCCCTGGCCGTGGTCTTCCTCGCCCAGCGCAGAACCCTGGCGACCTGGCCGGTGCAGGTCTCGGCGACGGTGCTGCTGTTCGCCGTCTACGCCTCGGCGCACCTGGGCGGGTTGGCCGTCCGGCAGGTGATGATCCTGCTGATCTCCGTCTACGGCTGGTGGGCCTGGAGCCGTCGCAGCGATCCCGTCTACGGCGTCGTGGTGCGCAAGGCCAGCGGCGTGGAGCGGCTGATGCTGATCGGCGCGCTGGCCATCGGCACGTCCGCGTTCGCGCTGCTGCTGTCCGCGCTGGACGCCTCGTGGGCCCCGTGGCCGGACGCCTGGATCTTCGTCGGCACGCTCGTCGCCTTCTGGGCGCAGGGCCGCGGTCTGGTCGAGTTCTGGCTGGTGTGGCTGGCCGTGGACGCGGTCGGCGTGCCGCTGCAGATCGCTTCGGGACTCCACTTCAGCGCGGCGATCTACGTGGTGTTCGCGGCGCTGGTGATCCACGGATGGTGGAGCTGGAACCGCACGGCGCGCGTGCAGCGCGCCCGGAAGGCCTTAGCTGTCAAGGCTTGACTCCTGATGTTCGGCGATGGTGTATACGCAGTGATCACAATCGCCGAAAGGGGTCGAAATGGGGCGTCTCGCGCGAAGCGCGGTGGTTCCGCTGGCGGTCTGCGCTCTGCTGGCAGCGCCGATGGCGTCCGCGCAGGAGCGGACCGCTGCACCCACCACGGGTTTCGAGCAGAGCGACGGCAGCCGGTGGACCACACCGGAGGAGGAGTCGGAGTTCCTGCGGGCCGTTGACGAGGCCGGCAGGAACGTCTCCATCGAGCAGATCGGCGCGAGCACGCAGGACCGCCCGCTGCGGCTGGTCCGCGTCGGCGCGCCGTCGGCCCGCACCACCGTCCTGTTCACCTGCTCGCAGCACGGCGACGAGCCGTCCGGCCGCGAGGCCTGCCTCAGCAGCATCCGCGACCTGGGCTTCTCCGAAGACCCGGCGGTGCGCCAGTTCCTGCGCACGACGAGCGTCCTGTTCGTGCCGAACGCCAACCCGGACGGCAACGTCGCCGACACGCGCGAGAACGCCAACGGCGTGGACATCAACCGCGACCACCTCGCGCTGAAGTCGCCGGAAGCGCGGGCCCTCGCGAAGGTGCTGCGCGACGAGCAGCCCGACGTCGTGCACGACCTGCACGAGTACGGTGCGAAACCGCCGTACTACGTGAAGGACTTCCTCGCGCTGTGGCCCCGCAACCTCAACACCGCCGAAGGCGTGCACGGGGAGTCGGAGCGGCTGTCCGAGGAGTACGTCCGGCCCGCGGTCGAGGACATCGGGTTCTCCACCGGCGTCTACGGCATCTGGACCGACCCGGAGACCGGTGAGCCGATCAAGCAGGTCGCCGGCGACGGGCAGGAGCGGATCCTGCGCAACACCACCGGCGTCAAGAACGCCATCGGCCTGCTGGTGGAGACCCGCGTGGACCCGCTGACCGAGGAGGAGCAGGCGGATCCGGCGGTGAACAACCACCGCCGCGTGGACTCCCAGCTCGCCGGGATCACCGCCACGCTGCGGATGATGTCCGAGCGCCGCGACGAGATCGCGACCGCGACGACGCAGGCCCGGCTGGCCGGCCTGCGCGACCAGGGGCCGGTCTACTTCGGCGGCGCCGACAACGAACCGCCCGCGCCGGAGAAGGTCGACGAGAACCCGCCGTGCGCCTACCGTCTGACGGCCGACCAGTTCGGCGAGGTGCGCGACGAACTCGACCTGCACGGCGTGCGCAGCGTCCCCGCCCCGGACGGCGGGCGCGTGGTGCCGATGCGTCAGGAGGCTCGCTCGCTGGTCGCCCTGCTGCTCGACTCCCGCGCCGAGTTCCGCCTCACCGACGGGCAACCGCTGTCCTGCTGAGCCGTTGCCGTGAGCGGCGACCACCGCCGCTCACGGCACCCGGACAGTCCGGATCATCCGGACGGCACTGTTCATCCGGCGGCCATGCGCGAGCGCTCTGCCGTTCGGCCGCGCCGATGAAGATCGGTCCGACCACCACATCTCTGGGAGGATCGAAAGTGCCCGGAAATTCCCTGTCCCGCCGGTCGGTGCTGCTGAGCGGCGCCGTGCTCGCCGCAGCCGCGCCCGCCATCCCCGCCGCAGCTTCCGAACTCCGCGGCGTCGGCCGCCCGATGCGCCCCGGCCAGCTGTTCACGCTCGGTGTCGCATCGGGTGAGCCGCTGCCGCACGGCGTCGTGCTGTGGACCCGGCTGGCCCGCGATCCGCTGGCCGAGAACGGCCTCGGCGGCATGCCGGACCAGGCGATCAAGGTGAACTGGGAAGTCGCGACGGATGAGCGGTTCAAGAACGTCGTGCAGCGCGGGCAGGCCGAGGCCTCGCCGCGGTGGGCGCACAGCGTGCACGTCGAGGCCAACGGCCTGCGGCCGGGGACGGAGTACTTCTACCGGTTCCGCGCCCGGGGCGAGCTCTCGCCGGTCGGCCGCACCCGCACCGCTCCGGCGCCCGGCACGCTCGGCGCGCTGACCATGTGCTTCGCCTCCTGCGCGCACTACGGCGAGGGCTTCTTCACCGCCTACCGGCGGATGGCGGAGGACGAGCCGGGCCTGATCCTGCACCTGGGCGACTACCAGTACGAGTACGCCGACAACCCGTCGAAGAACGTGCGCAAGGTGGAGGGCCCCGAGACCGTCACGCTGGCCAACTACCGGCAGCGGCACGCCCAGTACAAGACCGACCCGGACCTGCAGCTGGCGCACGCCACCGCGCCGTGGCTGGTCGTCTTCGACGACCACGAGATCGAGAACAACTGGGCCGCCGAGATCCCGGAGGACAAGTCCGAGACGCCGGGGCAGGCGTTCCTCGATCGCCGCCGCGCCGCGTTCCAGGCCTACTACGAGAACATGCCGCTGCGGTGGGAGTCGATGCCGCAGGGCGACGGCATCCGGCTCTACCGGCGCCGCCAGTGGGGCTCGCTGGCGAACTTCCACATGCTCGACACCCGCCAGTACCGCGACAACCAGGCCTACGGCGACGGCAACAAGCCCGACGGCCCGGACCTGAAGGTCCCGGAGCGCACCATCACCGGCAAGGACCAGGAGGTGTGGCTGCTGGACGGGCTGCGCCAGTCGCGGGCGCGGTGGGACGTGCTCGGCCAGCAGGTCTGGTTCGCCCAGATGGACCACGACCCGGGCCCGGCGAAGATCCTGCCGATGGACGCCTGGGACGGCTACCAGGCGTCGCGCCAGCGGATCAAGGCCGGTTTCGGCACCACCCGCAACGTCGTGGTGCTCACCGGTGACGTGCACTCGCACTGGGCGGCCGACCTCAAGGACGACTTCGACGACTCCCGCTCGCGCACCGTCGCCGTGGAGCTGACCACCACCTCGGTCACCTCCGGCCGCGACGGCGCGGACACGAACGAAGGCGGTGACAAGCTCAAGGCCGCCAACGAGCACGTGCACTTCTACAGCGCCCGCCGCGGCTACGTGCGCACGAAGTTCACCCCGGAGCAGGTCCGCGCCGACTACCGGGTGCTGCCGTACGTCTCGAAGCCGAACGCCCCGGCGACGACGGCGGCCAGCTTCATCACCCAGGACCGCGACCCGGGCCTCCACGCGGTCTGACCCGCGGACTCCCAGGACGACGGCGGGGGCACCTCCGGTCGGAGATGCCCCCGCGTCGATCAGGCGAGCCCGGCGTCCGAGGTCTGCGGTCCCGCGGCCTGGACGTCGTCCAGGCGGTAGCGGCGGGTGGCCTCGACGACCTTGGACTTGTCCACCTGGCCGGCGCGCGCCAGCGCGGCCAGCGTCGCGACGACGGTGGACTCCGCGTCGACCAGGAACACCCGCCGCGCGGCCGGGCGGGTGTCGGAGAAGCCGAAGCCGTCCGCGCCGAGGCTGACCATCTCGCCCGGCACCCACGGCCGGATCAGGTCCGGCACCGCGCGCATCCAGTCGCTGACCGCCACGACCGGCCCTTCGGCGTTCGCCAGCACCCGCGTCACGTGCGGCACCTGCGGTTCCGCCTCCGGGTGCAGCAGGTTGTGCCGGTCGGCGGCCTCGGCCTCGCGGCGCAGCTGCGACCAGGACGTCGCCGACCACACATCGGCTTGCACGCCCCACTCCTCGGCGAGCATCTGCTGAGCCTTCAGCGCCAGCGGCATGCTCACGCCCGAGGTGAGGATCTGCGCCTTCGGCCCGGTGCCGCCCGGCGCCGCCTGGTAGCGGTACAGGCCGCGCAGCAGCGCGTCGACGTCGAGGTCGGCCGGCTCGGCGGGCTGCTGGTAGGGCTCGTTGTAGACGGTCAGGTAGTAGAAGACGTTCTCGGCGTCCTCGCCGTACATCCGCCGCAGGCCGTCCTTGACGATGTGCGCCACCTCGAACGCCCACGACGGGTCGTAGGCCACCACCGCCGGGTTCGTCGCCGCGATCAGCTGGGAGTGCCCGTCGGCGTGCTGCAGGCCCTCACCGGTCAGCGTGGTGCGCCCGGCGGTCGCCCCGAGCACGAACCCGCGCGCCATCTGGTCGGCGGCGGCCCAGAAGCTGTCGCCGGTGCGCTGGAAGCCGAACATCGAGTAGAAGATGTAGACCGGGATCATCGGCTCGCCGTGCGTGGCGTAGCTGGTGCCCGCCGCGGTGAACGACGCGGTCGACCCGGCCTCGTTGATGCCCTCGTGCAGGATCTGCCCCTTGTCGCTCTCCCGGTAGGCCAGCATCAGCTGGTAGTCCACCGGCGTGTAGAGCTGGCCGAGCGGGTTGTAGATCTTCTGCGACGGGAACATCGAGTCCATGCCGAAGGTCCGCGCCTCGTCCGGGATGATCGGCACGATCCGCGGCCCGATCGCGGGATCCTTGGCGAGGTCCTTGAGCAGCCGGACGAACGCCATCGTGGTGGCGACCTCCTGCTTGCCGGAGCCCCGCTTGATCACCTCGTAGACCTTGTCGCCGGGCAGCACCAGCGGCTTGGCCCTGGCCCGCCGCTCCGGCAGGTAGCCGCCCAGCTTCCGGCGCCGGTCCTGCAGGTACTGGAGTTCCGGCGCTTCCTGGCCGGGGTGGTAGTACGGCGGCAGGTACGGGTCGAGCTGGTCGTCGGAGATCGGGATCCGCAGGCTGTCCCGGAACTGCTTCAGGTCGTCCAGGGTCAGCTTCTTCATCTGGTGGGTGGCGTTGCGGCCCTCGAAGTGCGGGCCGAGGCCGTAGCCCTTGATCGTCTTGGCCAGGATCACGGTCGGCTGGCCGTGGTGCTCGGTCGCCGCCTTGTACGCCGCGTAGATCTTGCGGTAGTCGTGCCCGCCGCGGCGCAGGCCCCAGATCTCGTCGTCGGAGAGGTGCTTGACCATCTCCTTGGTGCGCGGATCGCGGCCGAAGAAGTGCTCCCGGACGAACGCGCCGTCGTTGGCCTTGTAGGTCTGGTAGTCGCCGTCCGGGGTGGTGTTCATCAGGTTGACCAGCGCGCCGTCGCGGTCGGCGTGCAGCAGCGCGTCCCACTCGCGGCCCCAGATCACCTTGATCACGTTCCACCCGGCGCCGCGGAAGAAGCCCTCCAGCTCCTGGATGATCTTGCCGTTGCCGCGCACCGGCCCGTCCAGCTGCTGCAGGTTGCAGTTGATCACGAAGGTGAGGTTGTCCAAGCCGTCGTTGGCGGCGACCTGCAGCAGCCCGCGCGACTCCGGCTCGTTCATCTCACCGTCGCCGAGGAACGCCCACACCCGCTGCCGGCTGGTGTCCTTGATGCCGCGATCGTGCAGGTAGCGGTTGAACCGCGCCTGGTAGATCGCGTTCATCGGGCCAAGCCCCATGGAGACGGTGGGGAATTCCCAGAAGTCCGGCATCAGCCGCGGGTGCGGGTAGGACGGCAATCCGCCACCCGGCCCCGCGTGCGAGTACTCCTGGCGGAACCCGTCGAGCTGATCGGCCGACAGCCGGCCCTCCAGGAACGCGCGGGCGTAGATGCCGGGGGAGGCGTGGCCCTGGATGTAGAGGTGGTCGCCCCCGCCCGGGTGATCCTTGCCCCGGAAGAACCAGTTGAACCCGACCTCGTAGAGGCTGGCCGAAGAGGCGAACGACGAGATGTGGCCACCCACACCGACGCCCGGGCGCTGCGCCCGGTGCACCATCACCGCAGCGTTCCACCGCATCCAGGCGCGGTAGCGGCGCTCGGTCTCCTCGTCACCGGGGAACCAGGGCTCCTGCTCGGTGGCGATGCTGTTGACGTAGTCCGTGCTGGTCAGCGACGGGATGCCGACGCCGTTCTCCCGGGCGCGCTGCAGCAACCGGAGCATCAGGTAGCGCGCGCGCTGCTGCCCGTGACCGGACAGCACCGAGTCGAAGGACTGCAGCCACTCCTCGGTCTCCTCCGGATCGATGTCCGGCAGGTAGGAGGCGAGACCGTCCCGGATGACCCGCACCCGCTGGGTGGGGACGGCACCGGCGTCGTTGTTGAGCGGGGACAAGAGGAACTCCTCGACTGCTTCGTGGCCGTGGCAGGTGTTCGAACAGTGATGTCGAACACTGTCATCGTCCCCCATTTCGGCCACGGATGCGTGCACCGACAGCGGCCGCGCCGCGGACCAGGCTGTTGGTGCGAGGTCTACCGGTCTACAGTCATGGCCTGACCGCTGCTGCGGCGTGTCGTGCCGTCAGCAGTTGCGCCGAGGGCGGTCCGCAGTGTTCGCTATCGGCCATATCTGAAAGCTGTGCGGTGCCAGCGGCGCCGCGCCGGTGCATTGGAGGAGTGAGCAAACCGTGGTCGCCGCGGGAGACGCCGGTAAAGGCGAAGCCGACGTCGCCGAGAGGCTCGATATCGAGCCCGAGATGGTTGTCCAGGAAATCGGCTGGGACGAGGATGTCGATGATGATGTCCGGGCCGCGATCGAGGAGCGTTGCGGGAGCGATCTGCTCGACGAAGATGCCGACGAAGTGGTCGATGTCGTGCTGCTGTGGTGGCGCGAAGACGACGGCGACCTGACGGACACTCTTCTCGACGTCATGACACCGCTGTCCGACGAAGGGGTCATCTGGGTGCTGACCCCGAAGACCGGCCGGGATGGGTCCGTCGACCCGGCCGACATCACGGAAGCGGCATCGACGGCGAATCTGGCCCAGACGGCCAACGTCACCGTCAGCGATGGGTGGAAGGGCACCCGGCTGGCCCTGCGCTCGGCGAAGGCCAAGCGCTGACGGTCGAGGACGTCCAGCACGTGGGCACCGGTGGCCGCCATCGGTGCCCACGTTCGTCTGTTCGGTGTAGGTTCGGCGAGGACATGGTCACGTCGAACAGGAGGGTTCGCTCATGACGGTCGAGGTCGGTGCGCAGGCGCCGGACTTCACGCTGCCGGACTACAACAAGGAGTCGGTCTCGCTGGCCGATTTCCGCGGCAAGAAGAACGTCCTGCTGGTCTTCTACCCCTTCGCGTTCAGCGGGATCTGCCAGGGCGAGCTCTGCCAGGTCCGGGATGACCTCAGCGATTTCCAGAACGACGACGTCCAGGTGCTCGGCGTCTCGGTCGACTCCCCGTTCGCGCTGAAGGCGTGGGCGGACAAGGAGGGCTACACCTTCCCGCTGCTGTCGGACTTCTGGCCGCACGGTGAGGTCGCCAAGGCCTACGGTGTGTTCAACGAGGCGGCCGGCATGGCCAACCGCGGCACGTTCCTGATCGACACCGAGGGCGTCGTCCGCTTCGCGGAGGCGAACCAGCCGGGCGAGGCCCGCGACCAGGAGGTCTGGAAGAAGGCCCTGGCCGAGCTCAAGGCCTGATCCGGCGAGCACCAGGTGGCCGACCGGGTGCCCGGTTCGCCCCGACCCGGAGGTAAGGTGTCGGCGGTGATCAACCGAGCCCCCGGCCCGGACGGCCACCACCCAGGGCGCATAGCTCAGCGGAAGAGCACTTGCCTTACAAGCAAGGGGTCGTAGGTTCGAACCCTACTGCGCCCACCACTCGCGAAATCCTCCGATGGTTTCGCCGTGTCCGTCGATCAGCGGTCGGTACGTGGTGAGTACCTCTGGTGCAGCAGCTGCAGCGTTGCGAATGCTCGATCGACTTTGTGGGCCGCGCCTGGAACTGCGGCCCGCCAGTCTTTGAAGAGTTCGTGTTCCGACTTCATGTGTAGGTCCGGGGTGACTGTCGCGATGAGTTGTGCGAGGCCGCGTGCAGCCGGACTCGTCGGATGCTCCGCGCAGTAGTCGCACAGTTCCAGAAGAGTGCGCAACGAGTGCAGTCGAGTCCGTTCTTCCAGGAAAACGCGCCGGAACAGGATGGCCACCAAGCGCGCATCTGGATCGCCGAACCTTTCGGCCGACGGTACTGAGGACAAGGAGCGGAGGTAGCGCGTTTCGCGAGCCAGGCCGAGAGCGGCTTGCGCGCAGTCCAAGCCCACCGTTCGGAGGTTGTCGCGCTGCTCGCCGCCCTTGCGTCGCCGAGAGAAGGGCTTGGTCCAGTGCACCAGTGCTTGGAGCACGAGCGTGCGGTTTTCCGCCCTGTCCAACAACGACATGACCCCGGTCTTGACGGCATTGTGCAGGCGAGCGTTGCTCTTGCCGATCTTCTCCAGCTGTTCCAAAGCGAAATCAGGTCGATGGACTCCGTAGTCAGTCGCGTAGACCAGGGCGGCCGTCCACTTGCGGTGGAAGCCCTCTGCGCCTGAGCACCAATCACGTAGCATCGGTTCGACCAGGTGCTTCGTGCCCGGGTCGTCCGCGAAGCGTCCCAAGATTTCGGCGGCCAGCGCATTGGCATGGGTGGACTGCTTGCGGGCGAGGGCGTTTATGTGTTCCAGCGGGTTGCTGTTCGGCACGTTGACGAGCACGTCGTGCAACGCCTTTGCGCAGTACCACCGGAACTCGCGATCCGCCTGCTTGGCCATCCAATCGACGATGACCGGTCGCAACAGGTCGTACTCCTGCCATGCTCGGCGAAAGGCTTCCTGGGCCCACCGGGATCTCCGGAAGTGGACGGTTTCCTTGTAGAGGTCCAGCCCGTCGGCGTGCCGGTGTCGTGCGGTCGAGGCACTCAGGTTGAAGAGAATCTGGCTCTTGCTGAACTCGAATATCTTTCGGCGTTCCAGTCGTACTCCGTCGGGGAAGTCGCTCTTGGCTATCAACTCCTCCAAGTCCTCGGCAGATGCCATGACGTCGTCATAGGTCCGGTTCTCGAAAACGGAGATGGCGACGATCATCGCGTACTCGATGGTGCCGTGTTTCTCGCGGAACCAGCTCTCCACCGAATTGCGGAGGTCGCGCGAGGTGTCCGCAAGGGCTTCGTCCCGTTCTCTCTTTCCGGAGTGGGCCTCCCACGCTCGGATGGCAACGAATTCGGCCTCGTTCGGGGCTGAGTCGGAAGGCAAATTGGCTCGGAAACCCTCGTCGAGGACTTCCTCCGCCTCCTGCTCGCCGAGTTTGTGCTGTGACTGGAGGAATGACAGCGCCACCTGCGTGGGGTTCGGTTTGCCGAGTCTTTCCTCGAACTTCTTCAGCTCGGGATTCTCGTGGTTTCCGGTGATTACCACCACGAAGCTGCCGTTCTGCGCAGCCCATTCAGCGACGCGTTGGGCGGAAAGGCCCGTGACGTCCTTCTGCCACTGCCTGTCCGCCCCTTCCCAGATGTAGCCTTCGTGCCATTCGGGCTCGGAGCTGCGGATGCTGTCGAACGAACGTCGTTCGTTGAGTCGCGAGATGGAGCGTGCCCCGCACTCGACCAGGAGTCGTACGCTCGCCAGCGACCGGCCGGTGCCATCGCCGCGCAGGAATATGAGGTGGTTGCGCTGCAGAGTGGCAATTGCTTCGTTGAACCCGGGGCAGGGCACGAAATGGTGTTCGGCGCGCTTTATCTCCTCGACCGAAACGCGGCTGTCGGTCAACGGGGGTTTCTGGGATCCCGAGTACCAGTTGTAGACGTTGTAGTCGCCGTTGAACGTACCGGTCTGGACGCCGTTGTTGGTCTTCCCGGCCTTGTTCGCGGTGCTCGGCGTTGTCGACCCGGGCTGCGGCCCATCCACCGGGTTGGCGGATTCTTCAGATCTTTCGGCGTGCTGTTCGGGCTGGGGCGCTGCCGGACTCATCGTTGCCCCCTGTTCAGATTGATGCCTCCGTTCACGACGCCGGCCTGGATCCCGGTGTTCGTCCCGCCCACGTAGTTGCTCACGTTGACGTTCGGCGTTGCGTAGATGTTGTTCCCGTCGCCGGACAACTGGTGGCCGTGAACTGTGCCGCTGTTGTTGATGGAACGCTCACCCCAACCGGTCGCGAGCTGGTCGGCCGAGGTGGGGGGAGTCTCCGATGGCGAAACCCCGGCAGTCGCATCGACGATCTGCTTGGGGTTCACACCGGCCACGCGAACCCAGCAACGTTCATCGAACTCGTTGTGCTTGATCTGCACCGGCGCGAACTCGTGACGGTCTACGGACCTGGTGTAGTCGCCTCCGAAGACCGTCTTGTGCGCACCTTCCGACAGAACGAGCGCTGTGGTGAACCGGTCACCGCTGACGTGTGCCTGGCAGTGCTCCACGACGTGTTTGAAAGTGGCTGCTCCGAGCAGGCGGTTGACGTCGATGTTGGGACGGTAGAAGCCGCGTTCTCGCGGCAGCGGTCCCACGTGGAGGGCGAGCCGCAGCCTGATCTCGGGTTTGGCGGACTGGTTGTGCGCCGTGAGGAGGCCGTCCAGTGCGTTGACCATGTCGACCAGCGCGGGAAGGAACCTGCTCGGGTACGTGCGCATGAATCCGTCGCCGGTGAACTGTTCGTCGACGGCTGCGTCGCCGCTGATGCCGACCGCGTGCAGCGCGGCTTCCGCCAGTCGGCGGACCAGAACCGGGATGCCGGTGAGGTGCTCCGGCGCATTGCCTCCTGATCCGATGGTGTCCACTGCCAGCACAGCGCAGTGCTCGGGCATCAACGCTGGTTTGGTCTGCTCGGACAATGTTCGCTCCGTCCAGTCGGGTCGGGTCGCTCGTGACTGAACGAAGTTTCCGTGCCTCCGTGTGGGGGCATCTCCCTGGTTTCAGGGATTTTCTCGTGGTTGCTCGATCACTTCAGGTAGTCGCACGTTGAGGTCTCGCGATGAGCTCGCGGAGGCGCTGAGGAGATGGCAGCACGTACTTGCGCCAGTGGGTGAGCACGAGTCCGCGCGCGGTGAGATCTTTCAGCACGGAGTCGACCGTGGTTTCGCCCGCTCCGATGCACTGGGAGAGGTCTTTCCGGCTCAGCCCGGTGATTGCGATGCCTTCATCCGTGGCCTGACCGAGCGCTTCGACCCACGCCAGCAGTTGCCGGGCGACCCGGGTCTGGACGTCCTGGGAAGCGAGGCTCACCTGTCGGTGATCAGCCTTGCGAAGGCGTTCGGCGAGGACGGAGTACAGCACGCGCAGGATTCTCGGGTTGCGCGTCAGGAAGTCCTGGAACACTCGACCCGAAATCCGGGTCGCTTCGACCGGCATGAGCGCTTCCACCGAAGCGCTGCGTTGTTCGGCGAAGAGGACTCCTTGCTCGCCGATGAGCTCGCCAGGGCCGTAGATGCCTGCGACCAGATCTCTCCCGTTTCCGGGGAGGATTACTTTTGCCAGGCCGCGCTCGAGCAACAGCACGTGATCGCTGGGGGTTCCCGTCGTGAAGAGGAACTCGTTGCGGCTGAAACTCCGTCGCAACCCCAACTCGCGCAGTTCTGCGCAGATCTCTTCGCCTGCTCGGGTGGTGAACGTATTCCGGTGGAGCGCGTACCCCGAGTTGGCGTCGATCTCATCTGCCTTGGTGTCCACCAGCTGATGGTCCAGTTCTGGTGATCAGCTCTCTAGCGCCCTTCGAGCGATCGTGTACGGCCAGCCGTGTGGGGTAATTCGGCCTATCGCGTGTTGAGGTAGGTGTTCGCCAGCTCGTGGAGTCTTGTTCTGCTGAAGCTGGGTTCGTGGCCTGCGTGCACCACCTTCAATTCCAGGGTGCGGAGGCGGTTCATCGTGGCCCGGTAGGCGGTGGGGTCGCTGCCGTGGAGGTCGTCCAGGAGGAGTTCGTCGTAGATGACGTCTCCGGAGAACAGGGTGCCGTTCTCCTCGTCGAGGAGGGCGATGCTGCCCGGGCTGTGGCCGGGCAGGTGGAGCACGCGGAGGACTCGGTCGCCGAGGTCGATCTCGTCGGCTTCGGCGAGGGTCCTTGTCACCCGTGCCGGGCGGAGTTCGTAGTTCTCGACCTGGTAGCCGGGTTCGGGAATCGCATCGATGAGGACGGGTGGCAGGGCGGCCACCAGGGCTTCGCTCATGCCGATCCGGGTGGCCAGGTTCCCGGTCATCAGGGAGCCGCGGCCCGCGGCTGCGGCTGGTTCGGCTTCGTGGGCCCAGACCTCGGTGAACTCGTGGGCCGAGCCCATGTGGTCGGGGTGGGCGTGGGTGAGCACCACGACCGGTTCGCGATCGGTGCTCACCAGACCGGGCAGGGAGGCGCGCAGTGACTGGACGCCGAGGCCCGTGTCGATCAGCAGGTCGCGGCCCCGGCCGCGCACGTGCCAGGTGTTGGAGCGCAGGAACGGGTGCACGTGCGGTTCGGTGATCAGGGTGATCGCCTGATCGATCCGGGTCGCGGTGAACCACTGCCGTGCCACCGGCAGCGGCGTTGCCGCGGGCGTGCCGCTGCTGTTCGCCTGGCCATCCTGGACATCGGCAGCTTCCACCGGGACGCTCCTGCCTCGCGCACTCAGCTGGTGCTGCCGAGTATGCCCGAATCGATCAACGGGTCGCGGAGGACGATCGCTGGTCGCGGGCGGTTCGGAAGTGGGCGTTCGCTTCGGCCACGTCGACTATCGGGGGTGGGTAGCCGCGGGCTTCTCGCTGTTCGGGGTCCATGTGGTTCGGGTTGTGGAGTGCTCGTGTCGGGAGGTCGGCCAGTTCTGGGAGGTGGCGGCGGATGTAGGTGCCCTCGGGGTCGTAGCGCTGGGCTTGGCGGGTCGGGTTGAGGACTCTGTTCGGGCGGGTGTCGGTTCCGGTGCCCGCCATCCACTGCCAGTTCATGTTGTTGTTCGCGATGTCTCCGTCGACCAGGAGGTTCAGGAAGTGCTGGGCGCCGAGGCGCCAGTCGAGGTGGAGGGTCTTCGCCAGGAAGCTCGCCGCGATCATGCGGGTTCTGTTGTGCATCCAGCCTTCTGTCGCGAGTTGGCGCATTCCCGCGTCGACGATCGGGATGCCGGTGCGGCCTTCGCACCAGGCCTGGAACGCCTCCGGGTCTTCGCGCCACCGGTCTCCTCGTGGGCGGTAGTCGCGGTGGCCGGCGGCGGGGCGGGCTGCCAGCACCTGGTGGTGGAAGTCGCGCCAGGCGAGTTGGCGGACGAACGCGCGTTCCGGTTCGCTGTCCCCGGCCTGGTCGATGAGTTCGATCGGGGACACGCAGCCGAAGTGCAGGTATGGCGATAGCCGCGATGTCGTCCCGCCGTCCAGGTCGCCGTAGTCCGCGACCCCTTCGGCATACCACCGCTGCACGAGATCGCGGCCTGCGGTTTCGCCTCCGGGTGGCAGGTCCGGGGACAACTCACCTGGGCAGAGCTCCTCGCGGGTGGGCAGCTTCCCGGTGCGCATCCGCGGCATCCGCAGTGCCTCCGGCGTGGCCGCGATGGGTCGGAGGGGCGTTGCTGACCAGCGGCGGAAATACGGAGTGAACACGGCGAAGTGGTCCTTGCCGCTCGGGGCGAGGTGGCCTGGTGGCTGCGCCGTCACCACGGCGTCGTGGACGAGCAGGGCGCAATCGTTCAGGGCCTGGCGCAGGCTGTTCTCGCGGACCTGCGCATATGCGCTGACGTCGGCGGCCACGTGGACCTCGGTCGCGCCTACCTCGTCGACCAGACGTGCTACCTCGGTCGCGGGAGCACCTGCTCGGAGGACCAGCCCGGCGCCGAGTTCGCGGAGCGAACCGCGGAGGTCGCGGAGGCAGTCCAGCAGGAAGGCGGTGCGGTTGGGGGCGGAACGGCGGAGCACGGCTTCGTCGAGCACGAACAGCGGAACCACTCGATCGGCCTGTGCGGCGTGCTGGAGGACAGGGTTGTCGTGAACCCGCAGGTCGCGGGTGAACAGGCAGATCGCCGTGCGCAATGGCCTCGACCCCGTCTCACGAGCGGAATTCGGCCGAGGCTACCAGCGGGCGAAGCATCGGGCCGTGGTCGAGCGCCGCTGCGGCGTCACACGCTAGCCGTCGCCGTCGCCGTCGCCGTCGCCCGGTCCGGAACGGTCTGCCGCAGAGTCCTGGGCGACGAGAAGCTGGGAGAACCTGGTCGAGGCCAACGACCACTGCGGAGTAGATCTCCATAACAGCGACGACTGAACCACAACCGGAGTTTCGTGATCGATCGGCCTCCGATGCGTGTTCTGGAACGGCTCGTCGTCCTGGTCCGCGACGAATTCCGTTCGTTCGTCGCGGACCGGGTAACGGTAAATCCCCGTTCGGCGGTTCCGAAGCCTGATCGACTGCCGCTATGGATTGTTTGTCTGTTCTCGGGGAGGGCTGATGGCAGAGACGATCGTGCGGTCGGGCGACGACGCGAAGCGCCGTCTTCTGGAGCTGGGGCTCAGGTTGGACTACATCGACGAAGCGATCAGAGCTGGTGTGGAAGCCCGTCGGCCGAGGAACGATTTCGAGCCGAAATCCGCCTCCGGCCTCAAGGACTGGATCGCACGGGTTGGTGCACTTAGAGAGCACGTGGTGAGTGGAGCACGCTGGTGCTACGCGGACCCGCACAACGTGCCTTTGGTCTACGCACCGGACAAGAGCAGAGCGTTGGGGGTACTCCTCGGTGATGAGAACACCGGGAATGAAATGGTCCGCGAAGGTCCTCGCAGCAAATACCCACGGGGACGAGTTTCTGCGCAGGCCGCTGCGGCGGAGGACCAGCTGGCCTTCTTCGGCGTCGGCGGAGAAGGCAGGCGCGGTCGTTTAGAGGTTTCCGATCTGGTCGCGATGGATGTGTGGCTGCTGGTAACGCGCCTGGTGGAGGTTCGAGGCGCACCGGAAGGCGGCGATCAGATCCTGGTCAACCGCGAGGTGTCGTTGGCGGGCCCGATCGAACCCGGCGAACAGATCACCTTCTGGCAAGAGCGGCTGGTGTTCTCCCCTCAGCGGTTCGAGGCGCCGATGGTGCTGCCCGAGGGACCGGAAGATCCTGATGAGATCGACGTTTACGTCCGTGCACGTTGACCGGTACCCGATGAGCGAGATGCCCCGGCATGGACAATGGTCGGGTCATGCTATCGCCAGCACGCCTCGCCTTGGCCCGCCAACGCCGTGGGCTTACGCAGGCTGAGCTGGGGCGTCGTGCTGGCCTGTCCCCGCGTCGTGTCAGTGACTACGAGCGTGGCCACCTCGTCCCGGACCAGAGCACGGCTGCGGTGCTAGCCGACGTTTTGGGGTTTCCAGTCAGGTTCTTGACCAGACCTGAGCCGCACGAGCTCGCCGCGGCGGCGGTCTCCTTCCGCGCGCGGAAGAAGCTCGCCGCGGTCAAGCGGAACGCTGCGATCAGCTCCGCCGTGCTGGCGATCGAGTTCAACCAGTGGTTGGAACGGCATTTCGATCTCCCCCAATCAGCAGTGCCGACGCTGGCCGGGATGTCCCCGGAGGCCGCAGCGGGTGTCGTACGTGCTCAGTGGGGCGTAGACCTACGACCCGTGCGTAACGTCGTGCACCTGCTTGAGTCGCGGGGGGTGAGGGTGTTCGCCTTGGACATCGACCACGTCGAGGTCGACGCGTTCTCCTTCTGGCACGGTCGTCGTCCGTTCGTCTTCCTCAACACGCTCACCTCTGGCGAACGAGGACGGTTCGACGCTGCGCACGAACTTGGACACCTAGTGCTCCACTCGGGCTGCCACGAGCTCTCGTCCCAGCATGCCGAAGATGAGGCGAACCAGTTCGCCAGCGCCTTCCTCATGCCGCGCACCAGTGTTCTCTCCCGAATGCCTTTCGGAGCGTTGACGAGCGATATCATCGAAGGCAAGACGATCTGGAACGTCTCGGCGATGGCACTCGCGCATCGGCTCCATGACCTGGGCATGCTGACGGATGATCAATACCGGTCGGCGTGTGTTGCGCTCGCGCGCTCGGGCTACCGCAGCACGGAGCCGGATGGCGTGGGGCGCGAAGCCTCCCAGTTGTTGACCAAGGTTCTACGCTCGCTCCGCGCTCAGCGCATCACCCTCGCCGATGTGTCGGCCGAGCTCTGCATCTCACTGGAAGATCTTGGAAGTTTGCTGCTGGGGTTGACGATCACAGGCGTAGCGGCTTCTGGGATCGAACGGGGGCACCGCACTGGGAGTGCCGCTGGGCGGCCACGACTTTCGCCGGTAACCCCGAGCTGATCCACCAGGCCTAAGGCCCTGGGTGATCTCTGCGACATCGATTCGTGGGCGTTAACGGTACTCGCCGCGCACAGTCCTCGACCCGGAATCGCAGCTCGCGGTACACAAAGGTTCCCTCTCGTGCTGACGGCCGCGTGGCCGTGGGTGAAGTCGGGTAGCCGGGTGTGGATGGGGAGTGGGGAGTCGAAGTTGTGCCTGGTGACCGGGGCCACCGGTTACGTGGGCGGGCGGCTCGTGCCGCAGTTGCTGGTCAACGGGTACCGGGTGCGGTGCCTGGTGCGGACGCCGGAGAAGCTCCGCGATGTTCCGTGGCGCGATCAGGTCGAGGTGGTGCGCGGGGACCTGTTCGACGAGGACGCGGTGCGCGCGGCGTGCGACGGCGCGGATGTCCTGTACTACCTGGTGCATTCCTTGCAGCAGAAGGGATACGGCGATCTCGACCGGCGTGCGGCGGCCGGTGCCGGGCGGGCCGCTCGGCAGGCCGGGGTGTCGCGGATCGTCTACCTCGGCGGAGTGCATCCCGCCGGGAAGTTGTCGGAGCACCTGCGGTCGCGGGCCGAGGTGGGGGAGACGTTGTTGCGCAGCGGCGTGCCGACCGCTGTGCTGCAAGCCGCCGTGATCATCGGTTCCGGTTCGGCCAGCTTCGAGATGCTGCGGTACCTCACCGAGCGGTTGCCCGCGATGGTCACGCCGCGCTGGGTGAGCAACCGGGTCCAGCCGATCGCCGTGCGGGACGTGCTGCACTACCTGGTCGCGGCGGCCGACCTGCCCGGCGAGGTCAGCCGGGCCTTCGACATCGGCGGCCCGGACGTCCTGACCTACGCGCAGATGATGCGCACCTACGCCGCGGTGGCCGGGCTGCCCCGGCGGGTGATGGTGCCGGTGCGGGTGCTGTCGCCGGAGCTCAGCTCGCTGTGGATCGACATCGTGACTCCGGTGCCGCGCAGCATCGGGGTACCGCTCATCGAATCGCTGATCAACGAGGCCGTCTGCGCCGAGCACGACATCGACGACCACATCGCGCGCCCCGAGGGCGGCCTGACCGGGCTCGCGGACGCGATCGCGCTGGCGTTGCGCCGGATCCAGCGCGGCGAAGTGGAGACGCGGTGGTCGGACGCGTCACCGGTCAGCGCCCCGTGGGAGCCGATCCCGTCCGACCCGGCGTGGTCCGGTGGCACGGTCTACCGGGATGTGCGCGAGCGCGTCACAGACGCGCCGCCGGAAGCCGTTTGGCGCGTGGTGGAAGGCATCGGCGGCCGCCACGGCTGGTACTCGTTCCCGCTGGCCTGGGCGGTTCGCGGCTGGATCGATCGGCTGCTGGGCGGAGTCGGGCTTCGCCGCGGACGGCGCGATCCGCAGCGCCTGCGCACGGGTGACGCGCTGGACTGGTGGCGGGTCGAAGAGCTGGCGGAAGGACGCTTCCTGCGCCTGCGGGCGGAGATGAAGGTGCCGGGTCGAGCGTGGCTGGAGCTGTCGGTCGAACCGGAGGACGGCGGCACCCGCTACCGGCAGCGCGCGGTGTTCATCCCGCACGGCTTGCTGGGGCATCTCTACTGGTGGGCGGTGGCGCCTTTCCACGGGCTGGTCTTCGGCGGGATGGTGCGCCGGATCCTCGGTGCTGCGGGACGCGCACCCGCCGGGAAGCGCGGGGCCACCTCGGCGGAGTCGCTTCGATGAGAACGAGGCAGTAGAGGTGCCGATCCGTGCGCAGGACTGCTGGAGCCCACTGGGAATCGGCTACCGATACCGGGCTTCGAGTCCCTCGACGAAGGTCCGGGCGGTGATCTCGAACTGCGAGTCCCAGCCGTCGAGGTGGCTTTCGAGGTGCTTGGCCAGCGTCGGGTAGCGGTCTCGTTCTCGCGCGATGCGTTGGTGGAGGGCTTCGCGGCTGGCCGCTTCGGGTTGCCGGGCCCAGGCGGCTTGGGTCGAGGCCGTCGCGATGGCGAGGTTGGACACGGCTGCTGCCGCGGCCGCGAGCGCATCGCCTTCGAGGCCGGCCTCGTCGAGCGCGGCGTAGACCGATTCGGATCGCGCCAGCGCGTGCGGTCCGGCCAAGGGGCGGGTGCTGGCGAGCGAGCCCGCCCACGGGTGGCGCAGGAGCATCGCGCGGAGCTGGCGCATGTAGGCCAGCAGCACGTCGGTCCAGTCCACCGAGCTAGGCGCGTCGGGGAGCGCGATCTCGGCGAACACCTCGTCGAGCGCGAGGTCGAGGAGGTCCCCCTTGGTGGCCACATGCCAGTACAGGCTCGTGGCGTGGACGTCGAGGTCGGCGGCGATCTTGCGCAGGCTCAGGCCTTCGATCCCGTCGCGGTCGAGGCGGTCGACAGCGGCTCGGATGATCCGATCCCGGTTGAGCGCAGGGGTTTTGCGGCGCCGCTGCGGCTCGCGGAACCACACTGCGCCGGGGGTGTCCTCGTGGTGTTGCGCGACCATGATCCGAGTCTATCGCCGTTGGGTTTGACCTACACTGTAGGTTAAATCAATGACTGTTGGTGAAGAAGCGTCCGCGTGCGTTCACCGGCGCGACCCGCGGCGGTGGGTGATCTTGGCGGCGGTCTGCGTCGCCCTCACGGTGATCGTCGTCGACAACACGATCCTCAACGTCGCGATCCCGACCATCGAGGACGATCTGGGTGCGAGCGCCGCTCAGCTGCAGGCGGTCGTCAACTCCTACGTCGTGGTCTTCGCCGGGCTGCTGGTCGCGGCCGGCGCGATCGCGGACCGGTACGGGCGGCGGTTGGTCGTGCTCGCCGGGCTGGGGATCCTGGCCGCGGCCTCGGTGCTGGCGGCATTCGCGTCCACCGTGTGGTTCCTGATCGCAGCCCGCGCGGTCATGGGCGTCGGCGCGGCGCTGGTGATGCCGGGGACGCTGGCGATCCTGGTGCACACCTTCGAACCCGGTGAGCGGGTCAAGGCGTTCGCGGCCTGGTCGGCGGTGGGATCGGCTGCGATGGCCGTCGGCCCCCTCGCCGGGGGAGCGCTGGTCGAGCGGTGGGGATGGCCGGGGATCTTCCTGGTCAACGCCGTCCTGGCTGCCGTCGCGCTCGTGCTGATCGGTTGGCTCGTGCCCGAGTCCCGAGACCGGCTCTGCCGCGCAGTCGACCTGGTGGGAGCGGTTGCGGTCACCTTCGCGATGGGTTCCTTCGTCGCCGCCATCATCCTCGTTCCCGACCGCGGGCCGGCGTCGCCGCTCGTCCTCGCCGCCCTGGTGCTGACCGCGCTCTCCGCAGCCGCGTTCTGGCTGCGCCAGCGGCGGGCCAGGGCGCCCATGGTCGACCTGGGCCTCTACCGGGACCGGCGGTTCGCCGGGGCGAGCGCCGCGGTCGGGGTCCTGGCGATCGGCACCGGCAGCGTCCTTTTCGTGCTGACCCAGCACCTCCAGCACGTCCTGGACCGCACCCCGCTGCAAGCGGGTCTCGCGGTCGTGCCGCTGGCCGTCGGTGTGGTCGGGGCTTCGCCGATCGGTGCCCGGCTGCCGGGCCGAGTCGGTCGCCGACGCTCGATCGTCATCGGTTTCACCGTCACCGCAGCCGGTTTCGCGGTTCTCGCGATGCTCACCCCGGCCAGCTCCTACGCGGTCCTCGCGGGCGGTCTGCTCCTCGCCGGTGCCGGCTCGGGGCTCGCATCTCCGTCGGTTCACGCCACGGTCCTCGGTGCGGTTCCGCCGGATCGGGCGGGGATGGGGTCGGCGCTCAACGACACCCACCAGCAGCTGGGCATCGCCCTCGGGGTTGCGCTCATCGGCAGCGCGGTGGCGGCCGGTTACCGGTTCTTCGCGCCGCCCGAGCTGAACGTCCGTGCCGGATCGTCGCTGGGCAGCACCCTCGGTGAGCTGAGCGCCGAGCAGCGCGACCTCGTCGGTGCCGCGCAGCTGGCCTTCACCCAAGCGCAGAGCGTCGCGATGATCGGCTGCGCCGCGTTCGCGGTCGCGGGCGCCGTCATCGCCTGGCGCGTCCTGGAGCCCGATCACCGCATGACCACGGGGCCCACCCCGGATGATGTGGGTATGAGCGAGCGGGATGAGCTTCTTGCGGTGGCCGATCGGATCGAGCGGCTTGCTGGTGCTTCCACCGGTGGGGATTGGCGGGGTGGTGGGTTGCTGGCCACGCGGCCCGACGTCGTCGCGCACTTCGCCGATGGCTCGACCGAGCACGTCGCCGAGGCCCGGGCGAGGAGTGCTCGGTGGATCATTGTCTTCTCGCCCGCGGTGGCGGGGCCGCTCGCCGAGTGGCTTCGGTCGGCCGCTCGGGCGGAGGAGATCGATCCGGCTGCGCTGGCCCTTGCGCGGGTAGTGGAGGAGCGGTTGGGTTGATCGTCAACGTATGGTTGACGCATGGCGATCGTCAACCTATGGTTGACGCATGGACGAGTTGAAGATTTCGGATCACGTTTCGCTGGACGAGTTGATCTCCGCCATCAAGAAGGTGCACGGGGACGCTCTCGAGCAGCTGTCGAGCGCTGTTGTCGCCGGGGAGCACCTCGGCGAGGTCGCCGATCACTTGATCGGGCACTTCGTCGACCAGGCCCGGCGGTCCGGGGCTTCCTGGACCGACATCGGCAAGAGCATGGGCGTCAGCAAGCAGGCCGCGCAGAAGCGGTTCGTGCCCAAGGGGCCGGGCGAGGTCTCCGACCTCGATCCCTCGCAGGGCTTCAGCCGGTTCACGCCGCGTGCCCGCAACATCGTGGTGGTGTCGCAGAAGGAGGCCCGGGACGCCGGGAACGCCGAGATCCGGACCGATCACCTGGTGCTCGGGCTGATCGGGGAGACTGAGGGGCTCGGTGCCAAAGCGATTGTCGCGCAGGGTGTTTCGCTCGACGACGTGCGACAGGCCGCGGTCGGGGCGCTGCCCGCCGCCGTCGATGAGGTGCCGCACCTCGTCCCCTTCGACGCCGGGGCGAAGAAGGTGCTGGAGCTGACCTTCCGGGAAGCCCTGCGGCTCGGGCACAACTACATCGGGACCGAGCACGTGCTGCTCGCGCTGCTGGAGAACGAAGCCGGGACCGGTGTGCTGAGCGGTCTCGGGATCGAGAAGGGCGCCGTCGAGGAGAACGTCGCCGCCGCGCTGGCCGAGATCACCGGCGAGCAGGCCTGATCGAGTTGTGCTCCCGGGCACCGACGCCGAGCATCAGCTGCGAAAACTTCGGGGAGGAGCGGCGATGAGCGGTGCGGACCAGGCCACCCGGGAGCGGCTGGCGGAGGAGATCCGCTCGCTTCGCGCGCGGCGCGAGCGGCTGGTCGACGAGCTCGTGCAGAGCTCGGGACCGGGTGACAGCGGCGATGCCTCGCAGGAGTTGCAGGGCGGGGACGAGGTCGCCGCCATCGACGAGCGCATCGCCGAGCTGGAGAAGCTGCGGGCCGGCCGGATCGACGTGCAGGGCGTCGATCCGGGCACCGAGGTGGTGCTGCGGTTCTCCGACGGTTCGACGCAGACCTTCAAGGTCGTGGCGATTCCGGAGGAGGTGCTGGCCGGGGAGGAGGACATCACGGTGACCTCCGACAGCCCGCTGGGCCTGGCGCTGGCGCACGGCCAGCAGGGCGAGACCGTTCGGTATCCGACACCGGACGGGGCCGTCGAGGTCGAAGTGCTCAGCATCCGCCGGCCGAGCTGAAGCGGTGGGCCGGGGTTCCCGGATGCGATTTCAATTGAAATCAGACGTCTGATTTCAATTGAAATCGCGGGATCCCCGGCCCCTCGCCGTGCCTCAGACCGCGGCGACCCGCTCGGGTGCCGGCGACTTGAGCAGTTCGGACTGCTTCTCGCGGTAGGTCTCGACGTTGGCCAGCTTGATCTCCTCGTAGCCGCGGATCACGTCCGGCAGCTCCGCCAGCTCCAGCAGCGCCGGGTGGCCGGCGGCCACGGCGCGCTCGATGACGCCGCGGTACTGCTCGACCAGCTCGCGCTCCACGCGGCGGACCTTGGCGTAGCCGAACAGGTCCAGGCGGGTGCCGCGCACCTTGCGCATCGCGCGCAGCAGCCGGAACACCTGCCGGAACCACGGGCCGAGGCTGATCTTGCGGTCCACGCCCAGCGCGCGCAGCACCGGCGGGTGCAGGCGGAAGGCGTAGCGGGAACCCGGGCCGAACTGGGCCTCGATGTCGGCCTGCAGGCGCTCGTCGAGCGACAGGCGCGCCACCTCGTACTCGTCCTTGTAGGCCATCAGCTTGTGCAGGTTGCGGGCCACCGCCTCGGCCACCTCCGCCGAGCTCGTGCGCCGCACCCGCTCCACGAACTCCGCGTAGTCGCGGGCGTAGGCCTCGTCCTGGTAGTCGACCAGGTCCGGGATCCGGATGTCGAGCAGCCGCGCCAGTTCCGAGCCCTCGTCGGCCTTCACCAGCGCCCGCACCCGCTGCGCGGCCGGGCTCGGCGCCGGCGGTTCGACCGGGGCCGGGGTGATCTCGGCCCGCAGCGCGTCCGGGTCGGCGATGGCCTGGCGGCCGCGGCGGAACGCCTGGACGTTGGCGGCCACCGCAGTGCCGTTCAGCTCGATCGCCTGCTCGATGCTCTCGGCGGACAGCTGCAGGGCGCCGCACTGGTAGGCGGCGCCGAGCTGGAGGATGTTGGCGAACTGGTCGTCGTCGAACAGCTCCTCCGCCAGGCCGCGCGCGTCCAGGTAGAACGCGCGGGCGGTGGCGTCGTCGAGCGCCGAGCGGATGCCGGACTGCGCCGGGAACGACACCTCGGTGTCCACCACCATCCGGCCGGTCGGGACCTCGGTCGTGGACACCACCGCGGTCGTCCGCTCCGCGGCCGCCGCCGCCAGGTGCACCGGGTCGGCGGCCACCAGCAGGTCGCAGCCCAGGTAGAGGTCGCACTCGCCGGCGGCGAGCTTCGGCGCCTGCTCGACCGGCTCCGAGGTGATCTTGAGGTCGGAGACCACCGCGCCGCCCTTCTGCGCGAGGCCGATCTGGTCCAGGGTGCGCACCTGGCGGCCGTCGATCACCGCGGCCGTGGCCAGGATCTGCGTCACCGTGACCACGCCGGTGCCGCCGATGCCGGTGATGCGCACGGTGAAGTCGTCCTCGCCGCGCTCCGGTTCGGGCAGCTCGGAGGCGGCCAGCTCGCCGATCTCGCGGTGCTGCTTGCGGCCGCTGGGCACGACGGTCAGGAACGACGGGCAGTCCCCGGCCAGGCAGGAGTAGTCGACGTTGCAGGACGACTGGTGGATCTGGGTCTTGCGGCCGAACTCGGTGCTCACCGGCTGCACCGACAGGCAGTTGGACTTCGCGCCGCAGTCCCCGCAGCCCTCGCACACCCGCTCGTTGATCAGCACCTTCTCCGCCGGGGTCGGCTGCTTGCCGCGGCGGCGCTTGCGGCGCTTCTCCGCCGCGCACTCCTGGTCGTGGATGAGCACCGTGACGCCCGGGACCTCGGCCAGTTCCGCTTGCGCGGCGAGGAGTTCGTCGCGGTGCCGGACGGTCACGCCGCGGGGCATCAGGCCGCGCAACCGCTTCGGCGCGTCGCTGGTGACGATGACCTTCGAAACCCCTTCCAGCAGCAGGAGTTCGGCGATCTTGCCCACCGGCAGGGCGCCGACGGCGTCCTGCCCGCCGGTCATCGCCACGGCGGAGTTGTGCAGCAGCTTGTAGGTGATGTTCACGCCCGCCGCGACGGCCGCGCGCACCGCCAGGCTGCCGGAGTGGGTGAAGGTGCCGTCACCGATGTTCTGCACGAAGTGCTCGGTGTCGACGAACGGCGCCATGCCGATCCACTGGGTGCCCTCGCCGCCCATCTGCGTGATGCCGACGACGTCGCCGACCTGGTCGGGATCCATGAACAGCGCCATGGTGTGGCAGCCGATGCCCGCGCCGACCACGGTCCCGTCGGGCACCTTGGTCGAGGAGTTGTGCGGGCAGCCCGAGCAGAAGTACGGCGTGCGGGCCAGCAGCGGGACGGAGATCCGCTCGCGCCTGCGCCGCTTGCGCCAGGCGTCGACCTGCGGGACCTCGCCGTGCGCGGTCAGCCGGTCGGCCAGGCCGCGTGCGATGCGGTCCGGGTCGAGCTCGCCGAGCTCGGTGAACAGGGTGCGGCCGTCGGGGGTCTTCTTGCCGTGCACCTGCGGCGCGTCCGGGCTGCCGTAGAGGATCTCCTTGATCGCCTGCTCCAGGAACGACCGCTTCTCCTCGACCACCACGATCTCGGTCAGCCCCGCGGCGAACTCCCGGATGATGCCGGGCTCCAGCGGGTGGATCGCGCCGAGCTTGAGCAGCCGGATGCCGAAGTGGGCCAGGTCCTGCTCGTCCAGCCCGAGGGTGCGCAGCGCCTGGCGGAGGTCCAGGTAGGACTTGCCCGCGGCGACGATGCCGATCCGGTCCCCGGCCGCGGACCGGGTGATCCGGTTGACGTCGCTGCCCCGCAGGTACTCCAGCGCCAGCGGGATCCGGATGTTGTAGAGGCTGCTCTCCAGCCCGGCGAGCTCCGCGCCGAGCAGCCGGGCGCTGGGCCGGTGGGAGTAGGCCTCCGCGCGCATCTCGGGCGGGGTCCAGTCCGGGGTGACGGTCGCGGTCCCGGCCGAGTCGGCGACGTTGGCCACCACCTTCAGCGCCGACCACAGCCCGCTCGCCCGGGACAGCTCGACCGCGTGCCGCCCGAAGTCCAGCACGTCCTGGGAATCCGCCGGGAAGAACGTCGGGATGTGCAGGTCGGCCAGCGCGGCCTCGGACGCGGCCGGAACCGTGGACGACTTGGCGTTCGGGTCGTCGCCGACCAGTGCGACCGCGCCACCGCGCGGGTCGGCGCCCGCGAGGTTGGCGTGCCGCAGGGCGTCGCTGGCCCGGTCCAGGCCGGGGGCCTTGCCGTACCAGACGCCGAGCACGCCGTCCGGGCGCTGCGTGCTGAGGCGTCCGGTGAGCTGGCTGCCCAGCACGGAGGTGGCGCCCAGCTCCTCGTTCACGCCGGGCCGGTGCACCACGTCGTGCTCGCCGAGCAGCTTCGCGCGGCGGGCCAGCTCCAGGTCGAACCCGCCCAGCGGCGAGCCCTCGTAGCCGGAGACGAACGCCGCGGTGCTCGATCCGGCGCGCCGGTCCAGCCGGATCCGGTCGAACAGCACCCGCACCAGGGCCTGCACCCCCGTCACGTAGACCGTGCCCGCCTCCCGGAGGTAGCGGTCGTCCAGCGTGAACCCGGCCATGTCGAACTCCTTCTCCCGGCAGGCATCGTGATCGCCGACACTCCAACTCATATCGGTGTGGCGCACAACACCGCGACCCGAAACGGTGACGTCCACGCAAACTTCGGTCGATGAAGCCCTTCCGCGCCGCTGAATTTTGCGTACTATCGCTGCGCATGGCCGATCAGACGCTCGATGCGACGGATCACGAAATCCTGGCGCTGCTGCGCGAGGACGCACGCCGCACGCTCTCGGACATCGCCACGCGCGTGACGCTGTCCACAGCCGCGGTGAAGCGGCGCATCGACCGGTTGCAGGAGCTGGGCGTGATCCTGGGCTACACCGTCCAGCTCGACCACGCCAAGCTCGGCTGGCCGGTGGAGGCCTTCATCGAGCTGCGCTTCCTGGGCACCAGCAACGTGGACGAGATCGTCCAGACGACCACCCGGATGCCGGAGGCGCAGGCGGTGTTCACCATCGCGGGGGACCCGGACGCGCTGGTCTGGATGCGGGTGCGCGACATGGCGCACCTGCAGCGCACCATCGACGAGATCCGCCGCAGTCACCGCGTGACGAGCACGAAGACGCTGATCGCCCTGGACTCCTGGCAGCGCGGCGTCAAGTGATCCGGGAATCCGGCGTTCGCCGGGAAGACAAACCGGTCTGGACCGGACATGCTGGACCGCATGCTCGGTGATCTGGAGTTGGCCGCGGTCCCGGCGCTGCTGCCCGCCGGGCCGCCCGGGGTCGAGATCAGGTTGGACGGGCTCGTCGTGGGCGAGCTGGAGCTGCGGGTCTGCCACGCCTGCCAAGTCGTGGTGCTCGACCACGTCCGCATCGACCGGCGTTGCCGCCGTCGCGGGCTGGCCACCCTCGCCGTCGGCCTGCTGCGCGATTCCTGGCCGGACTACCGGTGGAGCGCGGGGCCGTTCGAGCCGACGACCGAGGCGCTCGGCTTCTGGCACTCCCTCGGTGGCCTGCACGCCGAACCCGAGGAGTGCGAGCACCTGCGTTGATTTCCAGCGCGCTCGAATTGCCAGGCTGAGCGCATGGGAAAGCACGCGAAAGACGAGTGGCAGACGGAGAAGGCCGACCTCGAGGGCTACTTGGCGCGGATCGGGCACCCGGCGGTTCCCGGTCCCTCGGTGGCGGCTTTGCGCTCGCTGCACGAGGCGCACGTCCAGGCCATCCCGTTCGAGAACGTCGACGTGGTCCTCGGGCAGCACCCCGGGACCGAACTGGACACCATCTACGACAAGCTCGTCCGCAGGCGGCGCGGCGGGTACTGCTTCGAGCACGCGCTGCTGTTCGCGGCGGTGCTGGAGAACCTGGGCTTCGACGTCGAGCGGCGGATGGCGCGGGTCGAGCCCGACGGCTCCGGCTACCGGACGCACATGATGCTGCGGGTCCGGGTCGAGGGTGCGGACCACCTGGCCGATGTGGGCTTCGGCGCCGGGATGCTCTCGCCGATGCCGTTCGAGGACGGCGCGGTGGTGGACCAGGCGGGCTGGCGGCACCGGCTGGTCCGCAACGGTCCACTGTGGAACCTGGAGAAGGCGGGCGCGGACGGGGGTGCTGCACGCCTCCGACGAGCTGCCGCAGCGGTTCACCGACTACGAGGTAGCGCACCACTACGTCGCCACCCACCCGCACTCGCCGTTCGTCGCCAAGCCCGTGGTGTTCCGGCTGGCGCCGGGGGAGAGCCGCGGCCTGGTCGGCGACGAGCTCACCGTGGAGCGTCGGAGCAGGAGTTCGCGACGCTGCGGAAAACCTCCGAAACCGCGGCGGATTCGTCCTTGACTTAAAGTAATGTAGAGGTTCCATGATGATCCGGAAGCCGATCATCATGGGAGGAAGACATGACCGAGAACCGACTGCGCGTGGGCATCATCGTCGGCAGCACCCGGGAAGGGCGGTTCGCCCGGACCGTGGCCGACTGGTTCGCCGCGCAGGCCCGGCAGCACCCCGAGCTGGAGATCGACCTCATCGACCTGGCGGAGATCGATCTGCCCGCGGTGATGCCCGCGTCGGAAACCCAGCAGCTGCGCGACTACACGGCCCGGCTGGACGCCGCCGACGGGTTCGTGGTGATCACCCCGGAGTACAACCACGGCTACCCGGCGCCGCTGAAGGCCGCCATCGACCTGGCGCACGCGGAGTGGCAGACAAAGCCCGTCGGATTCGTGGGCTACGGCGGCATTTCCGGCGGATTGCGGGCGGTGGAGCAGCTGCGGCAGGTCTTCGCCGAGCTGCACGCGGTGACCGTCCGCGACACGGTCAGCTTCCACTACGCCCACGAGCGCTTCGACGCGTCCGGAAACCCGCACGACACCACCGGTCCGGCCGCGGCGGCGAAGGTGATGCTGGACCAGCTCGTGTGGTGGGCGCGGGCGACCGCGGAGGCGCGGGACCGGCGTCCGTACAGCTGAACGCCGCGAGTGTTCCGGGGTGCCGCAGCGTCCTGGAGCACGCACGGGATTCTTGCCGGGTAAAGACGCCAGTCGGCCCCTTGTCGCTGCCGTTGCAGCGGGTGAAGCTACCCGGCAGCGGACCGCTCCGCAGGGGGAGGCGCGATGTGGTGGTTGCGCGTGTTCGGCACGTTGGTCGCCGTCGGGGCCGTGGTGCTCGGCGGGTTGGCCCTGCAACCGGCCGGCACGCGGACGGTGCCGATAGCGGGACCGCCGCCACCACCACCGCCCGAACCACCGCCCGCGCCGCCGCCCGCCGGACCGCCGGTGCTCGCGGTGAAGGTGGACAACGCGCCACCGGCCCGCCCGCCGACCGGCATCGGGGCGGCCGACATCGTGTACGTGGAGCCGGTGGAAGCCGGGATCAGCCGGTTGATCGCGGTTTTCGGCACCCGGCGGCCACCGGTCGTCGGGCCGGTGCGCAGCGCGCGGCAGACCGATCTTCGGCTGTTGCCGCAGTTCGGCCGCCCCGCGCTGGCGTTCTCCGGTGCGGCACCGGAACTCCTGCCGGAGATCGGCCGGACGCCGGTGGTCAGCGCACCGCCGGAAGCGGTGCCCGGCGCGTTCTACCGCGGCCCGGGGCTGATGCCGCACAACCTCTACGTGCGTCCGGCCCGGTTGCCCGCCGGAGAAGGGTGGTCGCCGAACGCCGCGCTGACCTTCGGGCCGATGCCCGGCGGCGGTGTCCCGACCAGCGCCGAGGAAGTCGCCTACCGGTCGGCGCGGATGGGTTTCACCTGGTCACCGGCGCAGCAGCGGTGGCTGGTGTCGATGGACGGGCGTCCCTACGCGGCCACCGACAGCGGACGCCTCGCGGCGAGCACCGTTGTGCTGCAGGAAGTTCCGGTGTCGGACTCGCCGTTCCAGGACGTGGTGGGCAACGCCTCGCCGTTCGCGGAGACCGTCGGCACCGGACGTGCCGTGGTGCTCCGCGACGGCGCGGCGTTCGAAGGCCGCTGGCACCGCCCGGCCCCGGAACTCGGCACCACCTATGCGAATCCGGCCGGGGAACCGATCCCCTTCGCCCCCGGCCAGATCTGGATCGTCCTCGTCCCAGCGCCGTGACGGTCAATTCCGCGTGCGGTCAGAGCAGGTCGATCAGGGCTTGGACCGGGAGGTGGTCGGACGGGAAGTGGCCGTCGCGGCGGAAGTCGTTGATCGCCGCCGCTCGCACCGCGACCCGGTCGTTGTGCAGGATCCAGTCGATGCGCTCCTTGCCCTCCACCGGTTCCTTGTAGCCGCCGAAGGTGCCCCACGCCGGGGTGAGCCGCTGCTGCGCGGACGTCCAGGTGTCGGCCAGGCCGCCCGAGGTGAGGATCCGGTAGGACTCCGAGTCGCCGGCCGGGGTGTTGAAGTCACCGGTGAGCACCACTGGCAGGCCGGCGTCCAACCCGGCGATCCGCTCGCCGACCAGCTGCGCGCTGCGTCGGCGGGAGGGCTCCGACTGGTGGTCGAAGTGCGTGTTGACGTGGACGAACTCGCGGCCGCTGCGGCGGTCGTGGAAGCGCACCGCGGTGACCATCCGGATCACGTTGTTGCCCCAGGACTTGGAGCCGATCACCGACGGCGTGTCGGAGAGCCAGAAGTGGTCGTAGTCCAGCGGTTCCAGGCGGCGGGTGTCGTAGTAGACCGACATGAACTCGCCGCGGCCGCCGCCTTCGCGGCCCAGGCCGATCCAGTCGTAGAACGGCGGGACGTCCTGCAGCACCTGCTTGACCTGGGTGTACAGCGCTTCCTGCACGCCCAGCACGGTGGGCTGCTCGGTGCCGAGCAGTTCGGCGAGGATCGGGCGGCGGGTGCGCCACGAGTCCGGATCCGGCGGCGCGGCCTTGGTGTCGGTGCGGATGTTGAAGCTCATCACGTGCAGTTGCCGGCCCTTGGCCGGTCCGATCAGCGCCTTGCCTGCCGGTGCGGCCACCGCCTGCCCGGTGCCGAGCGCGCCCGCGACCGCTGCGGCGCCGGCCAGGCCGAACACGCCTCGTCGGGATAGTCCAGACACAATGCCTCCTTCTTCTGCGCCTGGTGATCTTCACCCGGGCCCGGCCCGGTGGTCGTCGACCGATGGGCGAACATTGCCGGAACTTCCCGGCGAATCGGGGTTTTCCCACCGGCTGTCGGTGGGCGCGGTTAGTCTCGAAGCATGAACGATCGTCGTCTTCTGCTGGTGCACGCCCATCCCGATGATGAGGCCACCGCGACCGGGGCCACGATGGCCCGCTACAGCGCGGAAGGTGCCTCTGTCGCACTGGTGACCTGCACCAGCGGCGAGCTCGGCGAGGTCGTCAGCGACGATCTCGCGCACCTGCGCGGCGCCCCGGACGCGCTGGGCGAGCACCGGCGCGGCGAGATCCGCGCGGCGCTGGCCGAGCTCGGCGAGATCCGGCACCACTGGCTGGGCGGCCCGGGCCGCTTCCGGGACAGCGGCATGGCGGGCGAGGACGGCAATTCCGCACCCGGCGCGTTCGCCGCAGCGGATCCGGCCGAGGTCACCAGGGCCATGGTGGAGATCCTGCGCGCGGAGCGGCCGCACGTGGTGGTGACCTACGACGAGAACGGCGGCTACGGGCACCCGGACCACATCGCCGCGCACCGCGCCGTGATGACCTCCCTCGACCCGGCCGCCGACCCGGACTACGCGCCGGAGCTCGGCGAGGCGTGGCAGGTGCCGAAGGTGTACTGGACGACGCTGCCGCGCTCGATCCTCAAGCAGGTCGAGGAAGCCGGGGTGGAGGGCTTCGAGCCGTTCACGGTGCCGGACGAGGAGCTGACCGCGATGGTCGACGGCCGCGCCTTCCACGCCGCCAAGATCGCCGCGCTGCGCCAGTACCCGAGCCAGGTCAACCTCGACGACGGGGAGTTCTTCGCGAAGCTGGTCCTGCGCCCGGAATTCGCCCTGGAGCACTACCTCCTGGTCCGCGGCGACCGAGGCCCGGGAACCGGCCCGAACAACTGGGAACCAGACCTCTTCGCCGGCCTCGCCTGAGCAGTCGTGCCGCGGTGGTGGTGCCATCGACACCACCGCCGCTCACCACTGCCCGCAGGGTGTTGGACGTCGGGGTTCCAAACTGATCGCAGAGTGCCGAACCTCCGCGATTTCGCTTGAAATTGGCTGGTCACCACTCCACCGCAGGTCCAATCGAAACCGCAGCAAAGCCAATTTCGAGTGAAATCGCTACACCACGCAAGGCGACCACCCACCGCTTTGAACCCAAACCCAGCCCTCACCCCACGGCACCCTTACGCCGTCAAGCCACCCGGTATCACCACCGAAGGATCGGCGCCAACCTCACTCGAGAACCCCGATCAGCGCCTCGTACGTCTGCTCAACTGCCCCGGCCTCGCTGTTCAGCACGGTCGCGCGCGGTCGCATCCGAACCACCTCGGTGAGCCGGTCGTGCATCTCGGAGAGGAAGGACGTTCCGCCTTCCTCCGCGACGATCGCCTTGATCTGCCCGTGCCACGGCAGATCGTCGTCCGCACCGCGCCGTGCGAAGCGCTCGACGGATCGCTCCTTGCTGTCCATCAGCACGATCTCGCGGAATTCGGCGCCGTTCTCGTGCGCCACGGCCTCGAAGCGCTCGATCTCGCTCAACCGCGCCAAGAACTGCGGCATCACGACATCGCGCCCGGCACTCAGGTGCGTGCCGGCCATGTTCAGGGCGAGTGGACGAACGATCTCGCCGGTCTCCGCGAACCGGTCCCGCCAGCCGCCGATCAGCCCTCGCAGCTGATCGATGTCGAGGTTGAGCACACCGACGTGGTCGTCGACGTAGCGCTGGGCGAGCGTTGATTTTCCGATTCCGGGTGGGCCGTTGAGGTGGATCAGTCGCGGCATTCCGCTGAGTGTAGAGCTTTGGGACACCGATCCTTCGGCGGTGAGATCGGGTGGGTGGCGGCGCAGGGGTGCGGTGGGGTGGGGCTGGGTTTGGGCTCAAAGCGGTGGGTGGTCACCCCGGGTGGTGTAGCGATTTCAATTGAAATTGGATTCGTCACGTTCACAACGGAACCTGCGGTGAGGAGGATCCAATTTCAACCGAAATCGCGGAGGTTCACCACCGCTGTGACGGTCATGAGTGGGTTGGTGCCGCTGGACGTCCGTTGAGGTGGGCGAGAGCTGGCCGTCCGGCACCTCAGCCGTGAGTGCTCGAGCGCTGGTCCGGGATCGGGTGGGGTGGCCACGGGCCCAGTTCGGGGAGGGGGCCGGTCGGCGTGCGCTCCGGGGTTCGGCCCGCCAGCCAGGCGGCGAGGTCGTGGGCTCGGCCGCTGATCTCGGCGGGGCCGGTCGCCCAGGTGCGCGGGCCGTCGGTCTGCCGGAGCGTGAAGCCCTCCGGAAGGCGGGGGAGCAGGAAGTCGATGGCGTGCGCGGAGAACTCCGGCTGCCACTGCTGCGGGCCGACGCCGACGTCCAGGTCCACCAGGTGGATCCAGATCTCGCGCCACCGCATCCGCACGATCCCGGCCAGGTCGCCGTTGCGGAACCGCACCGGGCGGTCCCAGTCCGCGTCGGTCGCCTGCGACCAGACCGCCTCCAGCGCCGCGCTGTGCCTGTCGAGCCGGGCGCGGTGCTGCTCGGCGCTGTCCCCGGAGAGGCCCTCGATGATCGCGTCGCGCTCCGCCTGCCCGCCGTCGTAGGCGTCGACGAGCTCGCCGCGCAGCGCGTGCGCCGAAACCCGCGCGAACGCCCGCGCGTTGTCGGTCAGGTGAGCGAGCACGTGCCCGCGGCTCCAGCCGGGGAGCAGCGACGGCGCGGCGACCTGTTCATCGGTCAGGGCGGAGATGGCCTCGCGGAGGTACTGGTGGCCCTCGACGACGGCGTTCAGCGGAAGCCTCACGCACGGCGATGTTAGAGCCTGCCGGTGGTCGCGTTGCCGGGGTGGTCGTTCAGCGGAACTTGGTGATCCGCTGGACTGATGCACCGCGGAGGGCCCTCGCTGGGGATCACTCCGGTGTGTAGCTGCGGTAAGCGGCGACGAGCTGGGCCTCGGCGGCGTCGAAGTAGCCCTCCAGGCGGTCGGCGGCCTCCTGCACCCGCCCGCCGCTGATCAGGTCCGAGATCTCCCGGTGCGGCTTCAGGTACGGCTCGTGGAGCTCGCGCGGGCGGGACATCCGGTGGAACGCCAGCCGCAGTTCGGCCAGCAGCCGCCGCATCGTCTCGTTCACCCGCGGGCTCCCGGCCAGCGCTGCCAGCGCCTCGTGGAACCGCATGTTCGCGGTTCCCACGTCCCACCAGCGTTCCTCCGCGGCCGCGCGCTCACCGTCGGTGACGGCCTGGTCCACCGCCGCCACCAGCTCCGCCGGAGCCCCGCCGGCCCGGCGCACCGCGCTGATCTCCAGCAGCCGGCGGATCCGGTAGAGATCGATGACGTCCTCGTCGCTGAGCACCCGCACGAACACCCCGCGGTGGAACTCGTGCACCAGCAGCCGCTCGTGCACCAGCAGCCGGAACGCCTCGCGCAGCGTGTTGCGCGACACCGCCAGCGCGCGGCCCGCGCTCTCCTCGGACAGCCGGGTGCCCGGCGCCAGCGCGCCGTCGATGACCCGCTGGCGCAGCAGGTCGGCGACCCGTTCGGCCGTGCTCGTGCGGTCGAGCAGCGACCGGTCGGCCGCCAGGAGGTCCGCCCACGGGTCCGCGGTCAATCCAGCTCCCAACGATTGCAGTTGATCTCGAGTGTAACGAGAAAGTTCCACGGAGGGTATTGCAGAATTGTTCAACAATTCTCTATGTTGACCCGAACCGCCTGCTCTTGCGGTCCCCAAGTCGACGTTCCCGTCACCGGCCATCGGCCGGTGCGCAGCTGATCGGAGTGCCATGGCTGAGACGACCACGGCCGAGAAGGGATCCTCGGCGGCCAAGCGCCGCACCCTGCTCGGCGCGGTGTTCCTGATGGCCACCAGCGCGATCGGACCCGGCTTCATCACCCAGACCACCGAGTTCACCATCCAGCTCGGCGCCGCGTTCGCCTTCGCGATCCTGGTGTCGATCCTGGTCGACATCGCCGTCCAGCTGAACGTCTGGCGGGTCATCGGCGTCTCCGGCATGCGGGCCCAGGACCTGGGCAACAAGGTGGTGCCCGGCCTCGGCTACGTGATGGCCGCGCTGGTCGTCTTCGGCGGGCTGGTGTTCAACGTCGGCAACATCGCGGGCACCTCGCTCGGCCTGGACGCGCTGGTCGGCCTGGACGCCAAGATCGGCGGCACGCTGTCGGCCGCCATCGCCATCGGCATCTTCCTGAGCAAGAAGGCCGGCGTGGCCATGGACCGCATCGTCGTGGTCCTCGGCGTGGTGATGATCCTGCTGACCGCCTTCGTCGCGTTCTCCTCCGCGCCGCCGGTCGGCCAGGCCCTGGTGCAGGCGGTGTGGCCCAGCGAGGTCGACTTCCTGGCCATCACCACGCTCATCGGCGGCACCGTCGGCGGCTACATCACCTACGCCGGTGCGCACCGCCTGGTCGACGCCGGGGTGACCGGCCCGGAGCGGATCGTCGACGTCAGCCGCAGCTCGGTCGTCTCGCTGCTGGTGACCGGCGTGATGCGGCTGGTGCTGTTCCTGGCGATCCTCGGCGTCGTCGCCGGTGGTGTGGCGCTGACCTCGGCCAACCCGACCGCCGAGGCGTTCCAGCACGTCGCGGGCGAGTTCGGCATGCGGCTGTTCGGCATGATCCTCTGGGCGGCCAGCATCACCTCGGTCGTCGGCGCCGCCTACACCTCGGTGTCGTTCCTGGTGACGTTCTCGCCGAAGCTGGAGCGGTCCCGGAACTGGCTCGTGGTCGGCTTCGTGGCGATCTCCGCCGTGGTGTTCCTGCTGCTCAACAAGGCCCCGACCACGCTGCTGGTGCTGGCGGGCGCGCTCAACGGGCTGATCCTGCCGGTCGGCTTCGGCGTGCTGATGTTCGTCGCCGCCAAGCGCCGCGACCTGCTCGGGGGATACCGCTACCCGCGGTGGTTGCTGATCGTGGGTGTGGTCGCCTGGCTGTTGACGGTGTACCTGGGTTACAACGCGCTCGGCGGCATCGCCGCGCTGTGGAAGTGAGGTGGGCATGGACCTCAACTCGGACCTCGCGGAGGGCTTCGGGCGCTGGGAGCTCAGCGATGACGAGGCGCTGCTGCGCATCGTGACCAGCGCGAACGTCGCCTGCGGCTTTCACGCCGGGGACGCCACGGTGATCCGCGCCGCCGTCGAGCAGGCCGCCAAGCAGGGCGTCGTGGTCGGCGCGCAGGTGAGCTACCGCGACCTCGCCGGGTTCGGGCGGCGGTTCATCGACGTGCCGCCGCGCGAGCTGGCCAACGACGTGATCTACCAGATCGGCGCGCTGGCCGGGTTCGCCCGCATCGCCGGGACCGAGGTCGCCTACGTCAAGCCGCACGGCGCGCTCTACAACGCGATCGTGCACCACGCCGAGCAGGCGGCAGCCGTCGTCGAGGCGGTGCGCGCCTACGACCCGTCGCTGGCGGTGCTCGGGCTGCCCGGCTCGCAGTGGCTGGAGCAGGCCGAGCGCGCGGGGCTGCGGGTGTTCCGCGAGGCCTTCGCCGACCGCGCTTACACCCCGGATGGCACGCTGGTGTCGCGGCGCGAGCCAGGCGCCGTGCTGCACGACCCCGAGCTGATCGCGCAGCGCTGCCTGCGGCTGGCGGCCGGGGAGCCGATCGAAGCCGTCGACGGTTCGCAGATCCGCGTCGACGCCGACTCGATCTGCGTGCACGGCGACAGCCCCGGTGCGGTGGCCATCGCCCAAGCCGTGCGGGACCAGCTGGTCGCCGGCGGAGTTCAGCTGCAGCCGTTCGCCGCGCGAGGGCTGTGATGCGGTTCCTGCGGTGCGCTGATTCGGGCTTGCTCGTCGAGCTGGCCGACCTCGAAGCCGTGCAGGCGCTCTACGCCGCGCTCGTCGAGGCGCCGCCCGAAGGAGTCACGGATCTGGTCCCGGCGGCGCGGACGTTACTGCTGCACCTGGATCCGCAGCGCGCCGACGTCGCCGCCATCGAGGCAGCGGTGCGCGCGGTAGAGCCGCGCGGAACAGCCGGCGGTGACGGCGCTCTGGTGGAGGTGCCGGTCGTCTACGACGGCGCGGATCTCGCGGAGGTGGCGAAGCTGACCGGGCTCACCGAGCGCGAGGTGGTGGACCGGCACACGAGTGCGGTGTGGACGGTCGTCTTCGGTGGTTTCGCACCGGGTTTCGGCTACCTCGCCGGTGGCCCGCCGGAGCTCGCGGTGCCGCGGCGGGTCGAGTCGCGGACCAAGGTGCCGCCGGGCTCGGTCGGCCTGGCCGGTGCGTTCAGCGGTATCTACCCGCGCGAATCGCCCGGCGGCTGGCAGCTGATCGGGCGCACCGATCTCGAGGTCTGGCGGGTGGACCGCAATCCGCCCGCGCTGCTGCGCCCGGGTGTGCGGGTGCGTTTCCAGGAGGTCCGATGAGCTGCTTGCAGGTGCTCGCCACCGGGCCGCTCGCGACGGTCCAGGACCTCGGGCGCCCGGGGCTGGCGGGGATCGGCGTCGGATCCTCGGGCGCGGCCGACGGCGGTGCGTTCCGGCTGGCCAACCGGTTGGTGGGCAACGACGAGGGCGCGGCGGCGATCGAGGTCACCTTCGGCGGGCTGGAAGTGCGCGCGACCCGGGACCTGACCGCCGCGGTGACAGGTGCGCCGTGCCCGGTCACTGTGGACGGTCGTGGTGCCGCGGTGAACTCGGTGCTGCGGATCCCCGCGGGCGCGGTCGTGCGGGTGGGGATGCCCGACCGCGGCTTGCGCAGCTATCTCGCCGTGCGCGGCGGTATCTCCGTCGAGCCGGTGCTCGGTTCGAGGGCCACCGATGTGCTGGCCGGTTTGGGCCCGGAGCCGCTGTCGCCGGGCGCGGAGCTGCCGGTGGGACCGCCGCCGCAGCGGTTCCCGCAGGTGGATCTGGCACCGGTGGCGGCGTGCGAGGACGGCGAGATCACGCTGCGCGTGGCGTTCGGGCCGCGGCACGACTGGTTCACCGAGGACGCGCTGACCGCGCTGGTCGGCAGCTCCTACGAGGTCACCCCGGAGAGCAACCGGGTCGGCATGCGGTTGTCCGGACCGGCGCTGGAGCGCTGCCGCACCGATGAACTGCCCAGCGAGGGCATGGTGGCCGGCGCGCTGCAGGTACCGCCCTCGGCCCGGCCGACGCTGTTCCTGGCCGATCACCCGGTGACCGGCGGTTACCCGGTGATCGCCGTGGTCGTCGCCGCCGATCTGGACAAGGCCGCGCAAGCCCGCCCCGGCCAGCGAATCCGCTTCCGCCGCTGAGACAGGAGTTCCGCGATGACCGAACCGCAGCAGATGTCCCCGGAGCAGGCCCGCGCCGCGTTCCGCGCCGGGCTGCGCGTGCCCACCTCGGGCTACAGCGCGGGGTGGACCCAGGCCAACCTGATCGCGCTGCCGCGCGAGTTCGCCTACGACTTCCTGCTGTTCGCGCAGCGCAATCCGCGTTCCTGCCCGGTGCTCGACGTGACCGAGCCAGGCGAGACCAGCGCCGGGATCTTCGCGGGCGACCTGCGCACCGATCTGCCCGCCTACACCGTCTACCGCGACGGCGAGCTGGTCGAGGAACGCACCGATGTCGTCGATCTGTGGCGCGACGACCTGGTGTCGTTCCTGGTCGGCTGCAGCTTCACCTTCGAGGCCGCGCTGCTGGAGGCGGAGGTCCCGGTGCGCCACATCGAGGCGGGCAGCAACGTGCCGATGTACCGGACGAACCGCGAGTGCCGCCCGGCAGGCAGGCTCTCCGGGCCGATGGTGGTGTCGATGCGCCCGGTCCCGGCCGAACTCGTCCCCGCCGCCGTCCGCGTGACCTCCCGCTACCCGTCCGTGCACGGTGCTCCGGTGCACGTCGGAGCGCCGGAAGCGCTGGGCATCGCCGACATCGACCGGCCCGACTTCGGCGACGCGGTGGAGATCCGCCCCGGTGAGATCCCGGTGTTCTGGGCCTGCGGGGTGACTCCGCAGGCGGCGGTGATGCAGTCCAAGCCGCCGTTCGCCATCGGCCACGCGCCGGGCCACATGGCCATCACCGACAGCCGCGACAGCCGCTACCTGGTCCCGTAGCAGTAGGTCGTGAGTGCATAACAGTGTTCGAACACTGTTATGCACTCACGACCCGTAGTGGCGAGCGGAGGCATCCGCCTGCGCCAGGCGGCGCAGCGCGAGCAGCAGCGGCTCGACCAGCACGGTGCCTAGGACCAGGTAGCGCACCGCGGCTTCCCTCGACTCCACCGGGACGCCTGAGACTTCGCCCTCGGCCAGCTCGCGCATCGCTCGCGCGTAGGTGGTCACGGCTTCCTCGGACAGCGGGAAGTCGGCCGCTTCGAGGGCGTCGAGCGCCGCGGCGAGTTGCCGGACGGCCTGGCGGTCGGCGCTCTCCACCCGCCAGCCGAGCCGTTCCAGCACTGCTTCCGCCGCAGTGGTGTCCACCTCCTCGTCGACCGCCGGGCCCAACGACCGGTGCGCGGTGCCGAGCAGGTCGTGCATGGTCTCCGGCGGGTTGTCCAGCTGCTCCAGCACCTCGCGGGCGGCCGCGACGCTGAGCCCTCCGACGCCGATGAGCGCGCGCACCAGCCGCAGCCGCGCCACGTGGCTCTCGTCGTACTGCGCCTGGGTCGCCGAGGTCCGCCGACCCTCGTGGAGGAGTCCTTCCCGCAGGTAGTACTTGATCGTCGCCACCGCGACGCCGCTGTCGCGGCCGAGCTCGGAGATGCGCACGCCGTCTGCTCCTTGAATTGGATAGTGCCACTCTCTTATATTGGATAGCGTTGCTCTCCAATATACCGGTGCGGCCGCACCCGGCCGCGGCTGAAGGGACTCGTGCACGTGGAACCGCTCATCACCCTCGTCGTCGTGACCGCTGTGCTGCTGGTGGCCGGAGCCGCCGGAGTCCGCAAGCTGCGCCCCTGGCCGGTGGCCGTCCGCGGCGGGCTCGCCGCCATGTTCGTGCTGACCGGCGTCGTGCACTTCGTGCACATGCGGGAGGAGCTGATCGCGATGGTCCCGCCCGCGCTGCCCGCGCCGGGCCTGCTCGTGACCATCACCGGTGTGCTCGAACTGCTCGGCGCGGCAGGACTGCTGCTGCGGCGGACCGCGCCGTGGTCGGCCGCAGGGCTCGCCGCGCTGCTGGTGGTGATGTTCCCCGCGAACGTCCACAAAGCTCTGACCGCCCCGGCCGACATCACGGATGCGCTGCTGCCGCGCACCTTGATGCAGGTCGTCTTCCTGGCCGCTGCGGTCTCGATCGTCGTCCACCACGTGCGCGCACGGCGGGTCGAGATGCGCTGAGTGTCCGATTTGGACCGCGGAATCGCGCTGTTGGGCCCGGGATTCGGCCGAATACCGCGTTCCGGTCCTGTTGGGATTCGTGCATTCTGCGGTGTGACGGCGGCCGTTCCGCCTGTTGACTCCGGTGCGGAGTTGACCCGTGGAACGAGGAGGTGCGCGTGGCGGCGCATTCGGGCCGATTACGCAAAGTGCTGGCCGTGGCGGCGAGCGTGCTGGTGGCGGGTACCGGGTCGGTGGCATCCGCCGCGGCCCAACCGGCCGGCGCCGAGCCGGTCTCCTGGGAGAAGTGCGATTCAGCGGACCTCAGCGGGGTTCCGATCACCGAGCGGCACCTCTTCCGGTGCGCCACCTACCCGGTGCCGATCGACCACGCCGACCCGGGCAAGGGCACCGTCGAGCTGGCGATGATGCGGCGGGCGGCGACCAGCCCGGACCAGCGCATCGGATCGCTGTTCCTGAACCCGGGCGGCCCCGGCGGCAGCGGCTACAACCGGCCGACCACGGCGGTCGAGCGCTTCGACCCGGAGGTGCTGGAGCGCTTCGACATCATCGGCTTCGACCCGCGCGGGGTGAACAACAGCGATCCGCTGCGCTGCTTCAAGTCCGCCAAGCAGGCAGAGGAGGTGCTGGGCCGGATCTCGTCGGTGCCGGTTACCGACGAGCAGATCGACACCACCATGGACGCCTACCAGGAGTACGGCGAATCATGTGCGAAGAACGCCGGTGAGCTGCTGCGGCACATGTCCACCGAGGACGTCGCGCGGGACCTGGACCTGATGCGGCAGGGCGTCGGCGACGAGAAGCTCAACTACGTCGGCTTCTCCTACGGCACCCTGCTCGGCGCGACCTACGTCAACCTGTTCCCGGAACGCAGCCGCGCGATCGTCCTCGACGGCAACGTCGACCCCGCGCTGCGGACCTCCGACGGCGTCCAGTACGACCGCGAGCGCGCGCAGGGCTTCGAGCTCGCGCTGGACGGATTCCTGAAGCGCTGCGCCGAGAACCCGCAGAAGTGCGCCTTCGGCGAGGGCGACCCGCGGGCGAAGTTCGACGAGATCCGCGATCACCTGCGCGAAGAGCCGATCACCATGCCCGACGGCACGGAGATCACCCTCGACCAGTTCACCGACGGCACCGGCAGCGCGCTGTACAATCCGGAGAAGTTCCGGCAGCTCGCCACCGACCTGCAGTCCCTGCACCGCCGGCTGAACCCGGAGCCCGGGCTGATCCCGGAACTGCTCACGGTGCTCAACGTGCCGACCACGCTCGGCAAGCTCGACGCGGCGCCCGACGCCGAGTCCAGCTATGTGGACGACAGCTACTTCGCGGTGAACTGCACGGACAAGCCGATCCCGGCCGAACCCGAGCGGGTGGCCGGGATCGCGGCGCAGTGGGAGGCGGAATCGCCGACGTTCGGCCGCTCGCAGGCCTTCAGCGACCTGGCCGGCTGCTCGACCTGGCCGGAGACCAGCGCTGACGTGCACCGCGGCCCGTGGGCGCACCAGGCGGAGAACCCGGTCCTGCTGTTCGGCAACAGCTACGACCCGGCGACCCGCTACGAGTTCTCCCGCCGGATGGAGCAGCAGCTGGGCAACGCCCGCCTGGTCACCGTCGAGGCGCACGGCCACTGCATCCTGGGCGGCCGCAGCTCCTGTGCGGACACGATCGCGGCGAACTACCTGGTCGACCTGCAAGTTCCGGAGCCGGGCTTCGTCTGCCAACCCGACGAGCAGCCGTTCAGCTGACCCTTGCGTTCCCGGGTCGTCGCGGATGGAGCGCCGATCCGGGACAGGCGTGAGATGCGAGAAGATCCCCCGTCCGAGGAGAAGGGCGGGGGATCTTTCTCGTTGGGGGTCGACGCGCCGGTCGCCTCTGCGGCGAGTGGCGCGACGCGGCTCCAGCCGAACGGTATTCCGCGACGGCGATAGTTGAGGCCCGGGGGACACGGGCGCATCGACCAGCCTGTTCAACGGGCGGGGCGGTGGTGGTGTTCCTGGTGCTGGTGTGAGCCGCCCCTCACTCGATCGAGAACCCATCCCGACATGCGACGGTTCGATGCTTGACTCCCGGGATTCCGCTGTGGTCGGCCTTAGCTTCGGGGCATGGATTTCCAGGACGAGATTCGAGTCGGACAGCACACCTACGGAGTCAAGGCCAGGGGCGAGCCCGCCAGCGAGGACCAGCCGGCGGGTGTGGCGGTGGAGTTCACCGGGGCGGACGCGGACGGCCGCGTGGTGGCGGAGGGCAACCTCCTGATCGCCGTCGACGGGCTGGGCGATGCCGGCGCCTTCCTGACCCGGACCCTGGACGGCCTCGCGGCGCTCCACGCGCCGTGGTCGAACGGGCGCGGGCGCAGCCGGCCACGGCCGCCGAACGCGGGACGGCCGTGGACCGATGCCGACGGCGAACTGCTGCGGGAGCGGTGGCTGAGCGCGCTCGGCGAGTCGGCGGCGCGGCTGGCCGGGGAGCTCGCCGAAGAGCTCGGCCGCACCCGCGCCGCGGTGCGCGCCCAGCTGCCCCGGCTGGGGTGCGACCCGGACGTGCCGGGGCGGCCGCTCGGGCAGACCTGACGTCGGCGCAGGTCGCGACCGCTCCTGCTGAATTCCGAACACCGGTGGTTCGCGATTCGGGAAAAGCGCTATTGGTTCGGCGAAATCCGGGTTCTCGGCTCGCCGAAAACTCCATTTGGTGAATCGGAATCATGGAATGGGGTGCGGCGTTCAAATTGGGCTTTGGATATTTCGCGGAAAGGAGGTAATGTTCCGGATCGGAGAAGGGGAGTAGTCCGCAATCCCGCGGTCGACATGCTGGTGCCCGTTCGTTGCGCACCCGGTCGCGGAGCCTTGGATCAGAGGTGGGCGAGACCTTCGGAACCGGCAATGGCATGCCGGGCCGAAGATGCTGCGCGCCTTCGTCCTGGCCGTGATCGAAGAGGTGGGTATTCATCGTGCTGGGCAGTCTTGCGCTGAGTTCCGTGGCGATCTTCGTGGCCGAACTCGGGGACAAATCCCAATTGATGGCGATGACCTTCGCGACCCGCTACCGCGCGTGGCAGGTGCTGCTCGGCATCACCATCGCCACCACCGTGGTGCACGCGGTTTCGGTCGCGCTGGGCTTCGGGATGGGCGAACTGCTGCCGACCGAGTGGATCGCGCTGATCGCGGGAGTGGCGTTCCTGGGCTTCGCCGCGTGGACGCTGCGCGGTGATCACCTGACCGAGGAGGAGAAGCGAAAGGCCTCCCGGCGTGCGGGTTCGGCGGTGCTGGTGGTGACGATCGCCTTCTTCCTCGCGGAACTGGGCGACAAGACGATGCTGGCCACGGTCACGCTGGCCACCCACCACGACTGGCTCGGCACCTGGATCGGCTCGACGATCGGCATGGTGGTGGCCGACGCGCTGGCCATCGGCATCGGCCTGCTGCTCGGCAAGCACCTGCCGGAGCGGCTGATCCGCTACGGAGCGGCGGCCCTCTTCGCGATCTTCGGGACCTGGCTGGTCGTCGACGCGGCACTCGCCCTCCTCTGAGGGAGAGTGACCGCAGCACGCGCCGCAGGCGAGCAATTCACCTGCGGCGCATGCGCTTTCGGTTCTCGTTACCTGTGGCGGGAAGCAGAAGTGGAGAGTCGCAAGCGCAATCCTGAATCGTCAGGCAAGCGGCGAAGCCGCTTTCGGTGGTGAACAGTGACCGCGGTCATACATAAGGCCGGGCACCCGGAGTCCAGGCGGGCGCTGAGGTTCCGCTACCCGCACCGCCACGCAGAACGAGATGCGAAGAACCAAAGAATCAGCACTTCTCGAATGTGGTTGAAGAGGAGCGGTAGGTGGCTCCGGTGGAGCTGACCGTTTCCGTGTAGACCTCGACGGTGGCGCCGGTGTTGCACGGGGCCTTCGTGGTCAGGTTGATCTCGGTGCCGCTCTGCGCCAGCTCGCCGATCACCTTGGGCGCGGCGTCCTTCTGGGACACCACGATGCGGACGTTGACCGTCGCCGTGTTCAGGCAGCCGGTGCGCCCGCCGTTGGCCACCAGCGTGTTGCCCTCGCGCGTCGGTTGGTAGGCGAAGAGCGCGCACGCCGGGGCTTGTTCGGGGGCGGCGATCGCCGGGACCGCGGGAGCGATCGCGAACGCGGTGAGTGCGGCCGCAATGCTGAACAGGACGGGTGAACGTCGCATTCCGATGCCTTCTTTCCGTCTGCCGAATTGCCGTCAGGGGCATCGGGAGTCGATCACCCGGCGTGATGGCTGTCAATTCGGGGTCGAGTGGGGAGAAGTTTTTCACCCGACCGAGTAAGGCTTTTCGGCGTGTCGTCCTGGTCTTGGTCCGCGCAATTCCCTCTCGATTCCGACGAATATGAATCGCGGTCACATCTCGGCGACTGTGCAATATGTGCAATAGGTCTGTTAATCTTGCAGCCCTGGAGGGGGTGGGGATGTCCAAGACGGTCGCCAAGGCGGTTCACGTGCTCGAATCCCTCGCCGCGGCGCCCAAGACGATCGCTGAGCTGGCGCGGGAGCTGGGCGTGCACAGCTCGTCCGCGCTGCGCATGGTGCAACCGCTGGCCGACGGCGGGCTGATCGCCCGCGGGCCGGACAACCGGTACCGGCTCGGGCTGCGCTTGGTGGAGCTCGGCCAGCAGGTGCTCGACGAGATGGACCTGCGGGTCCTGGCCCGCCCGCACCTGATCGCGCTCGCCGATGCGACCCGCGCGACGGTGCACCTGGCCCAGCTGGTCGACGACCAGATCGTCTACGTGGACAAGATCGAGGGCGCGGCGACGATCCGCACCTGGTCGCGCATCGGGCGAGCGGTTCCGCTGCACACCGCGGCGGCCAGCAAGGTGATCCTGGCCGCGCTGCCCGCACCGCACTGCGACCGCCTGCTGGCCGCGCACACCTTCACCCGCTTCACCGAGCGCACCATCACCGACCCGGCCGAGTTCCGAGAACACCTCGCGACGGTCGCCCGCCTCGGCTACGCGACCGACCAGGCCGAGTTCGAGCCACTGGTGCACTGCATCGGCGTCGCGATCCCGGACGCGACCGGACAGCTGGGCGCGGCGATCTCGCTGACCACCGTCCGAGCCCCGGTCGACCAACCGGTGCCGGACAAACCCCTGCACCGGATGCGGGAAGCCGCGAACGCGATCGCCACCGCGCTCGGCCGCCCGCTGCGATGACACCCGCCAGGGTGATCGAAGAAACTCCCGGCAACCCGTGACGCCCCTGAACGGTGTTCGTTAGCAGGACGTTCGGCGCAACACGGAGAGGATCGCGATGACCTGGATGATCTACGGCGCGAGCGGCTACACCGGCAGGCTGGTCGCCGACCTGGCGGTCGATCGCGGGGAACGCCCGGTGCTGGCCGGTCGCGATCCGGCGAAGGTCGCCGCGGTGGCCGCCCCGCGCGGGCTGCCCCACCGCACCTTCGACCTCGCCGATCCCGCCGCGGTGGACGCCGGTCTGCAGGGCGTTGACGTCGTCGCGCACTGCGCCGGCCCCTTCTCCGCGACCTCGGAGGCGATGGTCGACGGCTGCCTGCGAAACGGCGTGCACTACCTGGACATCACCGGTGAGATCGACGTGTTCGAGGCGGTGTTCGCGCGGCACGAGCAGGCCCGCAGCGCCGGGTCGGTGCTGCTGCCCGGTGCCGGTTTCGACGTGGTGCCGACCGATTGCCTGGCCGCGATGGTCGCCGCCGAGCTGCCCACCGCGACCCACCTGGACCTCGCGTTCCACGCCAGCGGCGGGATCAGCGGCGGCACGCTGAAGAGCGCGCTGGAGGGCGCGGCGCTGGGCGGTCGCGCCCGCATCGACGGCGAAGTGCGAGTGGTGCCGATGGGCTGGCGGCGGCGCGAGGTGCCGTTCCCGTCCGGCCCGCGGCGGGTCACCTCGCTGCCCTGGGGCGATGTGAGCACGGCCTACCGCAGCACCGGGATCGGCAACATCACCACCTTCGCCCACCTGCCGGGCCTGGACCTGGCGGGCACGCGGTCGAGCCGGCTGTCCCAAGCGCTGATGCGCACGCACGTGGTGCAGCGGCTGGGCAAAGCGGCGATCGGCGCTGTCGTGCGCGGACCCGGCCACACCGCCCGGTCGCGCAGCTGGGTCGAGGTGTACGCCGAGGCCACCGACGCCTCCGGCCGCAGCGTCTGCGCGGCCTTGCTTGGCCCGGACACCTACGACCTCACGGCGGACTCGGTCCTGCGCGCGGTCAACGCCCTGCAGTCCGAACCGCCGGAACCGGGTGCCCACACGCCGTCCACGGCATTCGGCGCGGACTTCATCCGCCGCCTCCACGGAATCCGCATCATCGAACCAGCCCGCCGCTGACCTCGGCCCGCCCCGAGACTCGGGCACTCCGCCCGACCCGTGCTGCCGAAGAGAACCGCAGGCCAACGACACTGCCGGTACCCGTCCGGACGGTGCCTCGGCCCGGTGCTGCGTCCGGTGGTGGTGCGATTTCAATGGAAATCAGACGTCTGATTTCCATTGAAATCGCGCGATGCCCGACGCGCCGTCGGTGTGTCGGGTGCCCGACACGCCGGAGGGGTCCGCAACTTCCATTGAAATTGCGGGTCTGATTTCAATGGAAATTACGTGGTCGGCCTCGTCGGGTCAGGCGGGGAGGATGCGGAGCATTCCGGTGGGACCGGATTCCGCGGCGAGGAACTCCAGGTGAGGGCCTTCGCCGGAGGCCGGGTGGAGGGAGGCGAATTCGGCGCTGTCGGTGGCGAGGTCCATGCCCGTGGTCTCGGCCCAGCTGCGGGCCAGCGAGCGCGGGTCGGGGGTGTCGACCACGATCGCGGCGATCGGGCCGGTGCGCTCGTAGATCTTGCGGGGTTCGAGCACGCAGAGCTCGTTGCCCTCGATGTCGGCCATCACCACCCAGGGCACGTCGCTGCTCTGGTCGATGTCGGCGAACCGGGCGCCCGCGTTGAACAGCCGCTCGACGAGCTTGGTCTGGTCGTCGTGCGACTCGCTGCGCAGGTCCAGGTGCACGCCGTTCTTGGCGGTCTTCGCCACCGCGCCCGGCACGAACCGCAGCTCCACGCCCGCGCCGCCCGGGTGCACCGCGGTTCCGGACCCGGCGTCGAGGTTCCAGCCGAGCACGTCGGCCCACCACCGCGCGAGCCGCTGCGGCTCCCGCGCCGAGAACTCCACGACGACCGATGACATGGGCGAAAGCTACCGCAGATCGCGGACGGCAACTCGTCGTGCGGCGGTGGCGAAAATGACTGGCGGCCGGGCGGCCCCGCGGGTGAAGCTGCTGCCATGCGGATTCGTGCAGCGCGCCTCGACGACTGGTCGGCGATCTGGCCGTTCATGCGGGACATCGTGACGGCGGGGGAGACGTTCTCCTGGGACCGGGACATCTCGGAGGAACGGGCCCGGGAGCGGTGGTTCCCGGAGCTGCCCGGTCGCACGGTGGTGGCGGTCGACGACGACGGCACGGTGCTCGGCACCGCGGTGTCCGGGCCGAACCACGAGGGCCCGGCCGGTCATGTGGCGACCGCGAGCTTCATGGTCGACGCGGCGCACGCCGGGCGCGGTGCCGGGCGGGCGCTGGGACGTCACGTGCTGGACCAGGCGCGGACCGACGGCTTCCGCGCCATGCAGTTCAACGCCGTGGTGGAGACCAACACCAGGGCGGTCGCGCTGTGGCGGTCACTGGGCATGGAGATCGTCGCGACGCTCCCGCAGGCCTTCCACCACCCGGCGCACGGCTACGTCGGCCTGCACGTCATGTACCAGCTGCTGTGAGCCCGGCCCGGAGGTCGGCGAGCAGGCTCGGCAGCACGACCTCCTCCTCGACGGCGCGGGCCGCGGTGGACATCAGCTCGGCCAGCGCCGGATCCCACGGCGTCTCCAGCGCGGCGCCGACGAGGTTCGGCAGGTCGGTGCGGTCCGCGGCCGCGCGGTCGAGCGCCTCGCGGTAGTCGCCGGACGACATCCGCCAGGGCCGGGCGCGGTGGTGCTCCCAGAGGGACCGGGTGATGCCGATGCCGGCCCAGTCGAAATCGCCGTGGTGGTGCAGGGTCGCGCCCTCGGTGGTCAGCCGGTCCAGCAGGGCCAGCGCGACCGTCGTCGGGTGGCCGGACACGCACACCACGGGGTGGTCGATGCGTTCCTGCACGGCGGATTCCAGCACGCGCGGGCTCTCGCACACCGCGACGGCGGTACCGGGCTCGACGAGCCGTGCCGGAGCCGTGCGCAGGTCGAGGTGGGTCAGGTGCGTGGGCAGACCGATCGCGGACCGCTGCCGGACACCGCTCGACCAGGAATCGTCGCCGACCAGCGGCAACGCCCAGGTCAGCACGCTCGCGGACACCGCGTCGAGGGTGACGCCGCAGCGCTCCCACAGCGCCCGCCGCTCCCGCTCGTTCCCAGGTGACTCGACTCCGTGGGCCAGGGCAGCGGCCTTGAGCACGACCCGGCTCAGAGTCGTGCCGCTGTCGAGCTGGTGCGAATCCCCGAATCGAGCGGCGAGTTCACCACGCGAAACCCAGGCCGCGGGCGCGCGATCCAGCGCGAGCGCGGACAGGACTCCAGCCGCGCTCCGCGCGATGGCGGGAAGTTCGTCCGCTGCCACGCGCCCGTACTGCTGGATCCACTGCATCCACGGCACGGCCCAACCGGTCTCCGCGAGCCCGTGTGCCATCAACGCCGCGCGCAGCGGCTCGGGTTCTCGCTGTGCGTCCGGGGAATCCGACTCGCGCTGGACCACCGGTCGCTCGTGCAGGATCTCCAGGACTTCCGCCAGCCCCAAGCCGAACCGGCTCCCACGCACCGCATCGTCCAATTTGGACACGCTGATCCGCGTTCCCCGCCCCACCATCGGCCGCCCGTACACCTCGCCGACGAGCCGCTGCGCCTCGGCATCGGGCAACTCCAGCCGGAACGTCGCCGGCGGCTTCGGTGACTCCAGCGCTTCCCGCGCCTGCTCCCACAAACCGCGCAGCGCAGCAACGCCCCACACCGCGCGAACCTCGTCCACGACCCCCATCGCACAACCTCCCTGCTCACCAGCCCCCAGAGACATGATGAGTGAGAGCCGCCCAGGGCCCACCAGGGGGCTCCGAGAGGCGGGCACCGCACGCCGGACGACGGCACTGATCGAACAGTGGGGAACCTCCGCGATTTCGGTTGGAATTGGATCTCTGCACCGCAGGCTCCGTCGGAGACGTGACGAATCCAATTTCAATTGAAATCGCTACACCTGCCAGGGCAACCACCCACCGCTTTGAACCCAAACCCCGGCCCCGCTCCGGGCCGCATGACCAGGTCTCCCCGGTATCACCGCTGATCCCTCAGCGGCGATACCGGTCGGACGTCGTGGGAGGTCGTACGGCTGCGCACGGGGTTGCGTCGGGTTCAAAGCGGTGGTGGTCGCCTTGAGCGGTGCAGCGATTTCAATTGAAATCGGATCTGTTGCCGTTCCGACGGAGCCCGCGGTGACGAGAAGCCGATTTCAACCGAAATCGCAGAGGTTCACCACCCCTCCTTCAGGGGTCACGACCCCTCTCGGGGTCACCACCCTTCCTCCAGAGAGGCCAGTCAGGCGTCCGCCCGGTGCAGGGCGGTGCCGGTCCAGGTCGTGTGCGTGCAGGCGATCCCGTGGCCGCTGCGGGGGCGGAGGACGTCGTAGATGTGCATCTTCGGGATCTTCGGCGAGACGCCCCAGCCGCTGGGCCAGGTGATCAGCCAGTCCATGTCCAGGTCCACCAGCAGGCCCAGCATCCGCGCGATCGTCGGGTCGTCCAGGCGCTCGAACGCCTCGTCCAGCAGCACCAGCCGCAGCGGGCCGCGGCCGTCGGAGGACACGCTGACCGCGTCGTAGAACGCCGCCGCGGCCGCGAACAGCGTCACGTAGGAGATCAGGCGCGTTTCGCCGGAGGAGAGCTGGCGCAGGCGCCGCACCCGCGGCTTGCCGTCCGGCCCGGTGTCGCGGACCCGCACGGTGAAGGCGAACCACGAGCGGTAGTCCAGCGCTCGCGCCAGGATCTCCGCGTAGCCGCCCGAGGTGCTGTCCCGCTCGGCCTCGATGAGGTCGGTGAACACCCGGCGCAGCAGGGCGTCCTGGTCGTCGCTGCGGTCCGCGAACGGGGTGCGCACCAGGTCGATGGCCTGCTTGATGTCGTCGCCCAGCGCGGCCGACGGCTGCCAGTCCAGCTGGACGTGCACGCCCTGGCTGGAGCGGGCCCCGTCGAGCACCTCGTTCATCCGCTTGCACAGGTCCTCGGCGATGGACATCTGCCCGCGCAGGCGTTCGGCGAGGTCGCGGATCAGGTAGTCGGCGAAGATCGACTGGTAGCGCTCGTTGAGGTAGCCACGCTGCTCGCCGAGCCGTTCGCCGACCCGGCGCGCCGCCTCGGCCACCGGCTGCGGCCCCTCCTCGCCGGTCACCGTCACGGTGAGCAGACCGTGCTGGTCGGCGGCGGTGATGTCGTAGTTGCCGCTCAGCGAGTGCTGCAGCGTTTGCAGTCGGTTGAGCACGGTGGCCTCCGACGATCCGCGCCGCTCGGCGGCGGTGAGCAGCGCGGCGGCTTCGTCGAGCTCGCCGGGCAGTTCCTCGCCGACCTCGGCGGCCGACCACAGGCCGGGGATGCGCAGCGCCTGCTGGAAGGTCTCGGTCGCCGAGGACGCGTCGTGCTCGCGGCCCGGCAGCTGCGCCTGCTTGTTCTCCAGCTGGGTTTCCAGCCGCGCCGCGGCCTCGCGCAGCGAGCTGATCTGCTCCCGCGCCTGCGGCAGCTGCTTGCGCAGGTCGGCGCGTTCGCGCTCGAACGCGCTCACCTTGTCGGAGATCTCCTGCGCCTCACCGCCGACCGCCGAGGTCAGCTCGGCCAGCCCGCTCGCCTGCTCGGCGTAGGCGGCACAGCGCCGCTCGGCCTGGGATTCGGCCTCCATCCGGTCGGCGATGGCGACGTCGTGGTGCAGCGAGATCTCCTGCAGGTCGGCCAGCGTCGGCAGGCAGCGCGACTCGATCGCCTCGCACAGCGCGTCGATCCCGCCGCGGGCGTCGATGGCGGCCCGGTTCGCCGCGTCGAGCGCCCGGGTGTCGGCGGGCAGATCCGCCTCGCCCGCCGAGCGCACCAGCTCGGCGTGCGCCGCCTGCCAGCGCTGGTCGGCGCTTTCGTGCTGCTCGCGCAGCTGCACCACCTTCTGCTCGCTGTCGGCGGCGGCCTCGATCGCGGTGGTCAGCTTCGCGTGCGCGGTCAGCAGGTCACCGTCGTCCGGGTAGGACTCCAGGTGCTGCTCCAGCTCCGCCGCGTGCTCGGAGGCCTCGTGGTGGCGCCGCTCGGCTTCGCCGACCTCGGCGCGCAGCCGCGACAGGTCCTCCTCCAGCTCCGCGATGCGCCGCGCGCGGGCCGCTTCGCGGGCGCCCGCTCCGACGTACTCCGCGGCGTTCTTGCGCCACGCGCCGGAGAGCACGCCGGCGCGCCAGCTGCCGTCGGCGGACACCGAAAGCCCTGCGCTGCCGTCGGTCGACACCGCGGCCAGCAGCGCGGCGACCCGCTCCGGCGGCACCGGGCAGTCGGTCACGGCGGCAGGGGAGAGCAGGTCGGCGAGCGTGGCACCGCTGCCCGCGTCCGCGGGTTCGGCGAGCAGGTCGGCCAGCCCGGGAACCGCGCCGTCGGCGGTGACCCACGCGTTGAGCAGGCCGCTGGACTGCAGCGCCGCTTCCAGCCCCGCCCGCTCGTCGGCGGTCAGGGACGGCCGGAAGTCGACCAGCTCGTAGAAGGCGCGGCCCTGCTCCGGGTTCCGCTCGGCTTCGGCCCAGGCGGGACGGCCCGGTGTCTGCTCGTGACCGGCGCGGAGCTCGGCGAGCTCCTGTTCGCGGGTGCGGGAATCCACGCGCAGCTCGGTGATCTCCTGCTCGACGGCGGAGACCTGGCGGCGCGCTTCGTGCAGCTGCGGTCGCGCCCAGCGCCGCGCCTGCTCGCGGGCGCCCCGCGTCGCGGTGCGGTTCTCGGCGAGTTCCTCGGCGGCAGGCGGTTCCGGCGCCGGATCCTCCACTGCGGAGGGCCATTCGGTCACCCACTTCTGCGCCCGCTCCACCCAGACCGCGGCCGCGTCGGCGAGCTCCTGCTGCGCCTGGTTGCGCCGCCCGGCGGCTTCGGTCGCGGTCAGCTGAGCCTGCCGGGCCAGCCGTTGCAGCTCGGCGACCTTGTCCTGCTCGGCGTCGAGCTCCACGGCCTGCTGGTGCAGGGCGAGCGTCAGCGCCGAACGCTGTCGCGCGGTGGCCGCGAGCTGCTGCGAATCCGCCACCACAGCGCGGAATTCCGCGGCGATCGCCTCCGCGTCCAGCTGCGGTGCGACGGCGCGCTGCACCTCCTGCGCGACGGCATCCGGTTCCGCCGAAGTCCGCACCTCGGCCTGCTCGGCGCGCAGCTCCGCGACCGGGATCACCGGCGGTCGCCTCACCAGCGACCCGTCCAGCCCGGCGGTCGACAACTGCTGCGCCGCCCGCTGAGCCGCCTGACCGGCTGCCTCGGCGTCCCCGGAGAGCCGCCGCAGCACGCCCACGACCGACTCCGCCGACCGGTGCTCCTGCGCGCGGTGCTTGGCGGCGGTGTCCAGCGCGGAGACCGCCGAGCTGCGGGCGCTCTCCACCAGCTGCTCGCGGTCGCGCAGGTTCTGCAGCTCGGAGTAGGCCGGGTGGGAGCGCAGGGCGTCGATGCTGGACTCCAGCTCGGCCTCGCGCTGCTCCAGCTCGGCGATCGTCCGCTCCGCGGTCTCCCGGTCCTGCTGCTTCCCGCCGACCTGCTTCTCCAGGCCGGTCAGCTCCTTGCGCAGCGCGCGGAGCCGCTGCTGGGCGGTGCGCATCGCCTCGGCCCGGTCGCGCAGCGCGCCGAACGCGTAGCCGGAGTAGGTCGACAGGAACGCGGTGAGCGCCTTGTCCGCGCCGGTCAGCCGGACGATGTTCTCCCGGATCGACTCCAGGTCGTCGAACGAGGTGGCCAGCCGCTCGATCAGCGCGGCGTCCAGCGGCGGCAGCGCGTCGGAGAGGATCTGCTCCAGCTGCCCCTCCAGCACCTTCAGCCCGACGTCGGGGTTGCGCAGCGTGCGCTGCAGGTGCAGCAGGTCGCCGTAGCGGGCGGCGGGCACGCCGTAGACGGTGGCCGCGACCTTGGCGCGGAACGCCTGGTCGTCGAGCACGCAGTCGGCGCCGAGCAGGTCGCGCAGCTGCGCCGAGCCCAGCGGCACCCGGTCCGCGCCGACCAGGTAGAGGTTGATGCCGACGCGGCGGCTGGTGATGAACCGCCACGAGTCGCTGATCGACTGCGAGGTCTTGGACGCCTTCACGCCGACGCCGCAGGTGAGGAATTCCTCGCCGCCGTCGGCGGTTTCGCGGCGCAGCTCGATCCAGGCGTAGCCGATCCGGTTCGGGCCGCCCGGGTACTCGTCGAGCATCAGCCGCCGGATGCTGACCGTGTCGAAGCCCTTGGAGCCCAGCTGCCGCAGGTCGCCGTCCAGGCACAGCGGCAGCAGCAGCTCCAGGGTGCGGGACTTGCCGGAGCCGTTGGTGCCCTGGAAGATCGCCCGCCCGCCGTCGAGGTCGAAGGTCGTCTCGGCGTACTGCCAGATGTTGACGATCCCGCCGCGGTGCAGCCGCCAGCGGTTCGCCCCGGTCCCGGTGCTCTCGTCGCTCACCGCTGTTCCCCTCGCATCTCGTCGATCTCGTCGAACAAGGACCAGCCCACCGGCTCGGGGGCGGGTGGTTCCGGCTCCCGGCCCGGGGCCGGGGTGGCGTCCGGTTGCGGCAGCCAGCGGTGCGCGGCCGGGCTGAGCAGCCAGCTCCCGCCCGCGTCCTGCAGCAGACCGAGCCTGCGCAGCAGCGCCACCACCGAGTGCACCAGCTCCTGGTGGTCCTCGGTGGCCTGCCGGGACCACGCGGCAGGGTAGGCCTCGACCAGCTCCTGGCACACGTCGGTGAGGTCCTGCCAGGTCACCGGGTGCTTGCCCGCGGCGTCCGCGGCAGCGCGGTCGAGCAGCTCGGGCAGCGCCAGCAGCGCGACGCGGGCCACCGTGCCGGGCCCGGGGAAGGCGACGTCGCTGAGGTAGTCCTCCGGGTCGCAGACCACCACGCCCTCCGCGCGGCACTCGCTGACCAGCCCGAAGAACCGCTCCAGCCGGCGGGATTCGGCGGTCACGTGCTCGCGCAGCCAGCCTGCCTGCTCGGCCGGGAGGTCGCCGTAGAGCACCACCGGGTCCTCGACCAGCCGGCGCCGCACCGCGTGCTCCAGGTTGCGCGGCCCGGCCGCGCTCGCCAGCTCGATCAGCTGCTCGGGGCTCTCGGCCTCGGCCAGCGGCCCGGCGACGAGCTGTCCGAGCAGGTCGGTGTCGATGGTGATCAACGCCTCGGCGGACGCCTCGGCGGTCACCGACCCCTCGGTCTCGGTGATCACGCCCAGCGCCACCAGCTGCCGCAGCGCGGCGGTCAGCGCGCGCCGGTCCGCCGGGTCGTCGACCACCGCGATCTCGGCCTCGGCCGCGGCGGCGCGGACATCGCTGACCAGCCGGGAGAGCAGCACCTGGCGGCCGATGCCGGTCAATGCGGCCAGCGTCAGCGCCAGGTAGGCGTAGCCGCGCGGGCTCAGCGCCGCCTCGCCGCGGGTGGTGTCCTTTCCCGCACCCGACTTGTACAGCCGGGCGAAGCGGCGCTCCACCACCAGCCGGTAGCCCAGCAGCGAGGAGAACACCTCTTGGAGCACCACGCGCTGCCGGTAGATCATCGGCAGCAGGTCGCCGTCCGGGCCGCCGGCGCGCAGCAGCGGTCGGCGCAGCAGCACCCGGGCGCAGCGGACGACGTTATTCGCGTCGATGTCGGGCAGCTCGTCGAAGGTCGTGGTCATCGGGCGGCCCCCTGCTCCTGCGGGATCGCGCCGTCCCCGCTGAGTTCCAGCACCGTGTCGCGCAGCGTCAGGCGTCCCGCGGCGCTGGCGATCTCGGTGTCCTGACCGGCCACGGGCCGCACGGTGACGCGCAGGCGGTGCACCGGGTCGAGCGCGGTGCCCGGCTCGTCGGAGCCCTCGCGCTGGGCCATCGCCAAGGTCAGCAGCTCGCACAGCACACCGAGCGCGTCGGGGGACAGCTCCTGCTCGGCCAGCCGCGGCCCGGCCGCGGCGAGTTCGGCGACGGCCGCGCTGCGCTTCTGGTCGGCCTCGCGGGCCTGCGCCAGCAGGGTTTCCTCGGTCATCGGGTCGTCGAGCACCCGCGAAGTCCGGCCGCGCGCGCCGCGATCGCCGCGGCTGCGCACGCTGACCGTGACGTCGAGCACCGGGCCGTCGCGCCAGGACACCTTGTCGTTGTCGGTGTCGTAGTCCGGTGCGGGCTGCAGGTGGCGGGCCGAGTGCAGGCCGAACGCGGCCGAGTGCAGCTGGTGCGCGGTGGCCTCGTCGGCGCCGTCGAACCACTTCGCCAGCTTCAGCAGCTCACCGCGGCGACCGGGCACCAGCCCGCCGCCGGAGGTGGCCCGCTTCACGCTGGCCAGCAGCGAGCCGATCGCCCGCGCGGTGGCCTCCCGCAGCGCGGCGACCTGGCTGGGGCGGCCCGGCGAGTCCACGAACCAGTCGGTGAGCTCCTGCCAGTCCGCCGCGGTCCGGCCGCGCGCCCGCTCGACGTCGGTGCCCAGCTGGTCGGCCGGGCCGAGCAGGCGCAGCAGCTCGCCGCGCACCCCGGCCAGGCCCGCCAGCGAACCGGCGATGGTCTCGGTGTGCCGCAGCACGTCCTCCACCACCATCTGGATGTACTCGACCAGCAGGTTGCGGAACCCGGAGATCTCCTCCGGCGCCAGCTGGTGGCGGGTCACCACCTGGCCCAGGTAGGCGTAGAAGTCGCGGACCGTGGCGGCCAGCTCCGCGTGCTGCAGGAACACCGTGGTGACCTGCTCGGCGAGCCGTTCCCTGGCCTGCCGCGCGGCCTTCGCCCGCGGATCGCGGACCTCGGCGGCCAGCGCCTCGGACAGCGCGCTGCCGATCCCGGCCAGCCCGCGGTCGATAGCTGGCAGCAGCTCGCGGGACACCTCGCGCGCGCCCTCGGGCACCCGCAGCAGCGCGTCGACGTCCCGCTGCACGCGGACCGCGAGCTTGCTGACCTGGTAGCGCACGCTGCCGTGCTGGAACTCGGCGATGCTCGACGCGATCGTCTCGCGGCGGCCCACCACCAAGTTGCCCCACTTCACCAGCCGCTTGAGCCGGTCGATGACGGTGTCCACATCGGACTCGCCGGGTGCCACCCGGCCCTCCCGCTCGGCGGCCGCCAGCGCCGCGCCCACCTCGCCCGCCGACAGGTCCGCCAGCAGCGTCGAGGTGAACAGCCGCATGATCGCCAGGTAGGTGCGGTGCTCGGGGGCCTGCAGGTAGGCGAACAGCTGCAGGCGCTGCCCGTCGTCGCGGGTCTGCTCGGGAGCGTGCGCAGGCACGTCCGCCGCGGTTCCCGCGACGCCCGCGCGCAGCACATCAGCTTCGTGGTCCGGGGCCGTCACGGTCCGCCACGATATCCCGTGGGGCGGACACGGCCGGTCACCTGGCATGCGGTGACCGGTCACAGGCGCCCCGGGGGTAGCGTTTCGGGACGGCTCAGGGCGCGGGGGAGGCCCCGGCTGGACGATCTGGAGGAGCGGCACCGGTGAGCGCGGGACGGGCGGTCGGACTCTTACTCGGCGTGGCTGCGGACGCGGCCCTCGGTGATCCGAAGCGCGGGCATCCGGTCGCGACGTTCGGCAGGATCGCGCAGTCCGCGGAGCGCTTGTTGCACCGCGACCAGAAGCCCGCCGGGATCGTCTACACCGGTGTCCTGGTCGGCGGCACGGTCGGGCTGGGCGTGCTCGCGCAGCGGTGGTCCAAGCGCAGCCCGGTGCTGGAAGCGGCCGCGACCGGCCTGGTGACCTGGGTGGTGCTCGGCGGATCGTCGCTGGCCGACGAGGGAACCGCGATGGCCCGGCTGCTCGACGCCGGCGAGATCGAGGCGGCCCGCGAGCGGCTGCGCAACCTGTGCGGCCGCGACTCGGCAGTGCTCGACGGCCAGGGCTTGGCCCGCGCCACGGTGGAATCGGTGGCGGAGAACACCTCCGACGCCGTGGTCGCCCCGCTGGTCTGGGGCGCCGTCGCGGGCATCCCCGGACTGGTCGCCTACCGCGCGGCGAACACGCTGGACGCCATGGTCGGCCACCGCTCGCCCCGCTACCGGAACTTCGGCTGGGCCTCCGCGCGCCTGGACGACCTGCTCAACCTGGTGCCCTCGCGGCTGGCGGCGGTGCTGACCTCGGCGTGCGCGCCGGTGGTCGGCGGCTCGGCGAAGGGCGCGTGGCGCACCTGGCGCCGCGACGCCTCGGCGCACCCGAGCCCGAACGCCGGGCAGATCGAAGCGGCCTTCGCCGGAGCGCTCCAGATCCGCCTCGGCGGCCGGACGGTGTACGGCCACGTCGTCGAGCAGCGCCCGGTCCTCGGCGAAGGCCGCACGGCCGACGCGGGCGACGTGACCAGGAGCGTCGAGCTGTCCCGGGTGGTCGGCTCGGCAACGGGCGTCCTGACGGCGGCCTACGCCCTGACCCGGGCCCTCCGCCGCCGCTGAGCTCGCGCGTTACCTACCGCTGCCCGTGCCCGCGGCCCGTGCCCGAACCTGTGGCCCGTGCCCGAACCTGTGGCCCGTGCCCGAACCTGTGGCCCGTGCCCGAACCTGCAACCCGTGCCCGAACCTGCGGCCCGACCACACGGCGGTTCCGTCGACCACACGGCGGTTCCGTCGAAGACGTCCACCTGCGCCCCGCGCGGCGGATCGGACGACGGGGCCTCGGAATCGCGGGACTCGTGCACCCGGCTGCGGATCCGAGGTGGGGGTGACGCAATTTCAATTGAAATCAGACGTCCGATTTCCATTGAAATTGCGCGGGTCACCACCGTCGTCGGTGTGTCGGGATCCCGACACACCGACGGGGACCGCAAGTTCCATTGAAATCGGATCCGCAATTTCCATTGAAATCGCGGAGGTTCCGCACTGCGATCGGTGTGCTGAGGGCCTGATGCACCGCGAGGGCCGCAGTTCCAGCGGAGTGGGAACTGCGGCCCTCGCGGTGTGTTCGCGGTGGTTCAGGTCTTGCTGGTGGATTCCGCGTCCGCGGCTTCGCGGCGTTCGGCTTCCTCGCGCTCGCGGCGCTCGTCCTCGGCGATCGCCTCCGCCACCGACATCTTCTTGCGGCGGGGCTGCGGTTCGGACTTCGCGCCTCCCTCGGATCCGGCTTCCGCGTCGCGCCAGGCCGGGCGGGCGCCGGGGCGCAGCTCCGAGTAGATCAGGTAACCGATCGCGATGACCGCCATGATGCCGAACGCGATCCACTGCAGCGCGTAGGAGAAGTACGGCCCGGACTCCAGGCGCGGCAGCGGCAGCGCGCCGAGCACGCCGGGCTGCCCCTCGTTGAGCGCGAAGTAGCCGGGCTGCAGGGCGATGCCGGTGCCCTGCGAGATGGTCCCGGAGTTGACCGCGTACGCCCAGCGGTGCCCGTCGTGCTCGAACAGCGGGCGCTGCTTGCTGTCGTTCTCGTCGGTGCGGACGCGCGCGGTGAGCGTGACCTCGCCGCTCGGCGGCGCGTCGTAGGCGGGCGCCTGCGTGCCGTTCACCGGCCGGACGAAGCCGCGGTTGACCAGCACGGTCGTGCCGTCGGCCAGCCGGAACGGGGTCAGCACCTCGAACGCGGGCTCGCCGAGCACGGTGCGCTGCCAGCCCAGCGTCTCGCCTTCGGGCAGGTACTGGCCGCGCAGCAGCACCTGCGCCCACTCGGTGCGCTCGTCCGGCGCCTGGCCGGCGGGCAGCACTTCGCCCAGCGGGCGCGGTGGCGTGTGGAAGGACTCGGAGATCGCGTTGTTGCGGGCCTGAGCCTCATCGCTGCGGCTGAACTGCCAGGGTGCCAGCAGGGTGAAGCACAGCGTGGTGAAGACCGCGACCAGCGCGATCAAGCCGAGCCAACCGGGTCGCAGCAAGAACTTCAGGCGCACACCCCTACGGTAGCTCAGCCATGCTGACCAGCGGTTTTCGGATCCGGTTGCGGAGCGGCGGAGATCCGCGCGCACCTGCGTCCCAGCAGGTCAGCCCGCGTCCTCTTCCGGTTCGGTCGAGATGTCCGAAAGGCCCGTTGGTCGGGTGCCCTGGCGGCCTCGACCGCATCGGTCACGGTTCGTGAGCACTTCGGTGCTCTGGCACCGCTCACGACCCCCGGCGGCGGGACGAGATCCGCGGTGGTGCGAACCCGTGGCGGGTTCTGCAGATCCGGTGACGAACGGCACCGGCTGCGTGACTCACGGGCCGGTGTTCACTCGCCGTCGGGTGCGGTGAACGGGGTCCGCAGGCGCCGCATGGTGTCATGGCTGCGGTCCGCGCGGGGCTGGGGCGGACCGGCGTTGCCGCGCGGTCCGGGTTCGACGAACGCGACCGGGTGGACCGGCCGCACCGGAACGCCGAGCGGCCGACCGGAGCCCGGTGCGTGCCGGATCGCAGGTGCCGGGTGCGCTCGTCGCTGCGTGGTGCGCCGCTGGGCGCTGGGACGCGCGGGACTGGACAGGTTCATGGAAGTCCTTTCAGAGCAGTGTTTTCCCGCCACCGCATCGCGGTGCGAATGCCGGGTGCGGTGATGGCGTGACGCGGGTGGTCAGTCACCGGTGATGCGCACGTCGCCCCCGCCGTAGGCGGCGAGTTGGTAGTGGGCGCGGGCCACGGCCTCCTCCACGGTGCCGGTGACCCGAGCGGTGTGCTGCCCTTCGGCATCGGTGATCTGCCAGGCGTCTTCGGACAGCGTCCGCGCGACGTGCCTGGTGTGCCGGATCAGGCCGTCACCAAGGCGCCGCCCTGCTGCGGTGCTTCCTTCGAGGAGGGCGCGGTGATCCACTGTGGATGAGTGGGGAACGTCGAATCGGGTGGGGTCGGTCCGCATCGGACTCCAATGCACTGTGCGGGATCTCGGGCCCGGCGCGGACACAGCGGTGTCGCGGCCGCGGGCCGAGGACGGGAAGAACGAAGTACCGGGAGCCGTCTCGTCGATCCGGCTCGACCGAACTGAGGGCCAGGCTCGCGCGAGGAGTGGAAGCCCGCGGCCCGGGAAGATCAAGACTTGTCGTGCGCCTCGACGTGTCCACCACGGAGGCGGTGCGGGCGGCTGCCCGCAGGCGGCGGGTGCCCCGGCGGGGCCGGGACACCCTGCGCGGTGCTGGTTCAGACCGCTCGGACGAGCTCGGCCTGCGGTCCCTTGGGGCCCTGGGTGACGTCGTAGGCCACCGGCTGGTTCTCCTCGAGGGTGCGGAACCCGGCGCCGTCGATGGCCGAGTAGTGCACGAACACGTCCGGGCCGCCCTCATCGGGGGCGATGAAGCCGAAGCCCTTCTCCGAGTTGAACCACTTCACGGTTCCCTGAGTCATGTGCGTCTCCGTTCGGGAGCTGGGGAAGTACTACGGGTCACCGCACGGCGCGGCACTCCCGGGCCGGGGGATCAGACGGCGGCTCAACTCCAGCTACACCAAAGACAGCAGCTCGCCCGCTTCAACATCCTGCGAGCATGCGCGAAACACGAACCCAGAAACAACGACCACCACGAACGCTACACGCCTTTGACGACCTTGGCCATCTCGATCGTCGGTGCGCTGCCGGTCCGGTGAGTGGCGCACAGGCCGCCGGGTTCGGTCAGCGCGGTCTCACGCGGCTTGATCGTGGAGCTGCGGTGGGTACCGCCAGCGGCGGCAGACCGAGACCGAACCTGTTGCCGCGCAAGTCTATTGACGGATGACCGAACCGGCGGCGAGAACCTCGGCCCACGCGGCAACCAGGACATCCACGTCGAGCACGACCCGGCGGAACCGCTGACGAACGCGCCTCAGCGGGTTCGGAGGGCGGAACGCGCGGCGCTGACCGCTTGGGCGGCGTAGCCGCTGCCGAAGAGGACTGCGTGCACCAGGAGCGGGAACAGCTGGTGGAGGGCTATGCGGTCGCGCCAGCCTTCCGCGAGGGGACGGGTCTCCTCGTAGGCGGCCACGATGCGGTCCAGGTGGGGGCAGCCGAACAGGTGCAGCATCGCGAGATCGGTCTCGCGGTGACCGCCGTGCGCCGCCGGGTCGATCAGCCAGGCGCGTTCGTTCCCCCAGCGCACGTTGCCGCTCCACAGGTCGCCGTGCAGCCGGGCGGGCGGTTCCGCCGGACCGGCCAGCCGGTCGATGTCCGCGCATACCCGCGAGATCACCGAGCCGTCGGCGGTGCTCAACACACCGGAGTCCACGGCTTTCCGCAGGTAGGGCTCGATCCGGTGCGTCGCGTAGAAGGAAGGCCAGTCGGGCGCGGATTCGTTGCGCATCGGGGCGAGGCCGATCCAGGCGTCGACCGGGCCGCCCGGTGGCGCGGCGCCGAACGCCGGTGCTCCGGTCGCGTGCAGTTCGGCGAGCCCGCGGCCCAGCTGCTCGGCCGCTGCTGCGGTGGGCGCGGCTTCCGCGATGTGCTCGGTGACCAGCCAGCGTTCGGAGTTCCCGAGCACCTCGGGCACCGCGACCGAGCCAGGCTCGGCGAGCCACCGCAGGGACGCGGCTTCGGCCGCGATCGCGCCCGGCATCGACCCCGGCGCGGTCTTGGCGAACACCACCGCGCCGTCGTCGAGGGACACCGCGAACGCCGCCGCGGTGTCCCCGCCGCTGAGCCGTCGCACGTCGACCGGGGTGCGGCCGGTGATGGCCGCCACCGCTGAGCGGGCCGTCACAGCCGCTCGCGAACCCAGTCGAGCAGCCCCGGCGTCGCGGCCTCGACCATGGCCAGCACGTCCTCGAAGCCGTTCGGGCCGCCGTAGTACGGGTCGGGCACCTCGGCGCCGTCCTCGGAACCCGGGTCGAAGGAGCGCATCAGACGCACCTTGGACGGGTCGTCGGCGAGGCGGCGCACCGCGCTCAGGTGCCCGGCGTCCATCGCCACCAGCAGATCGGCGTCCAGGTGGCGGTCGTCGATCTGCGCGGCGACGTGCTCGGTCGGGTAGCCGTGATCCGCGAGGACCTTTCCGGTCCGGGGATCGGCCGGCTCGCCGACGTGCCACGGACCGGTCCCGGCGCTGGAGACCTCGACCTGCCCGTCCAACCCGGCCCGGCGCAGCTGTTCCCGGAACACCAGCGCGGCCATCGGGGACCGGCAGATGTTGCCGGTGCAGATGAATGAGATGTGCACGTGCGGAAACTCCGATCAGCGCGATTGGGTGGCGGGGCCATTTCTACCAGGCAGAACGCCACTCGCGAGCACGCGTCGACGCTCAAGTCCGGTCGTGCCGGACGATCTTGAGGTAGCTCACAGCGATGAGTGTCGCGCTGGCGGTAATCGACCACTGCTCACCTCCGAGGCATGGGCACTGATTACCCACCAAGGACGGGTGATGAGCAGTCGCGGGCAACCAATCGCGATCGGACGATGGACGCGGCCTTGAAGTCGACGTTCTGGAGAAATGATGCGAATTCGCACCGTTGTCGCCGCTGCTGCTCTCGCTGCTATTTCGACCATCGGAGCTGGGGCAGCGGCCAACGCCGACCCCTCGATTTTCGAACACCGCCCGTTCGTCGACGTCGCCAGACCGATCGACCTGATCCTCGGGTCGCACGCGTCCGGTACCCAGACGCCGGACGAGAGCGGCACCGCCGTGACGGAGGAAGATGAATAGGGAGACGAGTCGAGAGCGGCCCGGGTTCTCATCTCTTCATCCCGCACCGGAAAGAATTCGTCTTCTACGGGGCCGTCCCCGAGCACGGGTTGCCGTCCTCGGGGTGGCCGCTGGGAATACGTCGGGTGGTGGATCGCCCACGTCCGCGGAGCTCATGTGCTCACCGCTCGAGCGAGACCGGTCAACCGTGCGATGAGCACCACGACACCGCCGAGGGCTGCGGTGACCAGCAGCACGGTGAACGTGGGGTAGAGGTAGGGCACCTGGATCAGGGCGACGTCGCGGCCCCGGTAGAGGGCACCGACGATCTGGTTGATCGATGCGCACAGCACGGCTGGGACCAGCAGCGGCAGCAAGCGCAGCACGGTGCTGATGCGGCCCGTTCGGCTGGCCGCCCATCGACGTGCCCGCACCGCACCGCGTGCGGCCAGCAGCGCTGCGCCGATGGCCAGCCCCAGCAGCACGGCGTCGATGACAGGCAGAGCGCTGTTCGGAGGTTGCGCCGGCTGGCCGGTCATCAGTGCGATGAGCTCGTCGGCGAGCGCGGTCGCATCGCCGTGGGCGAGGCCGGTGTTGGTCATCACCGCGATCCCGTACCCGGAATCCGGCAGCAGCGCCTGGTAGGCGGTCGAGGTGAACAGGTCGCCGCTGTGCGAGACCATCCGCTCACCGGAATCAGTGGTGCCGACCGACCAGCCGAGCGCGTAGGAGCCCGATGCCGGGGACGGCGTGTGCGCCTCGGTGATCGCCGCCGCGGAGGCGATCGGCGTCCGGCCGGGGTTGTTCTGCGCGGTCAGCCACGCCGCCATGTCGTGCGCGGTGCTGAGCACTCCGCCCGAACCGCCGCCGAACGCCGGTGGTTCGGGCACCGCGATGGCGCCGCCGAGGACCAGCAGGTGACCGCGCGCGCTCGGCGGCAGCTCGTCGGCGGTGTCGATGGCGCGGCTGTCGGCCATGCCGAGCGGCCCGAACACGTGCCGCTGCAGGTAGTCGTCGAAGGGCAGGCCGCTGACCACCTCGACCAGTCGGGCGGCGACCTGGTAGTTCGGGTTGTGGTACTCCCAGCGCTCGCCCGGCTCGGCGACCAGCGTCGCCGAGCGCATGCTCGCCACCGCCTCCGCCAGCGAGCCCGGCTGCGGCCGGGTGAACGGGTGGACCGTCGAGTCGGACAGCCCGGAGGTCTGGTCGAGCAGCTGGCGCACCGTGATGCGGTCGGCGCGCGGATCGGCGAGCCGGAACTCGGGCAGGTGGGCGCGCACCGGCCCGTCGAGCTCCAGCCGCCCGGATTCCGCGAGCTGGAGCACGGCCAGCGCGGTGAAGGACTTGCTGACCGAGGCCACCGCCATCGGCGTGCGCTCGGTGATCGGCTCCCCGTCGGGAGTCCGGCCGTAGCCGGCAGCGTGCAGCACCTCGGTGCCGCGGGTGACGGTGACCGCCGCGCCGGGCAGGCCGGTGCTCCGGAGGTACTCCTGGACGGTGGCGTCGATGTCGGCCGGTGCGGGTGGGAGCGGTGCCGCGAGGGCGAGTGCCGCTACGAGCGTTCGGAAGATCACGCGCCGAGTCTTCGCCGGAACACCGAGCGTCCACATCGGACCGCGGGGCGAAAGCGAGGATCGGACCGTGGTCCGATGTCAGGCCGGTCCCGGCTGGATATCGTGCCGTGGTGAGCAGGATCCGGCAGATCGCGTTGGACGCCTCGGTGGCGGTCGTGCTGGTCGTCGTCGAGGGCCTGCGCACGCCCGGTGCGCTCGGGTGGATCTCGGCCGCCGTGCTCTGCGCGCCGCTGCTGGTCCGCCGCCGTTGGCCGAACGCGGTTCTCGCGGGTGTCGTGCTGCTGGGCGCCGGGGCCGTCGTCGCCGGAGTCGCCGACGAGATCGCCGCGGTGGTGATCGCGCTCGCCGTCTACCCGGCCGCGACGGCCATCTCGGCGCTGGTGGGCTCGCTGGCCGGGATCGCCGCCGCCGGACTCCTGGTCGTCGCGGTGCCGGGCCTCCCGCTCGTCGCGCCGCAGACCGGGTCGGAGTCGTTCGAGACCACACCGATCACCGTGTTCGCCTTCAACGCGGTGCTGATCAGCGGCTCGTGGGCGCTCGGCCGCCTGGTGCGGGCGCGGCGCGCGCAGGCCGCGCAGCTCGTCGAGCTGCGGGAGCGGCAGGCCGCGACCGAGGAGCGGCTGCGCATCGCCAGGGACGTCCACGACGTCGTCGGGCACAGCCTCGGCGTGATCGCGATGAAGGCCGCGGTCGCCAACCACCTGGTGGACAGCCACCCGGCGGCCGGGCGCGAGGCGCTGGGCACGATCGAGCGGGTCAGCCGGGAGGCGCTCGACGAGATCAGGGCGGTGCTCGGTGCGCTGCGCGATCGACCGGAGGAGGTCGAGTTCGACCGCCTGGTGGCCGACGTCCGGTCCGCCGGGGTGGACGTCGTGCTCGACCGGGCGGACCTGTCGGCGGTGCCGCCGGACGTGTGCAGCTCGGCGCACCGCATCGCGCAGGAAGCGCTGACCAACGTGCTCCGCCACGCCGGTGCGACCCGCTGCTCGCTCGGCCTGGCGGTGGTGCCCGGTGCGCTGAGCGTGTCCGTCGTCGACGACGGGAACGGGTGCGCGACAGCGACGCCGGGCCACGGCCTGCGCGGGATGCGGGAACGGGTCGCGCTGCACGGCGGGACGATCACCGCTGGTCCGGAGCCCGGCGGCGGGTTCGCGGTGCGCGCCCGGCTGCCGTTCGCGGAGGCTTCCGATGGCTGATCCGATCCGCGTGCTGCTGGCCGATGACGAGGCGTTGCTGCGCAGCACGCTCCGCCTGCTGATCGACGCCACCCCGGGCATGGCCGTGGTGGGGGAGGCGGCCACCGGTGCCGCCGCCGTGCGGGAGGCGGCGGTCGCGGAACCGGACCTCGTCCTGATGGACGTGCGGATGCCGGAGCTGGACGGGATCACCGCCACGGCGCGGATCACCGCGCGCTCGCCCGCGCCCCGGGTGCTGGTCCTCACCACCTTCGATCTCGACGATTACGTCTACCTGGCCCTGCACGCCGGAGCCAGCGGCTTCCTGCTCAAGGACGTCCCGCCCGCTCGGCTGCTGGACGCGATGCGGGTGGTCGCGGCCGGGGACGCGTTGCTCGCCCCGAGCGCGACTCGCCGGCTCATCGCGGAGTACACGCGCGTGTCGGCGGCGGCGCGCGCCGTGCCGCGCCGGGAACTCGACATGCTCACGCCCCGCGAGCGGGAGGTCCTGGCGCTGATCACGCGCGGCTTGTCGAACACCGAGATCGAGCAGTCCCTGCACCTGAGCCGAAGCACGGTGAAGACCCACATCGGCCGCCTGATGAGCAAGCTCGCGGCCCGGGACCGCGCCCAGCTGGTGATCGCGGGCTACGAGTCGGGCCTGGCCGATCGCCTCGCCTGACCAACGCCCCGCGTCACCCGGCGCGGCGTCGAAATCGACACCACCCCGGGTGACGGGGCCGGGTGGCTCGGTGGTGATTGCCTTCGTGGGGGAGATTTCGCGCTGGTTAGACTTCCGGCGATGAGCAGCGGGCACGAACGGGATTTGTTGCGCCACCACGGCGATGTGGACGCCGAGAACGGACTGCTCGACTTCGCGGTCAACGTCCGGCTGGACCGCCCGCCGACGTGGCTCCGCGAGCGCCTCGCAGCGGCCCTGGACGGCCTGGGCCGCTACCCGTCGGCCGCCGACGACCTCGCCGCTCGCGCGGCCGCCGCCGCCCGCCACGGCCGCCACGCCGACGAGGTGCTGCTGCTCGCGGGCGCCGCCGAGGGCTTCGCGCTCCTGCCGTCGCTGCGCCCCCGATTGGCTGCGCTCGTGCACCCGTCGTTCACCGAGCCGGAGCTGGCGCTGCGCACCGCCGGTGTCGAGGTCACCCGGGTCCAGCTGGATCCGGCCGACGGCTACCGGCTGGACGCCGACGCCGTGCCGGAGCAGGCCGACATGGTGGTGCTGGGCAACCCGACCAACCCGACGTCCGTGCTGCACCCGGCGGCGGAGATCAAGCGGCTGCTGCGGCCGGGCCGGATCGTGGTCGTCGACGAGGCGTTCAGCGACACCGTGCCCGGCGAGCCGGAGTCGCTGGCGGGCTGCCGGGAGCCGGGGCTGCTGGTGCTGCGCAGCCTGACCAAGATGTGGGCGCTGCCCGGCCTGCGCGCGGGCTACGCGCTCGGTGCGCCGGAACTGCTCGCCGAGCTCGGCCGGAGCCGCCCGCACTGGCCGGTCAACTCGCTGGTGCTGGAGGCGGTCGTCGCCTGCTGCGAGCCGTCCGCGCTGGCCGAGTCGGAGCGGGCCGCGGCGGAGTTCGAGGCGCACCGGGCCGGGCTGGTGGCCGAGCTGGCCGCGATCCCGGGCCTGCACGTCGCGCTGCCCGCGCGGGCGCCGTTCCTGCTGCTGCGGGTGGACGGCGGTGAGCAGGTCCGGGCGGAGCTGCGGGCGCGGGGAGTGGCGGTCCGGCGCGGCGACACCTTCCCCGGTCTGGGCGTCGGCCACATCCGGGTCGCGGTGCGCGATCCGGAGCAGAACGCCTTGCTGGTCAAGGCTTTTCGCGATGTTCTGGGATGGGGGTGAACCGGTGACGGTTCGGATCCGTGATGTGATCGAGGCGCTCGAGGTGGCCTACCCGGCCGACCTGGCGGAGGGCTGGGACGCGATCGGGCTGGCCTGCGGCGACCCGGAGGCGGTGGTGCAGCGGGTGCTCTTCTGCGTCGACCCGGTCGAGGCCACTGTGGACGAAGCGGTGGATTTCGGTGCGCAGCTGGTGGTTTCGCACCACCCGCTGATGCTGCGCGGCGTGCACGGCGTGCCCGCCGACGACCCGAAGGGGCGCATCGTGCACCGGCTGATCCGCGCGGGCATCGGCCTCTACACCGCGCACACCAACGCCGACAGCGCGGTGCAGGGCGTGTCGGATGCGCTGGCCGAGGCGATCGGCCTGACCGTGACCGGCCCGCTGGCGCCGCACGCCGAAGGCGCGCGCACCGGGCTGGGCCGCATCGGCGAGCTGCCCCTGGCCGAGCCGTTCCGCGACTTCGTGGCGCGCGTGGCGCACAACCTGCCGACCACGGCCTGGGGCGTGCGCGGGGCCGGTGACCCGGAACGCCCGATCCGCACCGTGGCGGTGTGCGGCGGCGCGGGCGACTCGTACCTGGCCACCGCAGCGGCGGCCGGCGTCGACGCCTACGTGACCGCTGACCTGCGACACCACCCGGCCGGCGAGCACATCGCGCGCGCCGGCGTGCCGGGCACCGACGTGCCCGCGCTGGTGGACGTGGCGCACTGGGCCAGCGAGTGGCCGTGGTGCCAGCAGGCCGCGGACATCGTGGCCGCCGCGCTGCCGGATACAGTCGAAGTCCTCGTTTCCACCCGCCGAACCGACCCGTGGACGCTCCACGCCGGTGCGGCATCAGACCCAGGGAGGGCGCTGGCGTGAAAGCCGACCCCGCCGTGCAACGACGGCTGCTCGATCTCGCGGACGCGGACGCGGAGCTCAACCGCGTCCAGCACCGTCGGCGGTCGCTGCCCGAGCTGGACCAGATCGGCGAGGCCGAGCGCGAGGTGCGGGCCAAGCGCGACGAGCTGGTGGTCGCCGAGACCGCGTTCAGCGACCTCGACCGCGAGGTCAAGCGGCTGGAGAACGAGGTCGAGCAGGTCCGCAAGCGGGAGCAGCGCGACCGCGACCTGATGGCCGCGGGCGCCTCGGCCAAGCAGCTGGAGGACCTGGAGCACGAGCTGCAGACCCTGGCCCGGCGCCAGGGCGTCCTCGAGGACGAGCAGCTGGAGGTCATGGAGCAGCGCGAAGCGCTGGAGACCAACGTGACCAGGTCCCGCGAGGCGCTGACCGAGGCCGAGGAGCGGCTGACCGAGGTGCAGGAGCGCCGTGACGAAGCCCTCTCCGGGCTCGAGTCCTCGGAGGCCCGGCTCCAGCGCGACCGCGAACTGATCACCAAGGCGCTCCCGGAGGGCCTCGTCGCGCTCTACGACCGCATCCGGTCGCGGGGCGGCGTCGCGGCAGGCCTGCTGCAGGGCTCCCGGTGCGGCGCGTGCCGGATCGAGCTGGACCGCACGGCGCTGAACGAGGTGCGCGAGGCGGCCGTCGACGACGTCGTCCGGTGCGAGGAGTGCGGCGCGATCCTGGTGCGCACCGGGGAGAACCGGTGAGCTCGGCGGTCCTCGTCGAGGCCGACGGCGGTTCGCGCGGCAACCCCGGCCCGGCCGGTTGCGGGGCCGTGGTGCGCGACGCCGAGACCGGTGCGGTGCTGGCGGAGCGCTCGATCGGGTTGGGCATCGCGACCAACAACGTCGCCGAGTACCAGGGGCTGATCGCCGGGCTGCGGGCGGCCGCCGAGCTCGGGGCCGTCGAGGTCGCGGTGCGGATGGACTCCAAGCTGGTCGTCGAGCAGATGGCGGGCCGCTGGAAGGTCAAGCACGCGAACCTGCAGCCGCTGGCCGCCGAGGCGCGCGGCCTGGTCGACGGGTTCGACCGCGTGAGCTTCGAGTGGGTGCCCCGCGCGGCGAACGCGCACGCGGACCGGCTGGCCAACGAAGCGATGGACGAGCAGGCGGGCGGGAACGAGCAGAGCGCGCGCATCCGGCCGTCGGGTTGGCTCGGCGCGAACGGCACGCCCACGAAGATGCTGCTGCTCAGGCACGGTCAGACCCCGCTGTCGGTGGAACGGCGCTACTCCGGTCGCGGCGATGTCTCGCTCACCGAGCTGGGCGAGCGGCAGGTGCGCGCGGCGGGCGTGCGGCTGGCCGCGATGGACGGGGTGATCACCCCGGACGGCGTGGCTCCGGTGATCGCGTCGCCGCTGACCCGCACGCGGCAGACCGCGCAGGCGGTGGTCGACGCGACCGGCGGTGAGCTGCACTTCCACGACGGTCTGCTGGAGACCGACTTCGGCGACTGGGAGGGCCTGTCCTTCCAGGAGGCCGCCGACCAGTTCCCGGAGCTGCACGGCGAGTGGCTCGGCGATCCGAGCGTCGTGCCGCCGGGCGGCGAGAGCCTGGACGCGGTCTACCGGCGGGTCACCGCCGCCCGCGACGACCTGGTGGCGCGCTACGCGGGCCGGACGATCATCGTGGTCAGCCACGTGACGCCGATCAAGGCGCTGCTCCGACTGGGCCTTGGCGTGGGCCCGGAGATGTTCTACAGCCTCCACCTGGACCTGGCGTCACTGTCCATCGTGGAGTTCTACCCGGACGGCAACTCCTCGGTCCGGCTGGTCAACGACATCTCGCACTGGCAGTGACCCCCGCCGCCGCGGTCGTCCCGTGCCGGGTCCAACGCGATTTCAATGGAAATTCGACGTCTGATTTCCATTGAAATCGCGTCGATCCCGACGCGCGGTGGGCGTGTCGGGCCCCGACGTGCCGGTGCTCGCGCAAGTTCCATTGAAATCGAAGACCTGATTTCCATTGAAATCGCGTAGGTCGCCTCGTCGCGCACGGCCCTCGCCCTCCACCGGCCCGTGACCATCTCTGGTGCAGACCATTGACATGTGTGAGGTGGGTTACTAGCGTCCCTGAAACCGTATGGGAAGTTAACGGATAGGGGCGCTGGTGGTTCGGGAGGCGAGCGGATCGCGGGACGGCAGTCCGCGGTTGCTGCGGGAGATCAACGATCGGGCCGCGATCGAGGCGATGCTGCGGCGCGGCGCGCTCACCCGGGCCGAACTCGAAGCGGCCATCGGGCTCTCCAAACCGGCGACCGTTTCGCTGCTGGCCAGGCTGGAGAAGGCCGGCATGGTGCGGCGCGGCGAGCTGCGCGGCGGCAACCGCGGCCCGGCCGCCCAGATGTGGTCGGTCAACGGCGATCTCGCGCACGTCGCGGGCGTCAGCCTGGTGCCCGACGAGGTCGACGTGGTGATCGCCGACATCACCGGCGAGGTCCGCGTGCAACACCGCAGCGCACTGCCCTCCGGCGCCGGTGCCCCCGAGGCGTTCGCCGAAGCGGTGGTCGAGGCCGCCGGGCGAGTCGGCCTGCACACCGATCAGCTCGCCAAGGTCGTCGTCGGTGCACAGGGCGGGGTGGATCCGGCCACCGGGCACCTCGGCTTCGCCCCGCACCTGCCCGGCTGGGAGGGCTTCGACGTGCCCGGCAGGCTGCGCGAAGCGCTGGGCACCGACGTCCTCGTCGACAACGACGTCAACCTCGTCGCGCTGGTGGAGATGACCACCGGCCGCGCCCGCGACGTGCGGGACTTCGTCCTCGTCTGGCTCGGCGACGGGCTCGGCGCCGCGGTGGTGATCGACCGCGTGCTGCACCGCGGCGCGACCGGCGGCGCCGGCGAGATTGACTGGATCCGGGTTCCCGACCGGGCGCGCCAGGACACCGGTGTCGACCGGACCGGCGACCGCCTGGGCAAGCTCCTCAGCTACCGCTCGATCAACAAGCTCGCCCGGGCGCACGGGATCAAGGCCCGCAACGCCGTCGCCGCCGTGCAGGCGGCTCGCGCCGGCGGGGCCGACGGGCGGGCGTTCCTGACCGACCTCGCGCGGCGGATCGCCACCGGCGTCGCCGGCGTGGTCAGCGTCCTGGATCCCGAACTGGTGCTGCTGACAGCCGAGATCGCGCAGGTCGGCGGCCCGGAGCTCACCGACCTGGTGACCGCGGAGCTGCACCGCCTGGTGGTGCCGCGGACCCCGGTCGAACCCGCGCAGTGCACCGATGACGCGGTGCGCGCCGGTGCGCTGCAAGTCGCTCTCGGGCTGGCCCGGGAACAGGTCTTCGGGCTGCCCGTCACCGCGGTGGGGGTTCGGTCCGTCCCGCACGAGGAGTAGTTCCGGCCGGGTGCGGGTGTCCAGCAAGGCACTGAGGAGGAGGCGCGATGAGATCGAGGTCCCAGGTCAAGCGCGGTCTGTTAGCCCTCGCGACCGCGACGGCGGCGCTGGTGGCGGCGTCCTGCACCGCCGGGTCCGCGGCGGACGGTCCGCAGCCCGCGCCGGGCCCGGACGAGCAGGTCACCATCACCGTGTCCAGCCAGTTCACCGATCGCGAGCTGGACGTGCTCAACCGCGTGCTCGACGGCTTCCACGCCAAGCACCCCAACATCACCATCAAGAGCCAGGGCAACCAGGACGACGACAAGATCACCCAGGCCATCCGCGGCGGCAACCCGCCGGACGTGGCGATCTCGGCGGAGACCATCAACCTCGGCCAGTTCTGCTCCAGCGGCGCCTGGCAGGACCTCGGGCCCTACCTGCAGCGCGATCAGGTCGACATGAACCAGATCGTCAAGGTCGCGCAGGAGTACACCGCGTACGAGGGCAAGCGCTGCGCGATGCCGCTGCTGGCCGACGTCTACGGCCTGTACTACAACGCCGAGGCCTTCGCCCGGGCGGGCATCACCGAGCCGCCGAAGACCATGTCGGAGCTCACCGACCTGGCCAAGCGCCTCACCGAGTTCAACCCGGACGGCTCGATCAAGGTCGCCGGCTTCCTCCCGGTGCTGGGCTCGCAGGCCAACCACCCGTGGAACTGGGCGCCGCACTTCGGCGCGTCGTGGATGGACGCGCAGGGCAAGTCCTCGCTGGGCACGGACCCGGCCTGGCAGGAGATGTACCGCTGGCAGAAGGAGCTCGTCGACTTCTACGGCTGGGACAAGCTGGTGCAGTTCACCTCCGGGCTGGGCCAGCAGTACTCCGCCGACAACGCCTTCCAGCGCGGCAAGATCGCGATGATGATCGACGGCGAGTACCGCACCGGCTTCATCGACCAGTACGCGCCGGAGCTGCGCTACGGCACCGCGCCCTTCCCGGTCGCCGACGGCAAGCCCGAGCTCTACGGGACCGGGTTCGTCACCGGCACCATCATCGGCATCCCGCGCGGTGCGGAGAACGCGGGCGCGGCCTGGGAACTGGTCCGCTACCTGACCACCGACACCAACGCGCTGGTCGAGCTGGGCAACGGGCTGAAGAACGTGCCGACCACCACCGAAGCGCTGCACGACCCGCGGGTGGAGCGCAGCGAGCAGTACCAGACCTTCCTCGACCTGTTCGACAACCCGCAGCTGGTGCCCAGCCCGCCGAGCCCGAACGGCAGCGCCTACATGAAGTCCGCTGAGGACTTCTCGGTGAAGTGGCAGAGCGGCCAGGTCGGCGATCTCGGTGCCGGGCTGCGGGATCTGGACGCCCAGATCGACGCGGCCAAGGCGCTCGGCGGCAACTGATGACCGCGACGCTGGAGAGGACGGAGCCGGGGCGCACCGCCCCGGCCCGGTCCCGCAGAGCGCGCCGCAAGCGCCTGCAGGTGATCGCGTTCATGTCGCCGTGGATCATCGGGTTCAGCCTGTTCTTCGCGTATCCGCTGCTGGCCACCGGCTACTTCTCGTTCACCAGCTACGACCTGCTCAGCCCGCCCGACTGGGTCGGCCTGCGCAACTACGCGTACCTGCTGTTCGGCGACCCGGTGGTGCGCATCGCGGCGGCGAACACGCTGTGGCTGGTCCTGGTGCTCACGGTGCTGCGCGTGGTGTTCGCCCTCGGGGTCGCCGCGGTGATCGCCCGGCTGCGCCGCGGCGTGGGGCTGGTCCGCACGCTGTGCTACCTGCCCGCGCTGGCCCCGCCGGTCGCCGCCACGCTCGCGTTCACCTTCCTGTTCAACCCCGGCACCGGGCCGGTGAACGGGCTGCTGAGGACGCTGGGCATCGACGGGCCGCTGTGGTTCAACGACCCGGCGTGGGCCAAACCGGCGCTGACCCTGCTGACGCTGTGGGGCTGCGGCGAGCTGATGATCATCATGCTGGCCGCGCTGCTGGACGTCCCGCAGGAGCTGCACGAGGCGGCGGCGCTGGACGGCGCCGGTCCGATCGGCCGCTTCTGGCACGTCACGCTGCCGTCGATCGCGCCGGTGCTGCTGTTCGGCGTGGTCAACTCGATCATCTTCTCGCTGCAGTACTTCACCCAAGCGCTGGTGGCCGGGGCGGTGGCCTCCGGGCAGGCCGAGGTGGTGGGCAGCAGCAAGGTCGTGGGCTTCCCGGACAACGCGACGCTCACCTTCCCCGCCTGGCTCTACCAGCAGGGATTCCACTACTACAACATGGGCTACGCGGCGACGATGGCCGTCGTGCTGTTCGTGTTCTCGCTCGGCTTCACCGCCCTGCTGATCCGCCGGATGCGCGGCGGCACCAACGCCGAGGAGGTCGCATGAACAGCCGTGTGCCAACGCCAGGCATGCGCGACCGCACCTCAGGGGAACGTGACGCAACCCAGCCCCGAGAAACCGCGAAACGCGAGATCGACCGCAAATGCAACCGCCACTGTGAATCGCGGAGAGGCGGAACTGCGCGCAACCAGCGCCTGCACTGGATCGCGGTGCACAGCCTCGGGCTGGCGCTCGGCGTGATGTTCCTGATGCCGCTGGTGTTCGTCTTCCTCACCGCGGTGATGTCCGACGAGCAGGCGCTGACCGCGAACCTGTGGCCGCAGGAGTGGCACTGGGAGAACTTCGCGAAGGTCTTCACCGAGGCGCCGATGCTGCGCTTCCTGCTCAACAGCCTGCTGTACTCGACGCTGGCCACCGCGTTCATGCTGGTCTCCAGCATCCCGGTGGCCTACGCGCTGGCCAAGCTGCGCTGGCGCGGCCGCGGCGTGTCGTTCATGCTGGTGATCGCGGCGATGATGCTGCCGCCGCAGGTCACCGCGGTGCCGCTGTACATCCTGTGGGCCCGCTTCGAGCTGACCGGCACGCTCTGGCCGCTGATCATCCCGCACCTGTTCGGCGACGCCTTCAGCATCTTCCTGCTGCGGCAGTTCTTCCTCACCATCCCGCGGTCCTACGTGGACGCGGCCAAGGTGGACGGCTGCTCGGAGTTCACCGCGATGCTGCGGATCGTGCTGCCGATGGCCCGGCCGGGCATCGCGGCCGCGGCGATGTTCTGCTTCCTCTACACCTGGAACGACTTCTTCGGCCCGCTGCTCTACGCCGGGGAGAACCAGCAGTCCTGGACGCTGTCCATCGGCCTGGCCTCGTTCCGCGGCATGCACCGGGTGGAGTGGAACCTGACGATGGCCGCCACCGTCCTGGTCATGCTGCCGGTCATCGTGCTCTTCCTGTTCGCCCAACGTGCTTTCGTCCGCGGCATCACCTTCACCGGAGTCAAGGGGTGACCATGAAACTGACGGTGGTGGGCGGTGGCTCCACCTACACGCCCGAGCTGATCGACGGACTGGCCCGGCGCCGCGAACCGGCGATCGAGGAGATCGTGCTGGTCGACCCGGACACCGAGCGGCTGGACGTGGTGGCCGGGTTCTGCCGCAGGCTGCTGCGGGAGGCCGGGCACCCGGCCCAGCTGCGCACCACGCCCGACGTGGTCGAGGCGGCGACCGGGGCGGCGGCGGTCCTGCTGCAGCTGCGCGTCGGCGGCCAGCAGGCCAGGTACGGCGACGAGACGTTCCCGCTGGAGTGCGGCTGCGTCGGTCAGGAGACCACCGGCGCTGGCGGGCTGGCCAAGGCGCTGCGCACGGTGCCCGTGGTGCTCGACATCGCCGAGCACGTGCGTGCGGTCGCACCGGAGGCGTGGATCGTCAACTTCACGAACCCGGTCGGCATAGTGACTCGCGCACTGCTCGCCGAAGGGCACCGCGCGGTGGGCCTGTGCAACGTCGCGATCACCTTCAGCCGCTGGATCGCGCAGCTGCTCGACGTCACGCCGGATGCGGTGCGGCTGGAGCACACCGGGCTCAACCACCTCACCTGGGTGCGCGGTGTGCACGTCGACGGCCGCGACGTCCTGCCGGACCTGCTCGGCGAGCACGCCGAGGCGATGTCCGAGCACATCGGACTGCCGCCGGCGCTGTTCCGGCGGCTGGGCGCGGTGCCGTCGTACTACCTGAAGTACTTCTACGCGCACGACGAAGTCGTCGCCCAGCAGCGGACAACGCCGCCACGGGCCACAGTGGTCGCCGACGTGGAGCGCGATCTGCTCAAGCGCTACGCGGACCCGGAGCTCACCGCCAAACCGGAGGAGCTGTCCAAGCGCGGCGGCGCGTACTACTCGGAGGCGGCGGTGCAGCTCGTGCACTCGCTGACCTCCGGCGGGCCGGCCGAGGAGCACGTCGTGAACGTCCGCAACGACGGCGCGCTGCCGTTCCTGCCGGACGACATGGTGATCGAGACGAACTCCACTGTGGACAGCGGAGGTGCCGAGGCGCTGCCGGTGCGGCCGCTGGAACCCGCGCTGGCCGGGCTGATCGGCCACGTCGCGGGCTACGAGCAGCTGGCGCTGGACGCGGCGCTGCGCGGCGGCCGCGACCGCGTGGCCGACGCGCTGCTCGCGCACCCGCTGATCGGCCAGCACGCGATCGCCGACCAGCTGGCCGACGAGCTCGTGCAGCGCAACGCCCAGTTCCTGCCGTGGGCCCGATGAAGCCCGCGGTGCTGGCCATCGACGGCGGCAACAGCAAGACCGACGTCCTGCTCATCGCCGACGACGGCTCGGTGCTGGCCTCGGTGCGCGGGCCCGGAGCATCCCCGCAGCACGTCGGTGTGCGGCGCTGCATGGAAGCCCTCGCCGAGCTCGCGACCACGGCCGCGGCGCAGGCCGGGCTCCCCGCCGGCCCGCCGTTCGCCCGGCACACCGCGGCCTGCCTGGCCGGGGCGGACCTGCCGCGCGAGGAGGACGAGCTGCGCCGGGCCATGGCCGAACTCGGCTGGTCGGAGACGCTGTCGGTGGACAACGACACCTTCGCGCTGCTGCGCGCCGGGACCGACGACGGCGTCGGCGTGGCGGTGGTGTGCGGAGCGGGCATCAACAGCGTCGGTGTCGCCGCCGACGGCCGGGTCTCCCGCTTCCCGGCGATCGGCCGGATCTCGGGCGACTGGGGCGGCGGGGCTTTCCTCGGCCAGGAAGCGCTGTGGTGGGCGGTGCGGGCCGAGGACGGTCGCGGCGCACCCACCGAACTGCTGCCCGCCGTCGTCGCCCACTTCGGGACGCGCAGCGCGGCTGAAGTGGTCGAGGCGCTGCACTTCGGCGAACTCGACCACGACGTGCTGCACCAGCTGTGCCCGCTGCTGTTCGAGGTCGCCGAGGCGGGCGATGCGATCGCCACCGAACTCGTCGACCGCCAGGCCGAGGAGATCGGGCTGCTGGCCTCGGTGTCGCTGCGCCGGCTGGACCTCCTCGACGCGCCGACGGTCGTGCTCGGCGGCGGCGTGCTGGCCGGAGCCGGGCGGCGGCTGCTCCCCGACGTCCACCGCCGGTGCGCGAAAGTCGCCCCGGAGGTGGAGGTCCGCCTGGTCGAAGCGCCTCCGGTGGTCGGTGCCGGGCTGCTCGGCCTGGACCGCATCGGCGCCGACCGGACCGCGGCGGACAACCTCCGCCGGACGGCCGGCTGAGCGGGTGCGTGCCGGGGCCGGACCCCGGCACGCACCAGCGGCGTTCTAGACTCGACGGTGCGGATGAGTCGGCTGGGTGACCGCGGCGGGAGCGATCCCGTCGAGGAAAGTCCGGACTCCACAGGGCAGGGTGGTTGCTAACGGCAACCCGGGGCGACCCGCGGGACAGTGCCACAGAAAGCAGACCGCCCGGCGGACTCCGCCGGGTAAGGGTGAAACGGTGGTGTAAGAGACCACCAGCACCCCGGGTGACCGGGGTGGCTAGGTAAACCCCACCCGGAGCAAGGCCAAGAGGGCGCCCCAGGGCGTCTGCGCGGACGATCGAGGGCGGCCCGCCCGAGTCCGCGGGTAGGCCGCACGAGCCTGTCGGCAACGGCAGGCCGAGATGGATGGTCACCGAAGGGCAGGCCGCAAGGCCTCCAGAACAGAATCCGGCTTACAGGCCGACTCATCCGCTCATACCCAAGAGGTGGTCCTTTTGCGTGGCGGTGCGGGTGGCGGAACCTCAGCGCCCGCCTGGACTCCGGGATCCCGGACTGATGTATGACCAATACACGGCGCTCGGGCTGTCCTCGCCAGCCGAACGCTGAGAACCCGCGGCGGTGCGAGCTGCGGGGGTGGGCTATGCGCCTGCGGCGCATGCGACGTCTTCCAGCCCGGTGCCGAACATGCGTCGCGGTCACCGGTCGCCACCGAAAGCGGCTTCGCCGCTTGCCCGACGACGGCTGGCCTGCGAACTCGCCGCACCGCTGATGTCTCGGGGCGAGCGGTCGGCGTTCGATGGAAGTCGCAGCTTCCCGCATCGATGAGCGGCCTGGTGGTCGTCGTCCGGAGTCGGTGACCCTGAGTGCGGCTTGCTTCTCGGACGGGTTAATCTCGATCTGCGTGGGATGGGCGTTTTGTGAGGGGTATCCCGCGCGGATGCGGAGGGTGACGGCGTTGGGTTCTTAGCATCGGTCGACTCGATGTCGGACGACCACGTCGTCCTCACCGGACCTGCAACGCCGCCCGGACATTCCGCCGCCAGCAGGCGCCACCACTCCTTTCTTTCGCGCGCGGTCGCAGCGCGCGCTGATACACCTCTTCCGGAGAGCGAGCCATGACGAGATTCGCGGCGCCCAGCGCCGGGGAGCACGACGAGATCCCGGCCGGGTCGGCCGGTGGGGCCGAGGTCGGCACCAGCACCGGCCCGCAGCCGGCCGGACGTCCGTTCCGGGACGCCACCGCGTGGCTGATCGGCGGGCTCTCATTGCTGGTCAGCGTGCTGTTCCTGGTGGTGAACCTGGCCTACAACCAGTGGAACTTCATCCCGCCGGTCGACGACGCCTACATCCACCTGCAGTACGCGCGCCAGATCGGCACCGGGCACTTCCTGCAGTACAACACCGGTGACCCGATCAGCACCGGCGCGAGCAGCCTGCTCTACGTGCTGATCCTCGGCGGCGCCTACGCGCTGGGCGTGACGGGCTCGGCGTTCCTGCCGTTCGCGATGCTCTTCGGCACGCTGTGCCTGGCGCTGACCGCAGCGCTGACCTACCGCCTCGGCACCCGGCTCGCCGGGCGCGGCGTCGGCATCAGCGCCGGCCTGCTGGTCGCGCTGAGCGGCCCGCTGGCCTGGGGCGCCACCAGCGGCATGGAGATCGCGTTCGTCGCCTTCCTGCTCGTCGCGCTGCTGCTGGTGTTCACCGGTGAGCGCGCGGAGAACCGCTTCCGGTGGACGCCCGTGGTCGCGGTCGCCGCCGCGCTGACCCGGACCGAGCTGCTGGTGTTCGCCGCCGTGCTGAGCGTGGCGATGGTCTGGCACATCGTCGCGCACGCGCGCGGCACCAAGGCTCCGTGGCTGCGCGTGCTCGGCCGGGTCCTGTGGATCGGTCTGCCCGCGTACGCCGCGGTGGCGCAGTTCGCCTTCTACCGGATCGTGACCGGTTCGGCGGAGCAGAACGGCGTGCTGGCCAAGTCGCTGCTGCACATGCCCGCGGTGTACCCGCTGGAGGTCGCGGACAAGGCGCTGACCAACCTGCGCATCTTCCTGACCGCGTTCACCGGGCTGACCACCTACGACTACGTCTTCCCCGGCGCGCTGCTGCTCGCGATCCTCGGCGTGGTCGGGCTGTTCCGCCGCGCCCCGCAGTGGCGCGGGCTGTCGCTGGCGGTCGGCATCGGCGTGGTGCTGGTGCTGGCGTCGGTGTCGACGCTGGAGTTCGCCGACGTCCACCACATGCGCTACGTGCAGCCGCTGCTGCCGGTCCTGCTGCTGTTCGCCGTCATCGGGATCCACTCCGCGGCGCAGCTGTTCCCGACCGCGCGGCGCTCGGTGCTGATCGGCGGTGTCGTGGTGGCGCTGCTGTTCAGCGCTTCCCAGCTGCCCGCCTGGAGCCTGCGGCAGTCCCAGCAGGCCGCGGGCATCCGGGACCAGCAGGTCACCATCAGCAACTGGATCAAGGGGCACCTGCCGCAGGACGCCAAGGTCGCGGTCAACGACGTCGGCGCGCCCGCCTACTTCTCCGAGCGCTACATCGTCGACCTGATCGGCCTGGCCACCAACGGCTTCGCCACCCCGAACCTGCACGGCCCCGGCAGCCTCTACGAGGAGCTGAAGTACCTCCCGGAGGACCGCAGGCCGGACTACTTCGTCATCTTCAACTCGTGGAGCGTGCACGGCCTCGGCGAGGGCGGCCTGTTCGGCCGCGAGCTGATCACCTTCGAGCTGAAGTCGCCGCGGTTCTCCTACACCACGCCCAGCGGCGGATCCGCCTGCCAGGCGGCGCGGTTCTGCAGCAAGGTGACCGTCTACGAAGCCGAGTGGGACGCGCTGGGCTCCGGCGACCTGCCGCTGCAGCAGCCGGCCGGGCAGATCCGCGACCGCCTCAACGTCGCCGACCTGCGCGACGAGGAGCGGCACGACTACCAGGTCGTCCCGGCGCACCAGGGCTTCCAGCCGCGCACCCACCTGCGCACCATCACCGGCCCGGACGGCGGCGACGTGGTGGACAGCGGCAGGCACGTCATCGGCGGCGAGTCCTTCACCTTCGAGAACCTGGTGCCCAACCAGGAGCTGACGATCGTCGGGCGCGTCGACGCGACCGAACCGGCGGCGGGCGAGCCGACCGGCTCCCGCGCGGTCCAGGTCCGGGCGAACGGCGAGACGGTAGGCACCTGGGAGTTCGAGGCCGACCCGCGCGGCTGGGCGGAGACCACCTTCACCATCCCGGCGGAACTGGTCACCGAGCCGACGCTGACCATCGAACTCGGCCCGCTGCAGGAATTCCTGGGCCCGTACCCGGACTACGCCGCCTACACCTACTGGGCCGTGCAGTGAGCCTCTGAACTGCGAAGATCCTGCTCCGAACGCCCCGGCCACCGGTCGGGGCGTTCGGCTTCCCGGGTCCGGGCAGGTGAACCGTCCACTGTGCACTCTCGGGTCGCTCGGACGGTGGCCCTGCCCGTCGGTCGCTGTGCACGGGCAGCTACGCTGAGGCATCGCGTCTAGATCACTTCAGCCCGATCCCGCTCCGCGACTTCACATTCGCGTGATCCGGTCGGGTGCATCATGACGCGATGTGCGGAAATCCACTGGATGACCGAGTCGTGCACGATGCGTAACGAAGGGGTTCGCAAGCGGGTGAACAGCCACGAGATTCCAGGCGGGAACCGACCTGGTGAGCGCGTTTTTCCCGATGGTGGGCCGAAAGCGGCATCCCCGAACGGCCTATTCGCGGCGTGATGGCGACCGGTCGGCACCTCCGCCTCCCGCCACTCCCGAACTCGCAACCACTACTTCTGGTGACCATGTCATGTTCTACTCGTACCTGCGCGCCGGATCACCACCGGCGCGCTGAGGTACCGGCCCGACGACACTCCGCGCACTCAGGGGTAAAGAGATGATCGCCACGTCGCTGGACACACTGGCGCAACTTGACGTACTGGCGCAACAACCGGGACAGCTGGGCACCGGCGGCATTCAGGGCTGGATCCTTGAGAACCTGCTCCCGCTGCTGCTGCTGACCGTCGCGATCCTGCTGCTGTGGCTCGGTGGTGGCAAGGGCGACAACGCCGGGGTCATGCGGCGCGTCGGCGGTGTCATCGTCGCGCTGGCGATCATCGGTCTGGCGGTCACCACCAACGCCGGGGTCAACATCGGGACGTTCATCGCCGGCCTGTTCAGCTCCGGGGGCTGACCAGTGCGAATACGCACCGACGACGAGATCTACCGGGTCGACGCGGTCTGGCTCGGCCCACCGCGGGCGACCTTCCCGTGGCGGGCGCGCTACGTCGCCTGGGGCGTGGGCATCGTGGTGTTCCTGATCGTGCTCGGAGTGGAACGCCGGATGAACATCGGCTTCGGCTTCTTCTCCACCGCCTGGGCGGTGGTCATCACGGTCGTGCTCACCCGGATCATCTGCGCGAAGATCGGTCACGAGCGGCCGCTCGGCGCGGTGATGACGATGTGGCTGCGCGAGCTCACCGCTCCCCGGGCGAAGAGCTCCGGCGCGGGCGGCGCGGCCAGCGCGGCGCGGATCAGGGTGCAGGCCCAGCGGCCCCGCCCGAAGCCGAAGTCCGCCGGCCGGCGGAAGGCGCCGAAGCAGCAGGCCCAGCGCGGCCGACCCCAGCAACAGCGGCAGCAGCAGCCGCAGCGGCCCGTCCGGTCCGGGAAACCGGCGGCCCGCAGCACGGTTTCCAGCAGGCGAGCGCGTAGCAAGGAGGTTCGCGGTGTTCGGTCGCCGGCGAGGCCGTGAGCGCAACACGCAACAGGTCCCGGGTCCCCGCGGTTCGAACGGCAAGGTTCGCAGTCCCAAGGGAAATCCCGGCAAACGCGGCCGCACGCCGGGTGACGAGCAGTCGATCCCGACCTACACGCCGTCCATCGCGGCGCGGTCCATCGACGGTCACCTGCTGCGCACCGGCCAGGACGTGTTCGCCTGGTACCGGCTCTCCCCGCAGCGCTGGTCGTTCCGCTCGGACTCCCAGCGCCAGGACCTGATCGCCGCGATCGCCGGCCAGTACGCCGAACTGCAGGGCCGCTGGATGCACCTGCGGGTGACCAACCGGCCCTACCCGATCCGGATGTGGGCCGAGGCGCACGTGCACAACGCGCGCAACCCCGTCCCGGACACCCCCGGCGCGCTGTCCTTCGACGACTACATGGTCGGCGAGCAGCAGCAGCTGATGGGCCGGTCGATGGCGGAGAAGGAGGTCTACCTGGGCGTCCAGGTGCAGACCCGCAACGTCGTGGACCGCGCCGTGGAGCGCGCCGCGCCGCTGCTGCGCAAGGTGTTCCCGGAAGCGGTGGACGCCGAGCTCATCGCGCTGGACAGCGAGATCGAGCACCTCGACCAGGTCATCGGCTCGGCCGGGCTCGACGGTCGCCCGGTGACCGCCGAGGAGATCTCCTGGCTGATGCACCGCTCGTGCTCGCTGGGCCTGCCCGCGCCGCGCAACCTGCCCGCGGTGCCCGGCGCCCCGTGGGAGCCCGAGGACCTCGCGTCGTTCACCGATGCCTCCGACATGCACCAGGACCCGTACTCGCCGACGGTCACCGTCCGCGGCCGCACCGGGTCCAACGCGGGCATCGTCCGGCACCTCGCGGTGCTCACCGTCGGGCAGACCCACGGCCTGCAGATCCCCGAGATCGACGACCCGTGGATGCAGCACTCCGACCGGATGCCCGCGCCGGTGGAGTGGTCCGCGCGGATCTACGTGCGCCGCCCGGAGGACGTCGGCGGCGAGCTGCAGCGCCAGATGAACAAGGTGCGTTCGCAGGTCCGGCACTACACCGAGGAGCACGGCCTGGAGCCGCCGACCTCGCTCGCCCGGCAGGCCAACCGGGTGCTGGAGGTCGACGACGAGATGACCTCCGGGTTCACCGCGCTGGCCACCCGGGTCAAGTCCTGGTGGCGGCTGGCGGTGTCCGGCCCCACCGAGCGCGACGCGCTGCGCCTGGCCCAGCAGATCCTCGACCTGTACAAGCCGAAGATCGCCATCGAGCACCCCGAAGCGCAGTACGCGCTGGCCCGCGAGTTCATCCCGGGCGAGCCGCTGGCCAACAGCGCCTACCTGCGCCGCGGTTCGGTGGTGTGGGCGGCGTCGGCGGTCCCGCAGGCCACCGCGGAGGTCGGCGACCGGCGCGGCATCCTGCTCGGCGAGACCTGCACCGCCACCCGGCGCCCGGTCGCCTGGGACCCGTGGATGGCCCAGGAGGTCCGCGACGCGTCCGGTCTGACGGCCATCGTCGCCGGTCTCGGTGGCGGCAAGTCGTTCCTCGGCGGCGGCACCGTCTACAAGACGCTGCGATCCGGGGCGCACTGGACGCTGCTGGACCCCTCGGGGCCGCTGGCCGCGCTGTGCGAACTGCCGGAACTGCGGCCCTACGCGCGGCCGATCAACCTGCTCAACGCCCAGCCCGGCATCCTCAACCCGTACCGGGTGGTCGCCGAGCCCGAGCTGGAGCACTTCGTCGACGAGGACGACCCGGAGCGCAGCTGGCGGCGCGAGCGCGCGCTGGCCGCCGCCACCCGCCGTCGCCTGGTGCTCGACGTGCTGACCGGATTGCTGCCCTACGAGGTGGCCCGGCTGCCGCAGACCCGGATCGTGCTGCTGCGCGCGGTTCGCGCGGTCGGCGGTCGCCCCGACGCGCACCCGGGCATGGTCTTCGAGGCGCTGCGCCGCGACGCCAGCGAGCACCACGAGCACGCCGTGGTGGTCGCCGACTTCCTGGACGAGATCCGGGAGCGGATGTCGCTGCTGATCCCGGAGATCAACGCCGACCCGTACTCCGAGCGCCGCGAGGACCGGCTCACCGTGCTGACCATGGCGGGCCTGGCGCTGCCCAAGGACGGCGTCGGGCGCGAGCACTGGACCGACGCCGAAGCCCTCGGCGTGGAGATGCTCAACCTGGCCGCCTGGCTGACCCAGCGGTCGATCTACGAGCGGCCCAAGAACGAGCGCAAGGGCGTCTGGATCGACGAGGCGTTCTTCCTCTCCGAGGTGCCGACCGGTCGCGTGCTGATGAACCGGTTCGCCCGCGACTCCCGGAAGTGGAACGTCCGCGTCCTGCTGTCCAGCCAGATCCCGGCCGACTTCCTGCGCATCCAGGGCTTCGTGTCGCTGCTGGACTCGGTGTTCATCGGGCGCCTGGACGACGAGCACGCGCAGGCCGACGCGCTGCGGCTGCTCAAGGTGCCGGTCGGCGCCGGTTACGAGCAGGTGGTGGCCGCTCTCGGCCGCCGGCCCGGCCCGGCGCGCAACAGCACCGAGCGGGACCGCTCGCCGCGGCAGTTCATCTTCGGCGACGGTGCCGGCGGGGTGGAGAAGATCCGCATCGACTTCTCCGGGCCGCACCTGGAGCACCTGCGCAACGCGCTGGACACCACACCGGCCGCGGACGAGGACGTGGAACCGCGCGCGCTGCAGCCCGCGGACGGGGCCAACTCCGACTCCGCCGCGCCTGCGCTCCGGTCGCCCGCGGCTTACCAGGAAGATCTCGACGAGACCTTCGACGAATTCGAGCTCGAAACCGTCGGCATCGGATATGGCGATGACGGCAGCGACCGCTCGACCCCCGTGGGCGAGCGGGGTGGGGAAGACGCCCGGTGATCGCGTTGCTGGCGGTCGCGCTGGCCGCGGTGATCGTGGTGGTGCTGCGGCGCCGCCGCAAGGGACGTGATCGGGCGAAGCGCAGTGCGTTCGCGCTGGTCGCCGGGCTGCTCGCGCTCCAGGCGCTGATCGGCGCCCCGGCCTTCGGCCAGCCGTTCAACTGCAAGGAGGCACCGAACCCCGAACGCCCCGGTTCCGGCATGGTCGGCGCGCTGGACCCGGGTTCGCTCGGGTCCGGTGTCCCGGGCAGCGCCTACCAGGAGGTCGGCTACGCCGGGCTGGTCTGGCACACCTACGACCTCGGCTGCGGCCCGCAGGGCGTGACCAACCCGAACGCCACGGTCGACACCTGGGTCGGCAACGAGCTGTTCAACGTCGCCAAGAACCTCGTCGGCGCCACCAACGGCCTGCACTACGCCCTGCTCAACGGGAATCTGCTCGCCCCGCTGGACGGGCTGATCTCGACCGGCACCGTCGCGCTCTACGACAGCGTGTTCACGCCGTGGTTCGGCCTTGTCGCGCTGGTGCTGGCGATCGTGCTGTTCCGCTACATCTGGACCGGTGACCTGGCGTCCATCGGCAAGCGGGGGATGTGGGCGCTGGCCGGGCTCTGGTTCGCCTCGGCGACCTACCTGACCCCGCTGGTGTACACCCACGCGCTCGACGACGTCCTGATCACCGGCACCTCGGCGGTGCAGGCCGGGTTTCTGGAGGAAGTGGGCGTCGACGAACGGCACGCGCTGCCGACGCTGCTGCACGACCAGGTCATCTACCGCAACTGGCTCAGCGGCGAGTTCGGTTCGCCCGACTCGCAGCAGGCCAGGGACCACGGCCGCGACCTGCTGCGCGCCCAGGCCTGGACGCGGCAGGAGGTCAACGACGGCGTCGACGCCGGCTCGACGGAGCCGAAGAAGCAGGCCTTCGCAGACGTCGCGGGCAAGCTGAGCGGCACCAGCGCCTACGGCCACTTCCAGGGCGTGGACGGCAGCCGCGTCGGCGCCGGCGTGCTGGCCACCGTGCAGGCCTTCGCCTACGCGTCGTTCCAGCTGCTGGCCAAGGCCACGATCCTGCTCGCGCAGGTGCTGCTGCGGGTGCTCATCCTGGCCGGGCCGCTGATCGGTCTGGTCGCGCTGCTCTACCACCAGGTGCTGCGCACCGTGGGCCGGGTCGCCGGTGCGGCGGTGCTCAACGTGGTGATGGTCGCGGCGATGGCCGGGTTGCACACGCTGATCCTGACCTGGATCTTCGACCCGGCGCAGAACTTCGCCCCGCTGGTCCAGATCCTGCTGGCCTCGCTGGTGACGGCGGTGTTCCTGATGGTGGCCAAGCCGGTCCGGCGGATCGGGCAGATGGTCCAGCTGTCGGTCGGCACCGTCGGCCGCGCGGTGCCGCGCGCACCGCAGGGCATCTTCTCCCGGTTCCGGCGCGGGCGGTCGCAGGACGACGAGACGGGCGACTTCTGGGACCGGGCGCGCGGCATGGACCCCGATGCCGAGTACGCGGAGGACTCGCGGGAGCGCTGGCGCGCCCGCCCCGAAGCGCAGCACCCGTCGACGGTCGCGGCCACCGCGCAGCGGCTGGACCGCGGGACGGCCGCGGTGGCGGCCGGCGCCGGTGCCAGTGCCGTGCTGCCCGCTGCGTCGTCGCAGCGACGGCCGGGCGGCATGCCCGCGTTGCCGGAGGCCCGCAGCACCAGCCGGGTCGTCGACACCAACCCGGTGGCGGACGCCAAGTGGGACGGCGTCGACGAGGACCCGGTGCTGATCCCGTCGCGCACCGCCGGATCCCCGATCCCCGGACCGGAGCCCGCGACCCCGCGGCGCGCGGAGATGGAGGTCGTGGCGGGCCGCCCGGTCTACGTGGTCTACCGCCCGTCCAGAGGTCTGGAGGTGGCCGATGGCTGACAAGCTCTCGATGGGCTCGTTTTGCGTGGCGGTGCGGGTGGCGGAACCTCAGCGTCCGCCTGGCTCCGGGATCCCGTTCTTATGTATGTCCGATACACGGCGAACGGGCTGTCCTCGCCAGGCGAACGCTGAGAACCCGCGGCGGTGCGAGTCGCGAAGGTGGGCTAAGCGACTTCGCCGCTTCAAAGACAAAGATCCGCAGTTTAGTTGATGATCATGCGGGCGGCTGAGCGCCGCCGGGCCGAGGACAGCCGGAAGAAGGGGGCCTGATGCCGATCCGGACGCACCGCGGGCGAGCCGCGGTGTACCGCAGGTTGTGGGGCTGGCCGCTGCGCTCGCCCAAGCACCTGGCCGCGGCGGTGGTCGCGCTCGCCGCCGTGGCGACGCTGGTCGGTTTCGTGCTCCCGGAACCGGCGCCGAGCCAGAACCTGGCCGAACCGGCCACCACCACCGAGCCGCCCGCGCACTCCGCGGTCGTGCCGACGACCCCGACCAAGGCCCCGCCGACCATCTCGGTGCCCGCGGACCCGCCCGCGCAGACCCCGCCGGACCCCGCCGGGGTCGCGGTGGTCGAGGAGTGGGGCAAGGCGTGGGTGGACCACCCCGTCGGCGCGGACCGCCAGCAGTGGCTGGCGAAGCTGCGGCCCTACACCACCGACGAGTTCATCACCGAGATGGCCTCGGTGGATCCCGCGAACGCGGGCAACGTGATCACCGGCGCGGCGACCGCGGTCAGCTCGACCGGGGGAGCGATGCAGGTGCGCCTGCCCACCGACATCGGCGTGCTCCAGGTGACCGTGACCAAGACCAGGTTCGGTTGGCGAGTGGCCCAGTACGACAAGGAAGGCTGACATGCGGAAGCTCGTGGTTGCGTTCGTCGTGCTCGCGGGTTTCGCAGGTCTGATCGGCGTGGGCGCGGTGACGATGCTGCTGTCCGGCGGCGGTGGCCGCTCCGGCTGGGCCAGCTGCAGCTCCAACCTCGGACCGTGGGGCGACGGTGCCGAGCGCGGGCAGCGCGACGCCGCGAAGCTGTCGGGCGAGTCGCTCGGCATCGTGCAGCGCATCATCGAGATCGGCCAGCAGCGCGGCCTGCCACCGCGCGCCTGGCAGATCGCGATCCAGGCGGGCAAGACCGAGTCCAACCTGGCCAACCTCTACCACGGCGACCGGGACTCGCTGGGCATCTTCCAGATGCGGCCGTCCATGGGCTGGGGAACCGTGCAGCAGGTCACCGACGTGGACTACCAGATCAACAAGTTCTACGACGTGCTCCTCGAGGTCCCCGGCTGGGAGGAGATGCGCCCCGGCACCGCCGCCCAGAAGGTGGAGCGCTCGGCGTTCCCGCTGCGCTACCACCAGTGGGAGCCGATGGCCGCGCACCTGGTGAGCGCGGAGGGCGACATCAGCGGCATCACCGCTTGCGACGACCTGCCGAGCGCGAGCGTGCTGGGCGCGCAGGCCCTCCAGTACGCGCACGCGCAGCTGGGCAAGCCGTACGTGTGGGGCGCGGCCGGGCCGGACACCTTCGACTGCTCGGGCCTGACGCAGCAGGCGTGGAAGGCCGCCGGCGTGGAGATCCCGAAGTACTCCCAGACGCAGTACTTCCAGGGCGGCGTGCACGTCCCGCTGAACCAGGCGCAGCCCGGTGACCTGGTCTTCTGGGGCAGCGGCCGGGACCCGAAGGGCATCCACCACGTGGCGCTGTACCTGGGCGACGAGAAGGTGCTGCACGCCCCCCAGCCCGGCGAGTCCGTCGAGATCGAGACGCTGTGGGACGGCGGCGAGCTGCTGCCGATGGTCGTCCGGCCGGCCGCCGACACGCCACCGCAGGTGGCTGCCGTTCCTGCCGCGGGTGGCGAAGGTTAGGTAAGAATGGCGGGGGCCTGCTGACGTTGAGAACGCGCGGTTCGGCCGGGTCCCGCAGCGGAACCGAGGGCCCGGCGAAGTGGGTGGAGCGCTCACCCGCGTCCGCGCGAGTTCTCGGAAAGGGTGCACGATGTTCACGCCAGACCCGATTCCGCGGCCGTCCGGTCCGCCCGCGTCGAGCACACCGCTCGGCGACTACCTCTCGCACCGGCGGCTGCCGGGCGTGGAGCCCGGTTACGCGGTGCTGCCGCGTTCGCTGGCCGAGGCCATGCCGCTGCCGTGGCAGCAGCAGATGAGCAACCTGCTCGCCGAGTTCCACCAGGCGTTCGGGCACCTGCAGTGGCCGGTCTACCGGGTGGTGCCGTCCCGCTACGAGCGGCTGGTGGACCTCGACGACGACCAGCTCGCCGAGGTCGGCTGCACGGTCGAGGTCGGCGACGACGGCGAGCTGGAGTACCGGATGCGCGACGGGCGCCGGGTCGACAACCCGGAGTCCCAGCAGGTGCTGGTGTCCTGCCTGGACCCGATCCCGCGGCAAACCCCGGGCGGGCAGCAGCCGACCCCGGCCGCCCCACCACCGCCCGCCTGGTGAACCGCTGAGGTTCTGGCTACGGAGGATGACCGGGGACTGCCGCCATTCGGACATCCTGGTCCAGTCGGTGCGCGGTGCGTGACAGCCGCGCGCAGTCGTGCGAGGCTCGGTGCATGCCCCGCGGAAGGTGGTACTTCTGTCTGAAGCACCGGCAGGTCGAGCCGAAGGCCGGCTGCCGAGCCGCTGAGCGCTTGGGGCCGTACCCGGACCAGGAGACCGCGGCCCGCGCGCTGGAGATAGCCGCGGAGCGCACCCAGGCGGCCGACGAGGCCGACGTGCGCTGGGAAGACGACGAGGACTGAGCCTCGTGGCGGCGGCGGTGGGTCCACCGAGTGGCACCGGAGTTGCCGCTGCCGCGCAGGACTTCTCGGCGATCCGCACCGAACTGGGGCTGCCCGCCGACTACCCGCCCGCCGCGCTGGCCGAGGTCGAGCGGACCGTGGCGCAGCCGGTGCCCACCGGCTCCCGCGTGGACGCCACCGACCTGCCGCTGGTCACCGTCGATCCGCCCGGGGCCAAGGACCTCGACCAGGCGGTGCTGGTGCGGCGCCGCCGCCGCGGTTACCGGATCCACTACGCGATCGCCGACGTGGCCGCGTTCGTGCGCCCCGGCGGTGCGCTGGACGCGGAGTCCCGCCGCCGCGGCCAGACCCTCTACCTGCCCGACGGCAACGTCCCGCTGCACCCGGCGCAGCTGTCCGAGGACGCCGCGAGCCTGTTGCCGGGGAAGGTGCGCGCGGCCGTGCTGTGGACCATCGACCTGGACCCGGACGGGCTGCCGGTGCGCGTGGACGTCCGCCGCGCGCTGGTGCGCTCGGTGGCGCAGCTCGACTACGACGGCGTGCAGCGGTCGCTGGAGCTGGGCATCCCGCATCCGTCGATCGCGCTGCTGCCCGACGTCGGCCGGTTGCGCCGGGAGCAGGCGATGCGGCGCGGCGCGATCGAGCTCGGCCTGCCCGAGCAGCAGGTGGAATCCGACGGAGCGGGCGGCTGGCGGCTGGTGCTGCGGCCGCGGTTGGTGGTCGAGGCGTGGAACGCGGAGATCTCGCTGCTGACCGGGATGTGCGCCGCGGAGATGATGCTGTCCGCCGGGATCGGGGTGCTGCGCACGGTGCCCGATCCGGAGCCGGAGACGGTCGCCGGACTGCGCCGCTCGGCGACCCGGCTCGGCGTGGCGTGGCCGGTCGATCTCCCGCCCGCGGTGGCGCTGGCCGAGATGGACCCGATCCGGCCCGAGTCGCTCGCCGTGCACGTGGCGGCGACGAGGCTGCTGCGCGGAGCGGGCTACACCGCCTTCGGCGACGGGGCACCCGCGAAGGCCAACCACGCGGGCATCGGTGCGTCGTACGCGCACGTCACGGCTCCGCTGCGGCGCTTGGTCGACCGCTACAGCGCTGAGGTGTGCCTGGCGGTGTCCGAGGACCGGCCGGTGCCCGGGTGGGTGCTGGAGGCGTTGGCGCAGCTGCCCTCGGCGATGGGCAGCTCCGACCGGATGGCGGGGCAGGTGGAGCGGGCCTGCATCGCCCAGGCGCAGGCGTGGTCGCTGGTCTCGCGGGTGGGCGAGGAGTTCCCGGCCACCGTGCTGCGCGCCTCGAACGGCGTGGCGGGCGAGGTGTTCGTGGCCGCGCCGCCGGTCATCGCCCGCTGCACCGGTGACGGGCTCGGCGAGGGCCAGCAGGTCCGGGTGCGGCTGGTGGTGGCCGACCCCGAGCGCCGCGAGGTCGCGTTCGAAGTGGCCTGACGCACACCCCGTGGCGGATTCCCGCGCGCCGGTCGATCGTTGACGGTGAGGAGTCGACGGCGACGAAAGGGGCCAGTGGTGGCTGAGGTGCGGGAGATGACCATCGGTGTCCTGGGTGGAACCGGGGCGCAGGGCCGCGGGCTGGCGATCAGGTGGGCCCGGGCGGGGCTGAAGGTCGTCATCGGCTCGCGCAGCGCCGACCGCGCCGAGCAGGCGGCGAAGGAGATCGTCGAGGTCGCCGGCGGTGACGTCACCGGCCAGGACAACGCGGGCTGCGCGGCGTCCGCCGACATCGTGCTGGCCGCGGTTCCCTGGGAGGGCCACGCGGAGCTGCTGAAGTCCCTGCAGTCGCAGCTGGCGGGCAAGATCGTGGTCGACTGCGTGAACCCGCTGGGCTTCGACAAGAAGGGCCCGTTCGCGCTGGCGGTGCCGGAGGGCAGCGCGGCCCAGCAGGCCGAGCAGCTGCTGCCCGAGTCGCGGGTGACCGCCGCGTTCCACCACGTCTCGGCGGTGGCGCTGGCGGACCTGAGCGTCGACCACGTCGACCTCGACGTCCTCGTGCTCGGCGACGACCGCGAGGCCACCGACGTGGTCCGCGCCCTGGCCGACGTGATCCCCGGCGTGCGCGGCGTCTACGGCGGCCGCCTGCGCAACGCCCACCAGGTGGAGGCGCTGACCGCGAACCTCATCGCGATCAACCGCCGCTACAAGGCCCACGCGGGCTTGCGCATCACCGACATCTGAGCCGCTCCGCCCACCTCATCTCTGGGGCGTCGATTTCGCGCGAAATCGACGCCCCGGGTGACGGGCGTTGTTGTCGGGGGATCGGGGTGGCGGGACCCTGGGCGGCGGAGGTGGTGGCGGTGCTGCCGGATGAAGCGAGTTCCTGGACCGACGACGAGCGGGAACGGGCCGACGCCCTGCTGGACGGCCACGCCGTCGTGGTCAACGTCCGCAAGGGCGGCCCGCACAAGCACCTGGTGCCGTGGCTGGAGGAGTCCGGCCTGCTGACCTACGTCGGGCACGCCGGGCCGCGGCACTCCTGGCCGGAGTCGGAGTTCGCCAGCCCGTTCCTGAAGGAGGCCAAGGTCGACCGCGAGGCGATGGTCCACCACTACGAGCAGTGGCTCGACGAGCAGCCGAACCTGCTGGCCAAGCTCCGCGACGGCGAGCTCTCCGGCCGGGCCCTGGGCTGCTGGTGCGCCCCGAAGCCCTGCCACGCCGACGTCCTCGCCAAGCGCGCGGGCTGAGCGGCGCGTCGGTTTCGCGCGAAGTCGACCATCCGCACTGCGCCCGCGGGCGGTCACATCTCGGCGCGGCGGCCGCCGTCCACCGTCCAGGCCGCTCCGGTGACGTAGGAGGCCTTGGGCGAGAGCAGGAAGACCGCGACGGCGGCGAGCTCGGCCGGGTCGCCGGAGCGGCGCAGCGCCGCGGCCTGCACGGCGGCTTCGTGCGCCGCCGGGTCGCCCGCCGCGATCGTGCGGGCGCGTTCGGTGTCGAAGCGCCCGGGCAGCAGGGCGTTGACCCGGACGCCGCGCGGGCCGACCTCGGTGGCCAGGTCCTTGACGAAGCCCTGGGTGGCTGGCCGCGCCACGTTCGAGCTGGCCAGGCCGGTCAGCGGTTCCGCTCCCGAGGTCGAGGTCAGGACGACGACGGAGCCGCCGTCGCCGAGTTCGGCGGCGACCTCGCGGGCCATCCGGATCGGCGCGATGGTGGCGATCTCCAGGCCGCGCCGCAGCGTGTCGTCGTCCAGCCCGCTCGGCATCCCGGCGGGCGGGCCGCCGTGGCTGACGAACAACCCGTCCAGCCGCCCGAACTGCTCCCGCGCGTGGTCGATCAGCCGCCGCGGCGAGGTGGGGTCGGTGAGGTCCGCGGCGAGCCCGCGAGCCCGGTCGCCGAGTTCGGCGGCGGCTGCGGCGGTGTTCTCCGCCGAGGAGGACGAGACGACGACGTGCGCGCCCTCGTCGACCAGCGCCCGAGCGGTGGCGAAGCCGAGGCCCTTGCTGGCGCCGGTGACGATGAAGCACCGCCCGGAGAGATCCAGATCCATGCCCGGAACCCTAAGCGGCCGGAACACCCGCAGGAAGCCCCGATGACACCCGGTTTCGCACGCCGCCGCGAAGGCCGTCCACGGCCCGCCGACCGGCGTCGGCGTCGCGAACTTCCGCAATTTCAATTGAAATCAGACGTCCGATTTCAATTGAAATTGCATTCCGTCACCTGGACGACTTGGGTCCAGGTGGTGGGACGGCGGGGTTTCGGGCTGAACTCCGGGGCTTTGCGGGCCTAGGGTGGCGGCATGGCCGAGGCGCAGTTCGGGGCGGAGACGTCGCAGCGCGGCGAGTGGGTGCGGCAGGCGAACCGGTTCACCGACCGGATCACCGCGGACGGTTCTTCCGGGTGGCCGGTGGAACCGGACCGGTACCGGCTGGTGGTGAGCCTGGCCTGCCCGTGGGCGCACCGGTCGGTGATCGTGCGCCGGTTGCTGGGACTGGAGGACGTGCTGTCGCTGGGCGTCGTGGACCCGATCCGCGACGAGCGGGGCTGGCGGTTCTCCCTGGACCCGGACGGCCGCGACCCGGTGACCGGGATCGCCCACCTGTCCGAGGCGTACCTGGCCGCCGATCCCGGCTTCACCGGCCGGTACACGGTCCCGGCCATCCTGGACGTCGCCGAGCGCAGGGTCGTCACCAACGACTACCCGCAGATCACCCTGGACCTGTCCGCGGAGTGGGCCGCCCACCACCGCGAAGGCGCCCCGCAGCTCTACCCCGAATCCCTGCGCGCGGAGATCGACGAGGTCAACGCGCTGGTGTACCGCGACGTCAACAACGGCGTGTACCGCTGCGGGTTCGCCACCTCGCAGCAGGCCTACGAGGAGGCCTTCGAGCGCCTCTTCGCCCGCCTGGACTGGCTTTCCGAGCGGTTGGCCGGGCAGCGCTACCTGGTCGGCGACACGATCACCGAGGCCGACGTCCGGCTGTTCACCACGCTGGTCCGCTTCGACGCCGTCTACCACGGGCACTTCAAGTGCAACCGGCAGAAGCTGACCGAGCTGCCGGTGCTGTGGGCCTACGCCCGCGACCTGTTCCAGACCCCGGGTTTCGGCGACACGGTGGACTTCGACCACATCAAGCGGCACTACTACGCCACCCATCACCAGATCAACCCGACGGGGATCGTGCCGCTCGGCCCGGACCCGTCCGCCTGGCACACCCCGCACGACCGGGAATCCCTGGGCGGCAGGCCTTTCGGCGACGGCGCTCCACCTGCCTAGCGGCCATTCGGGTGGTCGGGTGGTGATCTTCGTCGCGTTGGTGACCGATCGCCGTACCGTCGGATCGTGCTCGATCAACGGAGCTCGACCGGGCTGGGCCGCTGGCACCTGAGGCTCTTCGACGACCGGGGATCGTTGGGGATGGGAGTGCTGCTCGGCGGCGAGTTCGTGCTGAGCTGCGCGCACGTCGTCGGGGAGCGCGACGAGGTGCGGGTGGCGTTCTCCTTCGGCGAGCCGGGCGAGTTCCGCGCGCGACCGACCGAATTCGTCGGCTCCGCCGAGGACGGATCGCGCGACATCGCGCTGCTGCGGCTGGTGGAGCCGTTTCCCACGTCCTGGTCGGCTCCACTGGCCGCACCGGCCGAACTCCCGCCGCGTGCGCGGGTGCGCTGCCACGGCCACAGCGGCAACTACCCGGACGGCATGTGGATCAACCTGCGGGTGGACGGCCCGGCGGGCCCGGGCGGGCGTCTCGTCCAGCTGTCCACGAGTTCCTTCTGCCGCAACGTGGAGCGGGGTTTCAGCGGCGCCGCGGTGCTGGACGGGCAGTCCGGAGCCGTGCTGGGCATCGTCGTGCAGAAGGCCGCTGACCAGCACGCGCAAGGCGTGGCCTGGATGATCCCGGTCGGCACCATCTTCGACCGGCTGCCCGAGCTGCGGTCCGCTGCGGCCGAAAACCCGCCGGTGCGCAGCCCTTCCGTGCGCTTCGGCCAGCTCGCCGCGCAGATCGGCGAGCTGCGTGACGCCGAGGACGAGGTCGCCCGCCTGCGCTGGCTGCTGTTCCGCGACACCTCCACCGTCACCCTCCCGCAGCGCAACTACAACGCCTCCCGGATCGCGCTGGCCGGATTCCGCGGCCGGGAGGAGGAGAACCCGGGATCGGTGCCGGTGGAGGAGCTGGACGCCTTCGAGCGGGAACTGGCCGACGCCCTCGACCTCGTCGTCGCCGAGCGCCGCAGGCTGGAGGAGATCGGCGCCCGCTCCCCGGGATCGGTGCCGGCCGGCACGCCGTGCCGCCGGTTGGACTGCCAGGGCCGGGGGAGCATCGACGAAACCGGGTACTGCGACACCTGCGCGCGCCGCCCGGTGACCGAGGGACCGGTGCCGGACGGCGAGGAGACCTGGAACTGCGCCGGGATCGTGCCGCTGCCGGTGCTCCGGTTCCCCAAGGACACCGGCGAGTCCTCACCGGGAACACCTCGGCTTCGTCCGGGCACGCGGGTCGGTGCGAAGAAGTACGAGATCCGCCGCTTCCTGGCCAAGGGCGGCTTCGGGCGGATCTACCTGGCCCACGATCCGGGCCTGCAGCGCAAAGTGGTGCTCAAAGCGTCGATCGACCAGGACGAGCAGGCGGCGCGCATCCTCCGCGCCGAGGCGTGGCACCTGACCCGGCTCACGCACGACAACCTGCTCAGCGCCCACGACTTCTTCCAGCACCCGGTGGACGGCGAGCCGGTCGACTTCATCGCGATGGACTACGTGGAAGGGGTCGCGCTGACCGAGGTGGCGAAACTGCCGCGCGGGCCCCGTGATTCGCCGCTGCTGGCCGAGATCCTGGCCTACGGCTGCGAAATCCTCGCCGCGATCGAGTACCTGCACCGGCAGGACCTGTACTACACGGACATGAAGCCGGCGAACGTGATGCGCAGCAGCAGGGGCATCGTCATCGTCGACCTCGCGGGCGTGTGGGATCCGCGGCGGGCGAACGAGAAGCCCCAGCTCACCCGCACCTTCTACCCGGAGCAGGAGTTCCGGACGACGGGCAGGCCGTCGGTGGGCACCGACCTGTACGCGGTGGCCCGCACCCTGACCGAGCTGATCCGGCCGCTGCCCGGTTCGGACGGTGGGATGGATTCGGCGCAGCGGGTGCTGGACCGCGCGCTCGGTCTGGACACCTCGCGCCGGTTCTCCTCGGCGGCCGAGATGGCCGATCAACTCCGCCGCGTGGTGCGGGAGATCATGGCGCTGCACGGCTTCGAGCAGCCGCTCGAGCCGTCGTACCACTTCGAGCCGGTGACCAGCGATCTCGACCACGGGCTCGGCGTGGTGCCGCCGCTGGAGTCCTGGTGGCGCAGCGGTGCGGAGCTGGTCGGGTTCGGCCTGCCCAGCCCGCAGAAGATCGCCAGGGAACTCCCCGCGCCCCGCGTCGACCCGCGCGACCGGAACGCGGCCAACCTGTCGCGGGTCACCGGCAGCGACTTCCGCAGGCTGACCACGATGCTGCCGGATTCGGTGGAGAGCCGTCTGAAGGCGTGCCGGATGGCGCTCGCCCAGGGCGACCGGCCCGACGTGGCGGGCGCCAGGGAGTCGCTCGACGCCGCCCAGGCACAGCGCCACAGCGACGAGGTGCAGGGCAAGCAGACCCCGGGGCCGGCCTGGCGGCTGGACTGGCACGAAGGCCTGGTCGCGCTGGCAGCGGGCGAGATCGGCACCGCGCTGCGGCACTTCACCGAGGTGCGCGCGATCCTGCCCGGCGAGGCGATCCCGAAGGTCGCGCTCGGACTGTGCCACGAGCACCTGGGAGAGGGCGCCACCGGAAAGGAGGCCAAGACGGCCTTCAAAGTGGCGCGGAGCTGTTATCTGGCGGTGTGGCAGCGGGATCGCGCCCCGGCCGGTGCCGCGTTCGGGCTCGCCCGGCTGTTCCTGCGCGCCGGGCGCCGCGACGCGGCGGCGAAGGTGCTCGACGAGGTTCCCGCGGTGTCCAGGCAGTACGACGCGGCGCGCATCGCCGCGATCCGCGTTCACCTCCTGTGGCTCGGCGGAACCGATTGGCCGTCGGTGGCGGACGTGCGGACGGCGGCGCGGCGGGCGGAGGAGGTGCTGCGGGCGGACTCCGAGCTCCGTCGCTACGACGCCGACACCCGCGACCGGCTGGTCGCCTGGCTGCAGCGCTCCGCGCTCGCGCTGGTGGAGCGCTCGGGCGGAACCGTGCGCTTCCCGGCGCAGGTCGAGCCGCACGAGAAGGAGCTGTTCGGCGATCCGCTGACCGAGCGCGGGATCCGCCGTCGGCTGGAGCGGTCGCTGGAAGCGCTGGCCAGCCAGGCCCGCCGCCGCAGCCCGGCCGAGCTCAGCGCGCTGCTGGACCGGAAGAACGAACTGCGCCCGATGACCTGGTGGTGATGCAGATGAGCGAACGGCCCGACCTGGTGCTGCGGCACGACCCGTTCCTCCCGCCGTCGGAGCACGAACTGCGCACCCGGCTGGAAGTGCGCCTGCCCGAACCGCAGCCCGACCTGCGCCTGCGCATCCGGCTGCGGCTGGCCAAGCGGGTGCGCCTGGTGCGGCGGATCGACCCGCCCGCGTTCGACGACGAAGCCGTCCGCCGCACCGCCGGTCACATCGAGGTGCCGCTGGGCGACTGGTCGGGAACCCGGGAGTACGAGATCGGCTTCGAGCTGGGCCCCGGCCCCCAGGAGGAGGACCTGCAGGCCGCGCTGGTCGATCTGGTGCGCGGCGAGTTCGCCCGCGCCGTCGGCCCGGCGCGGGCGGTGAAGGTGCACTGGACGGCTGATCCCGGTGCAGCGTCGTTGAGCCGGGTGCGGAGCGACCTGGTGGACGCGCTGTGGTCGGGCTGCGAGGCGTACGAGTCCGGAGACCTCGCGCAGGCCGAACTCCGCTGGCAGGAGGCGCGAACGCTGGCCCGCCACTCCGGCGACGACGACAGCGTGCAGCGGCTCAACCGCCTCGTCGCGGGCCGGCAGGTGCGCGCCGAGGACGTCATCGAAGCCGGTCGCACACCTGGGAGGTGGCCGTGAGTAGTGTGCGGTGGCTCGGCGCGCGGCTGCGAGCGGCAGGGCGGTGGTCCCGCACCACGCGGGGCACGCTCTGGACGCTCTGCGTCTGCTCGGTGCTGGGGAGCTTCGTGGCGGTGCTTCCGGCTCTGGACCACTTCCGCGGCCTGCACGACGTCTCCACCGCGGTGCGCGAGCGCACCGGGCCGATGATCGTCGACGTCCAGGCCGCCCGCAACGCTCTGATCAGCGCGAACGAAACCGCGGTCGCGGCCTTCAGCGATGCGGGCGGGCGGCTGACCGGGCCCGGGCAGGAGTACTACAACCAGATGGCCATCGCCAGCCAGAGCCTCGCGCAGGCCGCCGAGGTCAACGCGGTGGGGCGGCCCGGAACCGAGGCGCTGCAAACGGTGGAGGGCCTGCTGGCGTCCTACTCCGACCTGATCAGTCAAGCGGGCGCCCACTTCCGCGCCGAGGACGAGCTGATGGGCACCGTCGCGTTGTGGAACGCGTGGCGGCAGCTGCACGACCCGCACGGCGGCATCATCGCCAAGCTCGGCGAGCTGCGCGCTCTGCAGGCCGAGGAGCTGGGCGACCAGGTGAGGACCGGCGGGACCACCGCCGGACCGGTGCCGTGGTGGGTGTGGCTGGCCGGGCTGTTCCTGCTGCTGGCGGCTGCGCACGTCTTCATCGTGCGGAGGTTCCGAAGGCGGCTCGGCGGACTCGTGCTCGCCGCGATCGCCGTGGTCGTGCTGGGCGTCGCGGTGCACGACGCGGTCGAACGCACCGGCGCGGACATCCGGAACCTCGACGCCGAGCTGCGCGGCGTGCTGGCCGAGCCGGACGGCCGGATGACGGCGCACCGGACCATCGCGGCGCTGGCCGACCGGTTCTGCCGCAGCGCCGACGGCGGGTGCGGCCCCACGCTGCCCGAACGGCTGCGGCAGGCGTCGCCGGGCGCACCGCTCCTGGCCACCGACCGAGTGGTCAGCGCGGACCTGCGAGCGGCGGCTCCCGGGGCCTGGCTGGAAACCGCGATCACGGCCTCCGCCGTGGTGATCGCCGGGCTCGCGGTGGCGGGGTTCTGGCCGCGGCTCGACGAGTACTCCTTCGGGAAGCGATGATGCGCGGATCTAGCTGGTTGCTCGCAGTGGTGCTGCTGCTCCTCCCCGCCTGCACCACGCCGCCCGAGCGGTCGACCATCACGGTGCTGGCGTCGTGGACCGGGCAGGAAGCCGAGCAGTTCCAGGTCGTGCTCGACGCCTTCACCGAACGGACCGGGATCCGGGTGGACTACCAGGGCACCCGGGCGTTGGAGCAGGTGCTGCTGGCGGACGTGCAGAAGGGCGCGCCACCGGACGTGGCGATCGTGCCCAGCCCGGCGGAGCTGCAGCGCTACGTCGACGCCGACGTGCTGCGGCCGCTGGGCAGCGCGGCGCGGCCGACGTTCTGGGACCAGGTGCAGGGCCTGGGCACGGGTGTGCGCCGCGCGGTGGTGGTGAAAGCCGATCTCAAGAGCATCGTGTGGTACCGCTCCGACCTGGAGCAGCCGCAGTTCCGCACCTGGCAGGAGATGCACTCGCGGCGGGCCGACTGGTGCCTGGGGATGGGCGCGCCGCCGTTGACCGGCTGGCCCGGCACCGACTGGATCGAGGACCTGATGCTGCAGCGGTACGGCAAGGCCGACTACGAGCAGTGGGCGACCGGCGAGATGCCGTGGACCGATGACCGGGTGCGCTCGTCCTGGCAGGCGTGGGGCGAGCTGGTTGCCGCGTCGACCGCGGCCGACGGCCCCGCCGCGGCGTTGCTGACCGACTTCGGCGACGCGGGCAGCGGGATGTTCGAGCAGCCGCAGCAGCGCTGCTCCCTCGATCACGCCGGATCGTTCGTCAAGAGCATCTACCAAGCGCCGCAGCCGGGCGCGCCACCGCGGGAGGCCGGACGCCACTTCGACTTCTTCCCGTTCCCGCCCTTCGCGGAACAACCGGAGCGCCAGCCGTCGATCGTGTCCGGGGATCTCGCGGTGCTGTTCGGCGACTCCGCGCCCGCCCGGGAGTTCCTGGACTTCCTGGACGGCGACGGGCAGCGCTTGTGGGTCGGGCAGCCGGGGAGCGGGGTGTACTCGATCGACGTCGGCCCGGAGGGCTACGCCGCCCGCCCGGGCGGCGAGATCGACTCGAGGATCGCTGAGGAGATCCGCCGGGAGGACGGCCGGCTGTGCTTCGACGCCTCCGATCTGATGCCGGCGGTGATGCGCAACGCCTTCCACCGGGGAGTGCTGGAGTACATCGCGGCCCCCGAGCGGCTGCGCGAGATCCTGGAGCAGCTCGAAGCCGTCCACCGGACGACCGGGGAACCGTGGGCGAGGTTTGCCTGCGGCTAGGGAGCCGGGCGTCGACCCGGCTCCCTGCACGAGACGTCAGAGGGCGGGACGGAGGTGCGCGTGAGCCCAGGCCGCGAGCGTGGTCGGCGTGGTGGTGATGAGGCTGCGCTCGTCCTCGGGGACGAAGTTCTCGCGCTGCCCAACCGACATGCCGACGATGCCCTCGACCTGCGCGCTGCTCAAACCGGCTGATCGCAGCGAAGCGCGGAAGTCGTCGTCGGAGATGCGTTCGGCGCGCACCTCGCGCCCGATCGCGCGGCTCAAGATCTCGGCCACCCGCGAGAAGGTGAGGTCCTCAGGGCCGTGCACGGCCTGCACGCCGGCCCCCGACCAGCTGTCCGCGAGCAACCTCGCCGCCGCGACTTCGCCGATGTCGCGGGGATCGAGCCAGGGCATCGCGAAGTCGAGTGGCCACGGCGTGCGGAGCACGCCCCTGCGCAGGCCATCGAGCTCCATGAACAGGTTGGTGAAGAAGTAGCCGCAGCGCAGGTGCAGCACGCTGGCCCCGGTTTCGTTCAGCAGTTCCTCGGTCCTGGCCAGCCCGTCGATCTCACCGACTCCGTGGCGCTTCTCCGCGCCGACACTGCTGAGGAAGACGGTGCGGGTGATGCCGTTCTCCCGAACCGCCCGCGCCGCGTTCGCGCCCATGCGGGCATAACCGGCGGCCGGGTCGTCGTCCGGGGTGGGCGGATCCACCCAGAAGAGGCAGTCGGCGCCCTGCGTCGCGCGGACGACGGCGTCCGCATCTCCCTGGTCGCACGGCACGACATCGACCCGGTCGCGCGTTGCCGCGTCGAGCTTGCCCGGTGTGCGCATCAGCAACGTCGGGCGCACGCCCGCTTGCAGGAGCAGCTGCACGACCCGGGAGCCCACGTGTCCGGTAGGCGTGGTGACGATGATCTTCTTGCGGAGTCCCATGCCCGGGACGCTACGGCCGATCGCGGTCGGATCCTGACCTCAATCGGCATCGTGGGGGCTTCCGGAGCGGAAGCCCCCACGACCGCGTCAGTGGAAGGAGTGCTCCGCCGCCGGGAAGGTGTGGCCGCGGACGTCTTCGGCGAAGCGGGTGGCCGCGTCGGCGAGGATGCCGCCCACGTCGGCGTAGCGCTTGACGAAGCGCGCCGTGCGGCCGGTGTTCATGCCCGACATGTCGGTCCACACCAGCACCTGCGCGTCGCAGTCCGGACCGGCGCCGATGCCGACCGTCGGGATGCGCAGCTCAGCGGTGACGTGCTTGGCCGCCTCCGCCGTCACCATCTCCAGCACGACGGCGAACGCACCGGCCTCCTGCACCGCCAGCGCGTCGGCCAGCAGCTCATCGGCCGCGTCGCCGCGACCCTGCACCCGGTACCCGCCGAGACCGTGCTCGCTCTGCGGGGTGAAGCCGATGTGCGCCATCACCGGGATGCCGGCCGAGACCAGCGCCTCGATCTGCGGGGCGTAGCGGCGCCCGCCCTCCAGCTTGACCGCATGCGCGCGGCCTTCCTTCATGAACCGCGTCGCGGTGGCCAGCGCCTGCTCCGGCGAGGCCTGGTAGGAGCCGAACGGCAGGTCGGCGACCACCAGCGCGCGCTCGGCGGAGCGCGTCACGGCGCGGACCAGCGGCAGCAGTTCGTCCACGGTCACCGGCAGCGAGGACTCGTAGCCGTAGACGTTGTTGGCCGCCGAGTCGCCGACCAGCAGCACCGGGATCCCGGCCTGGTCGAAGATCCGAGCGGTGTACATGTCGTACGAGGTGAGCATCGGCCAGGCCTCGCCGCGCTCCTTGAGCTGCTGCAGGTGGTGGATGCGTACCCGCCGCTTGGCGGGGGTCGAGCCGTACGGTGCAGCCGTTTCGCCCTGGTTCTGGGCAGCAGTCATCGTTGACCGTCCTATTCCCTCGAAGCCTGCTCAGCAGGTCCCCGGGTCGTCGTGGATGGTTGCACCTGAAAGCGTCGCACGCCCCGGCGGCTGCGCCGATACCTCGCGGTGCAACGTCACACCGGGAGGCTTTCGCCCCTGGCTCGCCGACCGGTGCGGGCGGAGCATGCGTGGGCGGGAGGGATCTGCGATGCGCAACCAGGACACCCACCGCAAGCTGCACGAGCTGTTCAACGAGCGACGGCTCGAAGAGATCGACCACTACGTCGGGACCGAGTTCGCCTACATCGACCACCCGCGGCGCGGCACCATGCACACGCTGGCCCAGTTCGAGGAGTGGCTGGGGGAGTGGATCGCCGCGTTCTCGGACGCGCGCGCGATCGGTGCGTCCTACGTCGACGGCCCCGGTTTCTCGGTCGCCTACTTCCACGGTCGCGGGACGAACGACGGCAGGCTCGGCGGGCGCTCGCCGACCGGCCGCCAGATGGACATGGCGTTCTGCGAGACGCTGCGCTACGACGAGCACGGCCGGGTCATCGGCGGCGAGATCTACTACGACCAGCTGACCCTGCTCACCCAGCTGGGCCTGATCGAGCAGGCGGCCGTCCGGCGCGCCTGATCAGCCGATCCAGGGCTCGGCGATCCGGTCGTAGGTGCCGTCGTGCATCGCGAGGTTGAGCCACTGGTCGACGTACTGCTGGAAGACCACGTCGCCCTCCGGCAGCAGGTAGGCCTTCTCGCTGAAGGTGAACGGTTGCTCCGGGTGCACCGAGCACAGCTCCGGGTGCTGCTTGGCCTGCCAGCGGGTCTCGGCGGCGTCGGTCATCATCAGATCGGCCTTGCCGTCGATGATCTGCTGGAAGATCGTGTTGTTGTCCGGGTGGTCGACGATGGTGGCCCGCTTCAGGTTCGCCCTGGCGAACTTCTCGTTGGTGCCGCCGGGGTTGACCACGGCCCGCACGCCGGGCTGGTCGATCTGCTCCAGCGTCTGGAACCTCGCGGCGTTCTCGCAGCGGGTGATCGGCGTCTTGCCGTCCACGACGTAGGCCGTGCTGAAGAACGCCTCCCGCGCGCGGTCCAGCGTGATCGACACCCCGCCGACGGCGATGTCGCACTTGGCGGTGAAGTCCTCGACCAGCGTCTTCCAGGTGGTGGGCACGATGGTGGCCCGCACCCCGAGCTGCTCGGCCAGGTGGCGCGCCATGTCGATGTCGATGCCGCTCCACGCGTCGTCGGGATCCGGGTGGCTGCCGGTCTCGTCCCGGTAGGTGAACGGCCGGTAGTCCCCGGTGCTGCACACCCGCAGCTCACCGCGCTGCACGACCTCGTCCAACCGGTTCGCGGCGGCCTCCGGCGCCGGAGCGCACGACGCGCTCACCGCGACGACACCGGCCACGACCAACCCGACCCCGAACCGCTTCCACCGCATGCCGCCCACCTTTCGATCTTCGCCGCACATGCATAACCGCTCGCACCGGCAAAAGCCAGTGCTGATCATCCGCGCGGAACCGCGCCCCGGCTCGCGCGTCCCAATGACATGGATGCACGGGTGAAGATCCGGTCGGGAGCTTTCTGGGCGGGAACCGCGGCGGCGGGAGCCTTTCCGGTGGCACTGCTGCTGGCCTGGATCGACCTGCGGTTGATCGCCGACCTGTGGGACAAGTGCGAGCTGGACGATGCCAGCGGCGGTATCACGTTCAACTTCGTGGTCTTCCCGATGGTGGTCGGCATCAACTTCCTCCTGGTGCCGGCAGGCGCCCTGCTGTTCGCGAAGGGCCACCGCCTCGCGATGCGCCTGATCGGCAGGGGATGGGCACCGGACTCGGCGCTCGGGCTGGTGATCCCGGTCGGCGTCGTCGTGATGCTGGCCGCGAGCGCGCTCGCATCGGTGCTGGCCATATCCGCCGCGAACGCCCAGATACCGCCGGACTACCCGACGTCGTGCGTGGAACTAGGCAACGGCAACGCATGAGCGCCGCCACCGATGAGTTCCGCGCCGCTCGGTGGTCTACCAGGGCAGGACAAGGAGGCCTGCCATGGACGAGACGTTCACCGCGGAACTGCGGAAGAGCCCGAACCCGGGCGGTTGGACCTACGTGGTCTGGCCGAGATCGGTGGAGTACTTCGGCACGCGCGGCCTGGTGAAGGTCCGCGGCACGATCGACGGCGAACCGTTCCAGAGCTCCTTCATGGCACTGGGCGACGGCACGCACAAGCTCCCGGTGAAGGCCGAGATCCGGGACAAGCTCGGCAAGCAGCCCGGTGACGAGGTCGTGATCCGTCTCCTGGAGCGTCTGTGACCTGCGGGTTCGGCGGTGTGAAAAACGGTGAAAAGAAAGCTGCAACCAAAAGCCGACGACAACGTCTAAAGGACGGGAGTGCGTGGGACGCGGGAGGGAGGGTTCTGGGGGTACCTCCCTCCCGCGAGCCGAACCGCTCCACCCGGCCGGATGAGATCCTGGCCCGGTGACGGCTTTCTACCACGTGTGCTTCGCCGTGCCCGACCTCGAACGCGCGATGCGCGACTTCGAGAACGCGACCGGTGTCGAATGGCACGAACCGCAGGCCGGCGAACTCGGCGACTGGCGCTACCGCATCGTCTTCACCAAGGGCGGTGCCCCGTTCGTCGAACTCATCGAAGGCCCACCGGGCAGCCCGTGGGACGCCACGGCGGGAGCCCGCTTCGACCACCTCGGCTACTGGACCACCGACCTCCGAGCAGGCGCCCAACGCCTCGAAGAGCACGGCATCCCCGAGGACTTCTCCGGCTGCCCTCACGGCAGGGCGTTCGCCTACCACCGAATGGACTCCATCGGAGCCCGGATCGAGCTGGTCGAAGCCTCCCGCCAACCGGCCTTCCTCGAAACCTGGCACCCCACGGGCGCTCCGATGCCCGCCATCGACGAAAGCCAGTGACGAGGGCACCTTCGACGTCCTCGGGGGTGCTGGCGATCTCGCGCGAAATCGCCAGCACCCGCGGGGCAACATCGTTTTCGCGCGGAATCCGGTGTCAGGAGCCGTCGCTGGCCGCGTCCGGGGCGAAGTAGTGGCCCCTCTCGATCTCCTCGAACAGGCCTGGCTGGATGGGGGCCCAGCCGATGACCTCTCGGGTGTGGGCGCTGGAGACCGGGGTGTCGGACTTGAGGAACATCCCGAGGAACCCGAAGTGCTCGTCGACCCGGCTCATCGGCACCGGACGCACCGGGAGATCGAGGTGGCGACCGATGGCCTGGGCGATCTGGCGCAGCGGGATGCCTTCCTCGGCCACCGCGTGCAGGTATCCGGTCGCCCCGGCCTCGATCGCCAAGCGGAAGAGCCGGGCGGTGTCCCGGACGTGCACCGCCGACCAGCGTGCCGACCCGTCGCCGGGGTAGCCCGAGAAGCCCTTCTCGCGGGCGATCTGAATGAGGGTCGGGAGAAACCCGTTGTCGCCCTCGCCGTGGTTGATCGGGGCCAGCCGCAGCACAGAGGAACGCAGACCCCGCTCGGTGAGGGAGAGTGCAGCGTCGTCCGAGGGCTGTCGCGCGGCGATCAGAGCGTCCGCCGCGGGACGATCTCGCTCGGTGGCGGGGACGCCGTTTCGCGCGAGTCCGGCAGTGCCGGTGGCGGTCGCGATGGCGCCGCCGGTGGGAAGTGCCTCGCCCAGTGTCTGGATCGTGGCCACGTCGGAGGCGACGGCGTCGTCCATCCGCCCGGCGTGGGCGAGGTCGACGGGGAAAGCGAGGTGGATCACGACGTCGGACGCTGCAGCCGCGTCGCGCAGCACCTCGGGGTCGTTGACGGTGCCGCGGATCGGCGTGGCACCCGCAGCCGTGACGGCGGCCGCCGAAGCCTCCGAGCGGGCGAGGCCGGTGACCTGGTGCCCAGCGGCGACCAGTTCGGGGACGACGGCGGAGCCGACCCAGCCCGACGCACCGGTGACGAAGACGCGCATGGGAACCCCTTTCAGCGGATTGATGTCAGAGACTGACATGGCCGTGCGCTTCATGTCAACGACTGCCATCACTAGACTGCGGGAATGGGCCGTTGGCAGCCGGATGCTGAGGGGCGCTTGCAGCGCGCCGCGCTGGAGCTGATCGCCGACCGGGGCTACGACCGGATCACCGTTACCGAGATCGCCGCGTCCGCGGGACTGACCGAGCGCACCTTCTTCCGGTACTTCGCCGACAAGCGCGAAGTGCTCTTCGCCGGTCAGGACCAGTTCATCGCCCTGGTTGTCGACGCCCTGGTCGCAGCGCCACCGGATCTGGCGCCGCTTGAGGCCATCGTCACCGCATTCGGGGCGACCACCGCGTGGTTCGACGAGCGGCGTGCCCTGGCCCGAAGCCGGCAGGGCGCGATCGACGCTCACCCCGACTTGCAGGAACGCGAACTGGCCAAGATCGCGAAGTTGAGCGCGGCGATGGCGCAGGCGCTGCGCGACCGAGGAGCATCCGAGCCCCAGGCCGCTCTCGCCGCTGCAGCCGGAGTAGCCGCATTTCGGTTCGGCTTCGCCCAGTGGCTCGCCGACGCGGACGAGCACGATCTCGAATCGCACATCCTGTCGGCCGTCGAAGACCTCCGCAAGGTCACCGCCGTCTAAGCGCCTGGTCTCCGGATCGGATCCTGAGACCGAGGTCTGCGCGCAGACCCTCTGCGCTCGCGCTGCCCGTGCTCGTCGAGCATGGCCAGAAGGCGCTGTTCACGGATCAGCGCCGAAGGCCGTAGCGCCCGTTCACGCACTTGCTTCCGATTGCGCGGTGTTCGGCAAGTGGGTGACCTCTGGGCGTTCCGACTGGCGGAAGTCACGCCCCCCCGCCGGCTGCGACCCGGTGAGCGCACTCCGCTCCAGCCGCCCGACCACTTCGAACCCCGCGTCAGCTGAACCACCTAACGAGCCGTGCCAGGAGCGGCCAGGCCGTTAGCCGCTTCGCGGATCGCCGTCACCGCGCGCGCTGGTTCGTCGGTTCGGAACCGCAGCTGTTCGACCTCGCGGGTCGTGCCGTTCGGCAGGGCGACGAGGACCGGCTCGGCGAGCTCGACCAGCACGTTGGTCTGGCCGCCCACCACGATGGCCAGTTCCGCAACGTCGTCCTGGAACTGGAAGGTGCCACCTCGGTGGGACTTCCGGGTGGCCGAGACCGCGGTGATCGACGTCAGGGGCAGTTCCAGCTCGAACCGGGCCCCGTTGCGGAGCACGAGCCGATCCCGTCCCACGAAGTGCGGCCGGGTGACCAGGACCGCCAGGGCGACCACGACTTGCAGCACCGCGCAGACATCCAGCACGTGCACGATCGGCCACGGCACGAGGAGCCCGACCACCGCGGTTTCCAGCGCCAGCACGAACGTCAGGATCAGCATCACCGGAATCTGCTCGCGTGCGTAACCGAGCTCGACGTCGTCCGGGCCGAGGCCGATCCGGCGCCGCAGCAGGAACGCCCACAGACTCGCCGCCCACCGGCGGACCGCGATCCTCCTCACCGCAAATCGCCTTCGTCGCGCGGCCGCTGGGCCAACAGCCGGATGGCCCGGCGCAGCACTTCCGCTCGAGCGGGCCCGACCGAGTCGAACAAGGCCGTGCTGAAGGAGTTGTCAGCGTCGTCGTCGCCGATCAGCGCCGAGACCTCGGCCGGGATGCTGTCCGCCAGCTCCTCGGCCAGCGGCGCCACCCGTGGGTCGTCCGGGGCGGCCTCGGCCAGTTCGTCGAGCCGACGCTGCAGCTCGTGACCACGGGCGCGAAGGGCGGGGTCCTCGATGGCGGGGAGAACCACCGCCAGCGCCTGGTCGCGCTGCTCCCCGCCGGTGGTGTCCATCAGCGCGAACAACTCCCGCTCCAGAACGGCCATCGGCGATGCCGGCTCGGTGGTGTTCAGCGCGGCCAGCAGTTCTGCGGTTCCGGGTGAAACAGCGCTGTCCGCGTCGAGCTCACCGCGTTCGGCGCGCTCGATGAGCAGGCCGAGCCGGGCGCGGCGATCGCGGATCCGCTGTTCCTGCTCGGCCAGCTCGCGGTCCAGGTCGACCAGGATCTCCCGCAGCTCGCGGCCGCCGTCGTCGGCCAGCGCGTCGCGGACCTCGTCGAGGCTCAGCCCGAGTTCGGTCAGGCGGCGGATGCGCGCCAGCACGATCGCATCGCGCAGGCCGTAGTGGCGGTAGCCGTTGGCCCGGCGTTGCGGTTCGGGCAGCAGGCCCTGGTGGTGGTAGTGGCGCACGGCGCGGGTGGAAACCCCGACCATGGCGGCGATCTCACCGATTCGCATGCGGTCAGTAGAAACGTTGACGCTGCGAGAAGGTCAAGCCCCTGCGCCGAGCGGGGACGGCGCACGGCCCGGATTCCCGAACGCGCCGACCCCGGTGCGCTTTAACCCGGTCAACGCGCCCCGCTCCTGCCGCTCCGAGCACCTCGAACCCGACGTCGGCTGGAGCACGTCACCCGCGCTGGCCGGGGGAGGGACGGCGCATGGCCCAGGTCCGGGGGCCGCCGTCGGGGAGGTCCACCTCCGCGGTCACCTCGAAGCCCAGCTTGCGGTAGAAGGCCACGTTCGATTCGAGCGAGGTCTCCAGGAAGCACGGGACGTCGGCGGCGTCCGCCGCGCGCAGGCCCGGTTCCAGGACCGCTCGGCCGAGTCCGCGGCCCTGCAGGCCGGGGCGGACTCCGATGGTGGCCAGGAACCACACGGGTTCGGTCGGTCGGTGCGGCGCCATGGCCTGCTCGGCGGCGGCAGCCGCTTCAGCCCGGTCTCCCGCGATCTCCTGCGCTTCCGCCGCCATTCCGGCGAACACCGTCAGGTCGGTGGCCGGCGTCGTCCAGACGGCCACGGCCTCGGCCTCTCCGCACACGTGCACCTGGCCTTGCGGGAATCCGATCCGCTCCAGGTACATGCGCTGGGTGCGGCGCACCCGGTCGAGGTGGTCGTCGGCTGAGATCGTGTGTCGGGTGAACGGGTAGTCGGCGAAGGCGGCGGCAAGGGTGTCCGCTGCGGCGTCGAGCTCATCGACGACCGCATCACGCGCGGGAGAGACCATGCGGCCGACGCTATCAAGATCCATGACGACCTGACCACGCATTTTCCGCCGCGGCAGCGCGGGCGAACCCGTCGGCGAGAACTGGTACGAGACGCGGCGCGCCGTCCATCAGCCCTGACGCGCGGCCATCGCGCGGTAGGCGGGCCGCAGCAGGTCGATCGCCTGCTCGCCGCCGATCTCGACCGGCAGCGGTTCGAGCTCGTCGAGGAGCGCGTCCGGCGCCGTGCTCTCCAAGCCCGCAGGCGGCGCCGGGGGTTCCGGTGCCGCCCAGAAGGTTTCCAGGGATTCCGAAAGCGGTGCGGCCTCTTCGACTTCCGCCGCCGGACCGCCGGTCGTGCCGCGCAACGACCGCAGCCGGTCCAGGAGTTCCTCGCGGGAGCGGCCGCGCCAGGCGAGGATCTGGAACGGGTCCGCGTCGAAGGACTCCGCCAGCAGGTAGCAGGTCGCGGCGAGGTGCTTGCACGGGATCTCCCAGTCCGGGCAGGAGCAGTCCATCGTCAGCTCCCGCATGGTCGTCGGGAACAGCTCCAGGCCGAGCCCGGCGAAGACCTCCTCGATCTCCGGCGGCATCTCCCCGGCCAGCAGCTTCGCCGCGTACAGCGCCTGACCGGCCAGCGCCTGCTCGACCTGCTCCCACTCCGCCGAGGAGAACGCCTTGATGCCGATGCGCGACCGGTACGGCTCCGGCCGGGAGCCCTGCACCAGCCCGACCACCACGCTCGTCGACAGCGTCAGGTTCAGCACCTGGCCGGCCCGCGCGTAGTTCTTGCCGCGCTGCAGCCGCCCGCCCATGCCGAACGACTCCAGCACCTCGATGAACCGGCGCGACCACCAGGTCTGCGCGATCTCGCCGCGCTTGCTGCGCGCCTTGATCCCGCCCTCGACGCGGATCGGCTTGCCGGTCTTGGGAAAACCTCCGTACCAGTCAGCCACCGACGGCCTCCGCTTCCAGCGCCACCAGCTCGCGCAGCTGGCTGGTGGACAGCTCGGTCAGCCAGTTCTCACCGGAACCGACCACCAGCTGCGCCAGCGCCTTCTTGTCCGCCATCATCCGGTCGATCTTCTCCTCCAGGGTGCCGATGCAGGTCAGCTTGCGGACCTGCACGTCCCGGCGCTGCCCGATGCGGAACGCGCGGTCGGTGGCCTGGTCCTCGACCGCCGGGTTCCACCAGCGGTCCAGGTGGATGACGTGGTTGGCGGCGGTCAGCGTCAGCCCGGTGCCACCGGCCTTGAGCGACAGCAGGAAGATCGACGGGCCGTCGGACTCCTGGAACCGGCGCACCATCTCGTCGCGGGCCCTCTTCGGCGTGCCGCCGTGCAGCAGCAGCACCTCGGTGTCGAAGCGGGCGGCCAGGTGCGGCACCAGCATCCCGGCGAAACCCGCGAACTGCGTGAAGCACAGCGCCTTGTCGCCCTCGGCCAGCACCGATTCGAGGATCTCCTCCAGCCGCGCCAGCTTCCCCGACCGGTCGGGAAGCGGGGAGCCGTCGCCGAGCAATTGCGCCGGGTGGTTGCACACCTGCTTGAGCTTCGACATCGTCGCCAGCACCAGGCCGCGCCGCTCCATGCCCTCGCTGTCGGCGATGCGCGCCAGCATGTCGTCCACCACCGCCTGGTACAGCGAGGCCTGCTCGGCGGTGAGGTTGCACAGCTGCTTCATCTCGATCTTGTCCGGCAGGTCGTCGATGATCGCCGGATCGGTCTTCAGCCGCCGCAGCACGAAAGGCCCGGTGACGCGCCGCAACCGAGCCGCGGCCTCGGTGTCGCCGTCGCGCTCGATCGGCACCGCGAACCGCGCCCGGAAGGTGCTCAGCGAACCGAGCGCTCCCGGGTTGGCGAAGTCCATGATGGACCACAGCTCGGCGAGCCGGTTCTCCACCGGGGTCCCGGTCAGCGCGATCCGCTGCCGCGCGGACAGCCCGCGCACCGCCCGGGCCTGCCGGGAGTTGCTGTTCTTGATGTTCTGCGCCTCGTCGAGCACCACCCGGTCCCACCGGACTTCTCGCAGCACGGCCGAATCCCGCGCGGCCAGCGGGTAGGTGGTGATGACCAGGTCGTGCCCGCCGACCTCCTCCATCAGGTCCTCACCGGTGAGCCGGTCGGAGCCGTGGTGGACGTGCACCTTCAGCGTCGGCGCGAACCTGGCGGCCTCCCGCTGCCAGTTGCCGACCAGCGACATCGGGCAGACCAGCAGCGTCGGCGTCCGCGGGCCCTCCGCGCGCACCAGCGCCTCCAGCGCCAGCAGCTGCACGGTCTTGCCCAGGCCCATGTCGTCGGCGAGGCAAGCGCCGAGCCCGAGCCGGTCCAGGAACGCCAGCCAGGCCAGGCCGCGGCGCTGGTACGGGCGCAGCACGGCGTTGAACTGCTCGGGCGGCTCCACCGGCTCCAGGTGCTGTTCGAGCTGACCGGACAGCAGGTCGCCGACCCAGCCGCGCCCGCTGACCTGCACCACCGGCATCGGCCGTTCGGCGTCCTCGGCCGGGAGTCCGGCCTGCAGCAGCACCTCGCCCGCGGTCATCTGCCCGGTTCCGGAGCGCTCCAGGAACGCCAGCCCGGCCGCGAGCCGCTTGCGGTCGATCCGGACCCACCGGCCGCGCAGCCGCACCAGCGGCACCTTCGCGGCGGCCAGCTCGTCCAGCTCCGAAGCGGTGAGCTGCTCGTTGCCGAGTGCCAGGTCCCAGCGGTAGTCGACCAGGTCGGCCAGCCCGACGCCGGACTCCTTGGTCACCGCGCCCGCAGTGCCCGTGCTGGTCGCGGTCAGCTTCAGCCCGAGCTCCTCCTGCCGCCCCCACCAGGACGGCAGCAGCACGCCGAAACCCGCCTGGTCCAGCAGCGTCGCGCTGGTCAGGAACTCGTAGGCGCCGTCGGCGTCCAGCAGCAGCTCGCTCGGGTGCGGCACGCGCAGCGCCGCGTCGAGCGCGGGGAAGATCCGCCCGGCCGCGCCGAGATCGGTGAGCAGCAGCTCCTCGGGCTCGTCGACCCAGCGCTGCAGGACCCGGCTGTCGGCCCGCCACACCTCGTTCGCCGACACCAGCACGCTCGGGTCGTCCACGGCCTGCAGCAAGAACTCCAGGCGCCAGTCCTCGTCGTCCTCGGGAGCGTGCAACCGGAAGCAGGTCCGCACCGGGTTCTGCCCGCCTCCGCTGGCCCGCCAGGTGTCCAGCTGCCGAGCCAGCTTCCGGACCTGCCCCTCGGCGCTGTCGAAGCGCGGCTCACCGGTCAGCGCCCGCAGCCACGTCGCCGCCGCGGTCCGGCCGGAGGTCAGCTCGAGATCGGCCACCCGGCTGCGCACGATGCCGTCGACCAGCGAGTTCAGCGCGGTGCGCAGGACATCGGCCGGTGCGTCGCCGCGCTCGCAACGAAACGCCGGTGGCATCGCGTCGCGCAGCGCCACGAAGTGCGCCGAATCCGTGCTGGAGAGCGCGGGCCGCCACCGCGCGGTAGGCCATTCGTCCACGTCGACCAGCGCGGGCAGCACCCGCCCGCCCGACACCAGCTGCTCCGCCCACTCGGCGAGGCCGCGCAGGAACCGCGCCGAGGTTCCCAGCCGGCACCCGGGCATGTCCTCGTCCAGCAGCTCGAGCACCGTCGCCGGGTTGCACGACACGGCGGGGACCAGCCACTCACGCACCCGCAGCTTCCCGCGCGGTGCCGGCCCGGCGGTCAGCGGATCCCGGACGAGCTCGGGAGACGGGGCCGGTGCGGAGGCGTAGGACGGCAGCTGGATCCGAACGGAGTCGATCTTGCTCTGCTCCCCGAACGCATCCCGCAGCGCCTCGCCCGCGGCCGCGAACGGGTGCGCCAGCGGGCCCCGCGGCGCGCGCCCGGGAATCCGCGCCGGCAGCCCGGAATCCTCCGCCCACACCACGAGACGTCCGTCCGCGGTGCACAAGGCGTGCACGGCCCACACCGGATGATCCTCCTCAGCTCGCAGACTGCCGCGATTTCAATGGAAATCAGACGTCCGATTTCCATTGAAATCGCGCAACACCCCGGCGTGTCGGGCACCCGACACGCCGGGCCGTGTCGGGAAGTACGCAATTTCAATGGAAATCAGGTATCCGATTTCCATTGAAATCGCGTTCCCCGCGCGCCCAAGGCCAGCTCGGGCGCCTGGCCGGACCGAAGTCGTCACGGAGCGATCTCGCGCCACCGGTTGGTCAGCGGCAGCCGCCGGTCCCGGCCGAACGCCTTGAACGTGATCTTGGTGCCCGGCGGGTACTGCCGTCGCTTGTACTCGGCGCGGTCCACCATCTGCAGCACCCGCTCGACCAGCTCGGCGTCGAAGCCCTCGGCGATCAGCTCCGCGTAGCTGCGGTCGCTCTCCACGTAGCCGTCCAGCACCACGTCGAGCACGTCGTACTCGGGCAGCGAGTCCTGGTCGACCTGATCCGGCCGCAGCTCCGCCGACGGCGGCTTGGTGATCGAGTTCTCCGGGATCGGTGGCACCTCGCCGCGCTTCTCCGCGACCTTGTTGCGCCACTGCGCCAGCCTCCACACCAGCGTCTTCGGCACGTCCTTGATCGGCGCGAAGGCGCCCACCGCGTCGCCGTACATGGTGGAGTAGCCCACCGCCAGCTCGGTCTTGTTCCCGGTCGCCAGCACCAGGTGCCCGCGCTGGTTGGACAGCGCCATCAGCAGCACGCCGCGGGCGCGCGCCTGCACGTTCTCCTCCGCCAGCCCGGTCAGCCCCAGCTGCCGCACGTACACCTCGACCATGTCGGCGATCGGCTGCACCTCGAAGTGGCAGCCGATGCGCTCGGCCAGCTCGGCGGCGTCGGACCGGGAGTGCTCGGAGGAGTAGTTCGACGGCATCGAGACGCCGTGCACCGAGTCCGCGCCGAGCGCGTCGGCGGCCAGCGCCGCGACGACCGCCGAGTCGATGCCGCCGGAGAACCCGAAGGTCACCGAGCGGAAGCCGTTCTTGTGCACGTAGTCCCGCAACCCGGTGACCAGCGCGCCCCACACCTCGGCCTCGTCGTCGAGCGGTTCGGCCGGGGGAGCAGGCGGCAGCGGTTGGTAGCCCGGCAGCGGCTCGGGCTGCAGCACGATCCGCTGCACGTCGAAGGCGGGCATCCGCATCGGGCCCGGCTCGGCGGGCACGGTCGTCGAGGTGTGGCCGCCCGCGGTCAGCTCCAGGTCCTGCACCAGCAGGTGCTCGGTGAACTGCGGCGCCCGCGCGGTGATCTCGCCGTCGGCCGCGGCGATCATCGAGTCGCCGTCGAAGACCAGCTCGTCCTGCGCGCCGACCAGGTTGACGTAGGCCATCGGCGCCCCGGCCTCCGCGACCCGCCGCACCACCAGCGGCGTCCGGACGTCGTCCTTGGCGCGCTCGTAGGGCGAGCCGTTGAGGCACACCACGAGGTCCACGCCGACCTGGCCCAGCGCCGCCACCGGGCCGCCGTTCTGCCAGATGTCCTCGCAGATCACCACGCCGACGTCGAGCCCGTGGAACCGCACGATCGGCAGGTCGAAACCGGGCGCGAAGTAGCGGGCCTCGTCGAACACGCCGTAGTTCGGCAGGTGGTGCTTGTGGTAGGTCGCCACGGCCTCGCCGCCGTAGAGCAGCGACGCGGAGTTGCGCGGGCCCTCGTCGTCGCGGCCGAGGTGCCCGACGACCACCAGCGCGTCCCCGCAACCGGAGTCCTGCAACCGGCGCGCGAGCTGCTCGACCTCGGCGAGGTTGGCCGCCGCGAACGACTTGCGCAGCGCGAGGTCCTCGACCGGGTAGCCGGGCAGCACCATCTCGGGGAAGACCACCAGGTGGGCGCCCTCCTGGACGGCTCGGTGGGTCCACTCCAGGACCATCGAGCTGTTCCCGGCGATGTCGCCGACGCATGCGTTGACCTGTGCGAGTGCGATGCGCAACTGGGGCATGCGCCCATCTTCGCGCACCCGACCGGGCGGTGTCGTCCCGCCCGGCGCGACTCACACCGGCTCGTGCATGTCACGATCCAGTGGTGAACCGCCTACTGACCGTGCTCTCCGCGCTCGCCGTGCTCAGCGCCGCCGCGTGCAGCCTGCCGGAGCAGACGCCTCCGCCGCTGCAGCCGCACATCGATCAGAAGGGACCGGCCGGGCCTGTGCCGCCCGGTCTGGAGCGGTACTACGGGCAGCCGCTGAACTGGGGCCCGTGCGCGCCCTTCGCCACGTCCGAGAGCGACCGGGCCTCCTACGCCGACCCCGGCCTGGAGTGCGCGCGCGTGGCGGTCCCGATGGACTACGCCGACCCGCAGGGCGAGGTGGTCACCATCGGCGTCCTGCGCAACCCGGCCACCGACCAGCCGCAGAAGGTCGGTTCACTGCTGATCAACCCCGGTGGCCCGGGAGCGTCCGGGATGAGCACGGCGGCGAGCCTGGCGGGTTCGGTGCGCGACTCCGCGCTGGGCGAGCGGTTCGACCTGATCGGCTTCGACCCGCGCGGCATCGGCGCCTCCGAGCCCGCGGTGCGCTGCCTGACCGACCAGGAGCGCGACGCCAAGCGGCTGGACTCCGACGCGGACACCTCGCCGAGCGGGGTCGCGGAGACCGAGCAGGAGGAGCGCGACTACGCGGGCAAGTGCGCCGAGCGCACCAGCGCCAAGCTGCTGGCCAACGTCGGCACCCGCGACGTCGCCAAGGACATGGACGTGCTCCGCTCGGCGCTGGGCGACCAGAAGCTCAGCTACCTCGGTTACTCCTACGGCACCCGGATCGGCGCGGAGTACGCCGAGCAGTTCCCCGGCAACGTGCGGGCGATGGTGCTCGACGGCGCGATCGACCCGGGTCAGTCGGCGATCGACACGCTGGTGGCCCAGGGCGCCGGGTTCCAGCAGGCCTTCGACGGTTTCGCGGCCTGGTGCGCGGCGCGCCAGCAGTGCTCGCTGGGCCACGACCCGAAGGCCGCGTCGGCGCAGTTCCAGCAGATCGTCCGCCCGCTGGCCGACGACCCGGTGCGCGCGGGCGACGGCCGCGAGCTGTCCTATTCGGACGCCACGATGGCGGCCATCCAGGCGCTCTACGCGCCCAGCCTCTGGGACCAGCTCGACGGCGGGCTCGCCGAGCTGCGCCAGGGCAGCGGCCGGAGCCTGCTCACGCTCGCCGACAGCTACTTCAGCCGCGACGAGCAAGGCCGGTACCCCAACACCAACGACGCCTTCGACGCCGTGCACTGCGTCGACGACCAGCGCGTCCTGGACCCGGAGCAGCGCCGCGAGGCCGACCGCCGCTACCGCGAGGCGGCGCCTTTCCTGGACGACGGCAACCCGCCGAGCGCGGCGCGCGACATGTGCGCGTTCTGGCCGGTCCCGGTCACCGGCGAGCCGACCGCGCCCGAGGTGGGCGCGCTGCCCCCGACGCTGGTGATCTCCACGACCGGCGACCCGGCCACGCCCTACGCCGCGGGCGTCAAGCTGGCCGAGGCGCTGCACGGCCACCTGCTCACCTACGAGGGCACCCGGCACACGGTCTTCCTGCAGGGCGTCACCTGCGTCGACGACACGGCCACGAAGTACCTGATCGACCTGACCGTCCCGGCGAACGGAGCTCGCTGCGCGGAGAAGTGACCGGCCGTAGTCCGTTCGCCCGACCAGCACGGCGGCCGAACGGACTATGGTGAATCAGATCACACTGCGCCTATCGTCTTGGAATGGACAAAGCGGACGGTGGGCGCGAGCAGAGCGTGACGTCGGTGCTGCTGTCCGGCAGCACGTACCGTGGCCTGGGCGAACAGGTCCTCTCCCCGGCCGAGGAGCGGTTCGAGCGGGCCCGCCGCACCATCGGGCTGTTCCTGGCCCCGGCGCTGACGATCCTCTTCCTGCTGATCCCCACCCAGCTCGAACCGGCCCAGCACAAGCTCGCCGCGGTGCTCCTCGGCGTCATCGTGCTGTGGGTCTGCGAACCGGTGCCGATCCCGGTGGGCGGCCTCATCGGCGTCGGCGCGATCGTGGTCCTCGGCGTCATGCCGCCCGACGACGTGCTCGCGCCGTTCGGCTCCTCCACCGTGTTCACCTTCATCGGCGCGTTCATCCTCGCGCAGGCGATGCTCCGGCACGGCGTGGCCAGGCGGTTCGCGTTCACGATCCTGTCGCTGCCCGGCGTCGGCCGCAGCGCCGCGCGGGTGATCATCGCCTTCGGGGTGATCACCTGCCTGCTGTCGGCGGTGGTCTCCAACACCGCGACCGTCGCGATGCTGCTGCCCACCGCGGTCGGCATCCTCGCGGTCATCGCCGAACTGGTCCGCAAGCAGCTGCCCGACGGCGCCCCGTTCGACCCGCTGCGGCTGCGCGTCGGCGTCGCGCTGATGCTGATGCTCGCCTACGGCGCCAGCGTCGGGGGCCTGCTCACCCCGATCGGCTCGCCGCCCAACCTGATCGGCCGCGGGCTGATCGAGGAGGCCACCGGCCAGCGCATCTCCTTCCTGCAGTGGATGGCGATGGCCGCGCCGATCTGCCTGCTGATGTTCGTGGTGCTGGCAGCGGTCCTGCTGCTGCTCAACCGGCCCGAGATCAACAAGCTGACCGGGGTCGAGGAGTACGTCGCCGCCGAGCGGGCCAAGCTCGGCAAGCTCTCGCGGGCGGAGAAGAACACCCTGATCGCCTTCGCCACGACCGTCGTGCTGTGGGTGACGCCCGGCGTGGTCGCGCTGGTCGCGGGCAACGACTCGGCCGCCTACGACCTGGTCAGCGACCGGCTCGACGAGGGCATCGTCGCCGTGCTCGGGGCCGCGCTGCTGTTCCTGCTGCCGACCGACTGGGCGAAGCGCCGCTTCACGCTCACCTGGACCGAGGCCAGCCGCATCGACTGGGGCACCGTGGTGCTGTTCGGCACCGGCATCATCTTCGGCTCCCTGCTCGCCGACACCGAGCTCGCCCAGACCATCGGCCAGGGCGCGGCCGCCGCGCTGGGCTTCTCCAGCATCGTCGCGATCACCGTCTTCGCCATCGCGCTGGCGGTGCTGATCTCCGAGACGACGTCGAACACCGCCGCAGCGGCCGTGGTGGTGCCGATCGTCATCCCGATCGCCGTCGCGGCCGGCGTCAACCCGTTCGTACCCGCGCTGGCGGCCACCTTCGCCGCGTCCTTCGGCTTCATGCTGCCGGTGTCGACGCCGCAGAACGCCGTGGTCTACGGCTCGGGAGCGGTGCCGATCACCAAGATGATCCGCTCCGGGGTGGTCTTCGACGTGGCCGGCGCGGTCCTGATCGCGCTCGTCCTGCCGCTCATGATCGCGGCCCTCGGATTCGGGTAACCGGGGGTTCGCGGACCAGTTACGCGATCCGGCGCTCGAACTCTTAGGCTGCGAGCATGAACCGCCAGCAGGAGTTCGTGCTCCGCACCTTGGAGGAACGTGACATCCGCTTCGTGCGGCTGTGGTTCACCGACGTCCTCGGCATGCTCAAGTCGGTGGCGATCTCGCCCGCGGAGCTGGAAGGGGCCTTCGCCGAGGGGATCGGGTTCGACGGCTCGGCCATCGAGGGCTTCGCCCGGATCTACGAATCGGACATGGTCGCCAAGCCCGACCCGGCCACCTTCCAGGTGCTGCCCTGGGAGACCGCCGACGGGGAGCACTACTCGGCCCGGATGTTCTGCGACATCCACATGCCCGACGGCTCGCCGTGCTGGTCGGACCCGCGCCACGTGCTGCGCCGGACCCTGGCCCGCGCGACCGAATCGGGCTTCACCTGCTACGTGCACCCCGAGATCGAGTTCTTCCTGCTCAAGAACCTGCCCGACGACGGTTCCGAGCCGGTCCCGGCCGACTCCGGCGGCTACTTCGACCAGGCCAGCCACGACGCCGCCCCGCACTTCCGGCGCAACGCCATCGAAACGCTGGAGGCGATGGGCATCTCGGTGGAGTTCAGCCACCACGAGGGCGCGCCCGGCCAGCAGGAGATCGACCTGCGCTACGCCGACGCGCTGACCATGGCCGACAACGTGATGACCTTCCGGTACGTGGTCAAGGAGGTCGCGATCACGCAGGGCGTGCGCGCCTCGTTCATGCCGAAGCCGTTCAGCGCGCAGCCCGGCTCCGGCATGCACACCCACTTCAGCCTCTTCGAGGGCGACCAGAACGCCTTCTACCACCCGGAGAACCCCTTCGAGCTCTCCGACGTGGGGCGTGCCTTCGTGGCAGGCATCCTGCACCACGCCCGCGAGATCAGCGCGGTGACCAACCAGTGGGTCAACTCCTACAAGCGGCTGGTCGTCGGCGGTGAGGCGCCGACGGCGGTGTGCTGGGGCCACGCGAACCGGTCCGCCCTGGTCCGGGTGCCGATGTACTCGCCGGGCAAGGCCTCCTCCCGGCGGGTCGAGGTCCGGAACCTCGATTCGGCCTGCAACCCGTACCTGGCCTACGCGGTGATCCTCGCGGCGGGCCTGCGCGGCGTGGACAAGGGCTACGAGCTGCCGCCGGCCACCGAGGACGACGTGTGGGGCCTGACCGAGCGCGAGCGCAAGGCGGCCGGTTACGCCAACCTGCCGCAGAACCTCAACGAGGCGCTGAGCGAGCTGGAGTCCTCCGAGCTGGTCGCCGAAACCCTCGGCGAGCACGTCTTCGACTTCTTCCTGCGCAACAAGCGGGAGGAGTGGAACGCCTACCGGAGCCACGTCACGCCCTACGAGCTCAAAACCCTCATGCCGATGCTCTGATCGAATGTGGTTTTCCAGGCTCGTTCTGCGTGGCGGTGCGGGTGGCGGAACCTCTCCGGGATCCCGGACTGATGTATGTCCGATACACGGCGCTCGGGCTGTCCTCGCCAGGCGAACGCTGAGAACCCGCGGCGGTGCAAGCGCCGAGGATGGGCCAAACGCCTCCGGCGTTTCGAAGACGCGGAGAGGTGCCCTCCCGACGCGCCCCGGCGTGTCGGGAGGCCGCCGACGAGCGGCTTCGGCACCGCTGCTGTGGCGGGTGGGGTTGGTCTTCTGGTCGGTGCTCGGGTAGCGATAGGTTGCGCCCGTGACTGATTCGCAGGCGAAGCACGATCCGATCAGCGCGGGGAGCCCCGAGGTGGAGTCCTCCCTGCAGTCCGGTGTGCTGGAGCAGTCCGCGGAGCTGTTCGAGCCGGAGTGGCCGGCGGAGACGCCGGGGGAGCGGGACGCGGGCACGCTGCTCGGGTGCACCTTGGCCTGCCCCGACCAGCTCCCGGCCGCCAGGGTCCTGCGGGACAGCTTCCGCCGCCACCACCCGGACGCCCGGTTCGCGCTGCTGCTGGTCGATCAGCCGGGACACGGTGAGGCCGACGCGCTGTCGGTCTCCGACATCGGCATCGACCCGCAGGAGTTCGCCCGGCTGGCCGTCGGGTGCACCGCGGAGCAGCTGCGCACCGTGCTGCGCCCGCGGTTCCTGCAGCACCTGCTCAAGACCGGTCACACCACGTTGTACTTCGAGCCGTCGGTGCAGGTCTTCGGCCGCTTCGACGACCTGCTGACCGGCCTGACCCCGGACCGCCCGGTCGCGCTGGTGCCGCGCGTGCTGCGCCCGCTCGCGGTGGACGGCCTGCGCCCCAGCCCGGCGGACCTGGCCGAGTCCGGCACCTTCGACCCGAGCGTGTTCGCCGTCCGCCCCGGCGCCGAACAGCTGCTGACGACCTGGGTGGAGCAGCTGCGCAGCGATCCGACGATGGCCACCCCGGTGCTCGACGACGCCCCGGCGCTCGTCGACCACAAGGTGATCCGCGATCCCGGCGTCGGCCTCTCGGTGTGGAACGCGGGGCAGCGCGCTCTCTCGGTCAACAGCGACGGCAAGCACACGGTGGACGGCGCGGTGCTGCGCAGCGTCCACTTCGACGGCTTCCAACCGCAGCGGCCCTGGCTGCTGTCCACGGCCTACGCCGACCGCCCGCGCATCCTGCTGTCCGAGCACCAAACCCTCGCCGGGTTGTGCGCCGGCTACCGCAACGCACTGGTGGAAGCGGGGTACACCCGCGAACAGCCGCACCCGTTCGACGCGCTGCCCGACGGCGTGGTGCTCCCGACAACCCTGCGCGGTGAGTACCTCGCGGCCTGGCTCGACGGAGAGGCCCCGCCGAGCCCGTTCGAGCAGGACGCGCTGCCGGAGTTCCAGGAGTGGGCCTGCGCCCCGGCTGACGACCAGCAGCGCGCGGCGGGCGCGTCCCGCTGGACGGCGGCGGTGTGGGCCGACGACCCGATCCTGCGCCGCGACTACCCGGACCCGTTCGGCGCCGACGCGGAGTCCTTCCACGAGTGGTGCGTCGGGGTCGGGGTGGCCAGCGGCCGCGTCCCGGCCGAGGCGGTGCACCGCCGCATCGACAACCGAGCGGCCCTGGTCGACCAGCTCGGGGTGGCGGTCCTGGGCGAGGGCCCGCTCGCCGAGCTGGTGCGGGACGCGGTCCGCGCATCGGGCCTGCCCTCCGCGGACACCGCCTACTACCCGGTCGTCCTGCGCTGCACACCCGGCCTGCCGGTGCCGGCAGGCCGGTACGTGATCGACGTGCACACCGGCACGGCCGGATCCGACGACGTCGCCGAGACCTGGGTGCTCTCCGAGAGCAGCCGGGCGGTGGCCCGTCGCAGCGGCGCGAAGACCAGGGTGATCACACTGCCCGCGCCCGAGCGCGAGCTGGTGGACCTGCCGACGCGGAAGGGCGCGCGCGCCCGGCTCGGCCTGTCCGACGAGTTCGTGATCACCACCTGCGCGGATCACGCCGCGGAGCGCGCGGACAACGTGCTGGGCGTGGTCAGCGCCTTCCTCTCGGCCTTCCCGGAGCGCACCGACGTGCGCCTGCTGATCGGCGTCATCGGCGCGGGGGACTTCCCCGAGGCGGCCGAGCGCCTGCGCCTGGCCACCGCGGCCGATCCGCGCATCCAGCTCGTCGAGGACGCTCCCGAGCTCCGCGGACTGCTGTCCGCAGCGGACTGCTTCGCCTCGCTGCACCGAGGCGGCGCAACCGACGACCACGTCCTGCGCCTGCTCGAAGTCGCCGCCCACGGGGTACCGGTGATCGCCGGCGACCACGGCGCGGTCGCCGAGATCCTCGGCGCGGAAGCGGCCCGCCTCGTGCCCTGCCAAGGCCCGGGCGAGCCCGACATCGACGCGGCGGCGGAACTGCTCCGCGAGGCCGCCGACGACGCCGACGCGACAGCGGCCTTCGGTGCGGTGGCGCGCGAGAACCTGCTCGCCACGCACACCGTGGCCCGGGCAGGCGCGCGACTGCGCGAACGCGTCGAGCACGCCTACCGGAACTGGCGCACGAAGTGGTCCACCGATCGCCACGGCCAGTTCGACGACCCGCTGCGCCCGCTGCTCGTGGCTCGCCACGCGCTGCACCGGGCCCCGGACGCGGGAGTAAGCAGCCGCAACGCGATGGCCCCGGCGCTGCGCAAGGCGGTGCTCAAGGCCCTCAGCCACTACGACGAGCACATCCGCGACGTCATGCGCTCGCTGGTCGACGGCGTCGAGCAGACCGCGTCGGAACTGCTGCGCCGCCAGTACGAGGCGGACGCAGACGGCGATGTGGAAGCGATGCGCGCCGAGCTCGCCCAGTTCGCCCAGCGCCAGGACCAGCTCGGTGCGCAGCTCATGGGTACCGAGGACGGTGTGGTCCGGGCTCGCGCCGACCTGGCCGAGCAGCACCGCAGGCTGCGCGAGCTCGAAAGCGGCCCGGCCGTCGACGACCGCAGGGTGGACGCCCTCGCCGAACGACTGGACAGCCTGACCGGCGCGGTCGAGCGCATCCTCGACCGGATGGACGCGCTGGAGAAGCGCAAGAAACCCGACCAGAACGTCGAAGCCTCCGTGCGCGCGGCATCTGCCGACGCAGCGAACGCCCTGCAGCGCACCGACGTCCTGCAGCGCATCCTGCTGCGCGAGCACGAGCGCAGCACGGGAGCGGGCGACGGCACCACGACACCGGTGCTCTGCGATGCGGGTCTGCTGCGGTTGCCCGCCGACGACAGCTTCATGCTGCCCTGGCTGTCCTCGCACCCGACCTGGGACAGCGACGTCTCGACGCTGATCGACTCCCTGCTGGAGCCGGACGGCATCTTCCTCGACATCGGCGCCTACGTCGGCTACCAGACGGTCCGCGTGCTCAGCAGGCTCGGCAACAGCGGAGCCGTAGTCGCGGTGGAACCGTGCCCGCGCAGCGCGAACCTGCTCAAGCACAACGTCCAGGTCAACGTCCCGGCCGCGTGGGGTCACCGCATGGTGCTCCTGGAAGGCGCGGCCTGGGACGCGCCGTGCGACATGACCTCGGAAGCCTCGCTCGCCGGAGGACTGTCGGTGCAGCCGGCGGAGAACGGCGAGGAAGCGTCGGTGCGCGGCATCCGCCTGGACCGGGAACTGGAAGGCCACGCGGCCCTCCAGGACCTGAAGCTCTCCGTGGTGCACGTCGACGTCGGTGCCCGCGTCCACCGGGTGCTCGGCGGCCTGGTCCGCCTGCTCCGTCGCGACCGGCCGTCGATCGTGTGCTCCTTCACACCGGCGGCAATCAGCCAACTGGGCGACGATCCGGCGGCGGCGCTCCGCGAGTTCGGAACCTGGGGCTACGACCTGGTGCCGGTCGGCCGAACTCGCCCGGTCGGTGCGTCTGACCTGCTGGAAGCGATCAACGCGGCCGGTTCGGCGAACACCGTGAAGCTCTGGCTGCGACCGAAGCAGAAGTAGCCACGATCGGCTGTCCGTGCGGCGTCAAGACTCTGACCAGGCGATTTGACTTTGACGCAGAGTGTGCGTAACTTTCTCTTTGCCGCACGGAAAGCCGGACGGACCAGGACGCATGAGCCTGGCGAGGACGGTGGCGGGAGCGCCCGGGAGGACGGAGACGAACTCCACGGAGCGCACACCGGCCGGGGCGCGCGGGTTTGACACCGCGAAGCGCACCGGGTAACGTAAAGCGGTCGCCAGGCAGACGATGAGGAAGCCGGGCGGTTGATAACTCAAAGCAAGGTTCGATCTCCGGAGAGATCAGCGAGGGACACCCCCCTGAAACCCCGGAAAAACGGCCTGCTAGAGTTACCGACACAAGAAAGCGAACAGAGGAAATGCTCCCCGGAGCTTCGCGGCCCTGAAAGGGTTGTGGGTGATGGTGTGGGTGTGTTCTTTGAGAACTCAACAGCGGACTGTTTTGGTTAGTGTTCTTTAATGCCCCCGACCAAACATTGTTTTGGTTGGTGGTTTCTTTGAGTATGACGCTCGCCTTCGGGTTTGAGTGTCTGCTGGGATTGTTCAACAGCATTGTTGGAGAGTTTGATCCTGGCTCAGGACGAACGCTGGCGGCGTGCTTAACACATGCAAGTCGAACGCTGAAGCACCTTCGGGTGTGGATGAGTGGCGAACGGGTGAGTAACACGTGGGCAATCTGCCCTGCACTCTGGGATAAGCCTTGGAAACGGGGTCTAATACCGGATATGACACTTCACCGCATGGTGGGGTGTGGAAAGTTCCGGCGGTGCAGGATGAGCCCGCGGCCTATCAGCTTGTTGGTGGGGTAGTGGCCTACCAAGGCGACGACGGGTAGCCGGCCTGAGAGGGTGACCGGCCACACTGGGACTGAGACACGGCCCAGACTCCTACGGGAGGCAGCAGTGGGGAATCTTGCGCAATGGGCGAAAGCCTGACGCAGCAACGCCGCGTGGGGGATGACGGCCTTCGGGTTGTAAACCTCTTTCGACATCGACGAAGCCTTCGGGTGACGGTAGGTGTATAAGAAGCACCGGCTAACTACGTGCCAGCAGCCGCGGTAATACGTAGGGTGCGAGCGTTGTCCGGATTTATTGGGCGTAAAGAGCTCGTAGGCGGTCTGTCGCGTCTATCGTGAAAACCGGGAGCTTAACTCCTGGCTTGCGGTGGATACGGGCAGACTTGAGTTCGGTAGGGGAGACTGGAATTCCTGGTGTAGCGGTGAAATGCGCAGATATCAGGAGGAACACCGGTGGCGAAGGCGGGTCTCTGGGCCGATACTGACGCTGAGGAGCGAAAGCGTGGGGAGCGAACAGGATTAGATACCCTGGTAGTCCACGCCGTAAACGTTGGGCGCTAGGTGTGGGGATGGGTTCCACTGTTTCCGTGCCGTAGCTAACGCATTAAGCGCCCCGCCTGGGGAGTACGGCCGCAAGGCTAAAACTCAAAGGAATTGACGGGGGCCCGCACAAGCGGCGGAGCATGTGGATTAATTCGATGCAACGCGAAGAACCTTACCTGGGTTTGACATGCACTAGACAGCCCCTGAGAGGGGGTTTCCCTTGTGGTTGGTGTACAGGTGGTGCATGGCTGTCGTCAGCTCGTGTCGTGAGATGTTGGGTTAAGTCCCGCAACGAGCGCAACCCTTGCCCTACGTTGCCAGCGGGTTATGCCGGGGACTCGTGGGGGACTGCCGGGGTCAACTCGGAGGAAGGTGGGGATGACGTCAAGTCATCATGCCCCTTATGCCCAGGGCTTCACACATGCTACAATGGCTGGTACAGAGGGTTGCGATACCGTGAGGTGGAGCGAATCCCTTAAAGCCGGTCTCAGTTCGGATCGGGGTCTGCAACTCGACCCCGTGAAGTCGGAGTCGCTAGTAATCGCAGATCAGCATTGCTGCGGTGAATACGTTCCCGGGCCTTGTACACACCGCCCGTCACGTCATGAAAGTCGGTAACACCCGAAGCCCATGGCCCAACCCTTGTGGGGGGAGTGGTCGAAGGTGGGACTGGCGATTGGGACGAAGTCGTAACAAGGTAGCCGTACCGGAAGGTGCGGCTGGATCACCTCCTTTCTAAGGAGCAACAAACACCCCAACCACTGGTTGGGAGTGTTCACAACTGACGAGGCGAATGTTCTCGTGTTGTGACGCTCAATGGATTGTGGAACACACTAACTTTCTGCGCTCTGGTAGCGCGGCGAAATGGTCCGCTGTTGGGTATCTGAGAGAACACGCTTGGTGTTGTCTTCTGGTTGTTGTTTGAGAACTGTATAGTGGGTGCGAGCATCTTTGTGGCCAAGTTATGTAGGGCACATGGTGGATGCCTTGGTACCAGGGGCCGATGAAGGACGTGGGAGGCCGCGATAGTCCTCGGGGAGCTGTCAACCGAGCTGTGATCCGAGGGTGTCCGAATGGGGAAACCCAGCCCGAGTGATGTCGGGTTACTCATGCCTGAATGTATAGGGTATGAGGGGGAACGCGGGGAAGTGAAACATCTTAGTACCCGTAGGAAGAGAAAACACTGGTGATTCCGTGAGTAGTGGCGAGCGAAAGCGGAGGAGGCTAAACCGTGCGCGTGGGATACCTGGTAGGGGTTGCGTGTGCGGGGTTGTGGGGCACTGTTGGAGGCGGCTACCGACGTCTCAGCGTGGTGTTTCGTGTTAGTTGAACAGGTTGGGAAACCTGGCCGTAGACGGTGAGAGCCCGGTAGGCGAAAATGCGATTCATGCGTGTGATGGTGTTCCCGAGTAGCAGCGTTTCCGTGGAGGGTGCTGTGAATCTGGCGGGACCACTCGCTAAGCCTAAATACTTCCTGGTGACCGATAGTGGATAGTACCGTGAGGGAATGGTGAAAAGTACCCCGGGAGGGGAGTGAAAGAGTTCCTGAAACCGTGTGCCTGCAAACCGTCAGAGCAACCTTAGCAGTTGTGATGGCGTGCCTTTTGAAGAATGAGCCTGCGAGTTACTGCTGCGTGGCGAGGTTAACCCGTTGGGGGTAGCCGGAGCGAAAGCGAGTCTGAATAGGGCGTCTGAGTCGCGTGGTGTAGACCCGAAGCGGAGTGATCTACCCATGGCCAGGGTGAAGCGCGGGTAAGACCGTGTGGAGGCCCGAACCCACCAGGGTTGAAAACCTGGGGGATGAGTTGTGGGTAGGGGTGAAAGGCCAATCAAACTCCGTGATAGCTGGTTCTCCCCGAAATGCATTTAGGTGCAGCGTTGCGTGTTGCTTGGGTGGGGTAGAGCACTGGTTGGTTGATGGGCCTTCGCGGGTTACTGAGATCAGCCAAACTCCGAATACATCTGAGTTGAGCGTGGCAGTGAGACGGTGGGGGAGAAGCTTCATCGTCGAGAGGGAAACAGCCCAGAGCATCGGCTAAGGCCCCTAAGTGTGCGCTTAGTGGGAAAGGATGTGGGATCGCTGAGACAACCAGGAGGTTGGCTTAGAAGCAGCCATCCTTGAAAGAGTGCGTAATAGCTCACTGGTCAAGTGGTCCTGCGCCGACAATGTAGCGGGGCTGAAGCGCACCGCCGAAGCCATGCCAATAGCACATTAGTGTTGTTGGGTAGGGGAGCGTCCTGCACGCGGTGAAGCAGCACTGGAAGGTGTTGTGGAGTGTGTGGGAGTGAGAATGCAGGCATGAGTAGCGAGTGAAGAGTGAGAATCTCTTCCGCCGGATGACCAAGGGTTCCTGGGGAAGGTTCGTCCGCCCAGGGTGAGTCGGGGCCTAAGGCGAGGCCGACAGGCGTAGTCGATGGATAACGGGTTGATATTCCCGTACCCGTGCATACGCGTCCATAGCGAAACCTTTGATACTAACCATCCGCTTGTCACATGAGTCTTCGGACGAGTGTGATGGGTGCATGGGACCTGATTGGGCGGTAGTTAAGTGATGGGGTGACGCAGGAGGGTAGCTCTGCCAGTGAGTGGTTGTACTGGTGTAAGCCTGTAGCCCGGTGTGTAGGCAAATCCGCACACCATGTGGGTGAGGGGTGATGCGTAGCCGTTGTGGTGATGTGAGTGATCCCATGCTGTCGAGAAAAGCCTCTAGCGAGTGTGTGCATGGCCCGTACCCGAAACCGACACAGGTGGTCAGGTAGAGTATACCGAGGCGGTCGGGTGAACTGTGGTTAAGGAATTCGGCAAATTGCCCCCGTAACTTTGGGAGAAGGGGGGCCATTGCTGGTGAACACCCTTGCGGTGGGAGCTGGTGGTGGTCGCAGAGGCCAGGGAGAAGCGACTGTTTACTAAAAACACAGGTCCATGCGAAGCTGTAAGGCGATGTATATGGACTGACGCCTGCCCGGTGCTGGAACGTTAAGAGGACCCGTGAACCCGTAAGGGTGTAGCGGAGAATTTAAGCGCCAGTAAACGGCGGTGGTAACTATAACCATCCTAAGGTAGCGAAATTCCTTGTCGGGTAAGTTCCGACCTGCACGAATGGCGTAACGACTTCTCCGCTGTCTCGACCACAGGCCCGGTGAAATTGCAGTACGAGTAAAGATGCTCGTTTCGCGCGGCAGGACGGAAAGACCCCGGGACCTTTACTATAGCTTGGTATTGGTGTTTGGTTCGGCTTGTGTAGGATAGGTGGGAGACTGTGAAGCATTCACGCTAGTGGGTGTGGAGTCGTTGGTGAAATACCACTCTGGTCGTTCTGGGCATCTAACTCGGGTCCGTGATCCGGATCGGGGACAGTGCCTGGTGGGTAGTTTAACTGGGGCGGTTGCCTCCTAAAGGGTAACGGAGGCGCCCAAAGGTTCCCTCAGCCTGGTTGGCAATCAGGTGTTGAGTGTAAGTGTATAAGGGAGCTTGACTGTGAGACTGACGGGTCGAGCAGGTGCGAAAGCAGGGACTAGTGATCCGGCACTGGCTGGTGGAAGCGGTGTCGCTCAACGGATAAAAGGTACCCCGGGGATAACAGGCTGATCTTGCCCAAGAGTCCATATCGACGGCATGGTTTGGCACCTCGATGTCGGCTCGTCGCATCCTGGGGCTGGAGTTGGTCCCAAGGGTTGGGCTGTTCGCCCATTAAAGCGGCACGCGAGCTGGGTTTAGAACGTCGTGAGACAGTTCGGTCCCTATCCGCCGCGCGCGTAGGAGACTTGCGGAAGGCTGTCCCTAGTACGAGAGGACCGGGATGGACGAACCTCTGGTGTGCCAGTCGTTCTGCCAAGGGCGTGGCTGGTTGGCTATGTTCGGGAGGGATAACCGCTGAAAGCATCTAAGCGGGAAGCCTGTTCCTAGATGAGGTCTCCCACCCTTTGTGGGGTAAGGCCCCCAGTAGATGACTGGGTTGACAGGCCAGATATGGAAGCACAGTAATGTGTGGAGTTGACTGGTGCTGATAGGCCGAGGACTTGTTCACGAAGATTGCTCGCACCCACTATATGGTGTCTGAGACAACAACCGTTGGTTGTTTGTTCGGATGCTTGAATTGAATATGTGTGTCATCGATACGGTGACGACCTGTGGTTTTCCCGCCTGTGGGTGGGTTTAGGGTTGTCGGTGGCGATGGCGGGGAGGGTCCGCCCGGTCCCATTCCGAACCCGGTAGCTAAGCTCCCCAGCGCTGATGGTACTGCACTCGACAGGGTGTGGGAGAGTAAGACACCGCCGACACACTACATAGAGGGGCCCCGTTCCCGGACGTTTTTCGTCCAGGGAACGGGGCCCTTCTGCTATTCCTGGGGACACTTCCCCCGGCACCCCGAGCACGATTTCGAGCGGAGAGTGGTGGGGCTTCGGGGGTCTAGGTCGTACGCTGACGGCATGGGTGGTGTGCGGATTCTCATTGTGCAGCCGTCGAGGACGGATCCCCCGGGAACGCTCGGGGAATGGCTGGTCGCGGCCGGCGCCGAGATCGATGTCGTGCTGCCTGCCGAGCAGGAGTTGCCCGCCGACTTCAGCGAGCACCAGGGCCTCGTCGTGCTCGGTGGTGAGATGGGTGCTTACGACGACGCGCAGCATCCCTGGCTGGCCGGCGTCCGGGCGTTGCTCAGCAAGGCCGTGGGTGAGCGGATTCCGGTCTTGGCGTTGGGCCTGGGGGCCCAGCTGCTGGCCGCTGCCACCGGGGGCCAGGTGCGGGCGGCGCGGAAGGGACCGGAAGTCGGCACGTTGCTGATCGCCAAGCGCGATGTCGCGGCAGAGGATTCGCTGTTCGGACCGGTTCCGCTGACCCCGGACGTCCTGCAGTTCCACACCGACGAGGTGTCGGTCCTGCCGCCTACGGCCCAGTTGCTGGCTTCCTCGCCGAAGTGCGAGAACCAGCTCTTCCGGGTCGGGGAGTTCGCTTACGGGCTGCAGTTTCACATCGAGACGACGACGGACCTGGTGCTGGACTGGGCGGAGCTGTCCCCGGACATGGCCGCCGCGGCGCGGCCCGGTCAGCTCGAACCGGAGCACCTCGACGAGTTCCACGCGGATCTGGCCGAGACCTGGCAGCCGGTGGCGGAGCGCTTCGTGCGGTTCGTGGGGACCACGCCGGAGGAGCGCAAGGCCAGCAGATTCCTGCCGTTGGCGTGATCATGGCCAGGTCGGATCCGCACCGGGACGTGGCGCGGACTACGGTCGGGTAATGGCCAACAGCAACTCGTCGCGCTCGGGTTCGGTGCCGTCTCCCGCTCGGTACGGGTTCACCGATGCGTCACGTGCTGAGGCCCAGCTGCGCCGTGCCGGCTGGTGGTCGGACCGCGGCCCGGAGGAGGCCGAGCCGATCGTGGCCGCGCTGTCGCGGACTCCCGATCCGGATCTGGCGCTGCACTCCCTGGACCGGTTCCGGGATGCCGCGGAGGCGGAGTGGGCGGAGTTCTCCCGGGCGCTGGTGGAGGATCCAGGGCTGCGGGCCCGGCTGTTCGGCGTCTTCGGCGCCTCGACCGCCTTCGCCGACCACCTCGTGGCGCACCCGGATGATTGGCAGCGGTTGCGCTCGGGCGCGGACATCGCCAGAACGCTGGAGGGTCGCACGGCGGTGCTCCTGGCGGCGGTGGGCGCCGAAGGAAGCGGTGATCCGGGGACTCCCGGTGGCCCGGTCGCCGAGCTGCAGGGGCCTGAGGCGGTCAGCGCGCTGCGGCGGGCTTATCGCGGGCTGCTGATGGACGTCGCAGGGCAGGACATGGCCAGTGTCGTCGATCCGTCCCTGCCCAAGCTGCTGTACGAGGACGTGGCCGCGACGTTGTCGGACGTGGCCGTCGCGGCTCTGCGCGCGGCGTTGTCGGTCGCGGTGGCCGAGTTGAAGCTCTCCGGTGTGGCGGAGGTGCCGCGGCTCGCGGTGATCGCGATGGGCAAGTGCGGTGGCCGGGAGCTGAACTACGTCAGCGATGTCGACGTCGTGTTCGTGACCGGCGACGAGGCGGAGGTTCCGGCCGCGATCCGGTTGGCCAGCCTGATGATGCGGGTCGCCGGGCCGGCCTTCTTCGAGGTCGACGCGGCCTTGCGCCCGGAGGGCAAGGCCGGGGCGCTGGTGCGGACTCTCGACGGGCACCTCAGCTACTACCGCCGGTGGGCGCGCACGTGGGAGTTCCAGGCGCTGCTCAAGGCTCGTCCGGTGGCCGGGGACGCGGAGCTCGGAGCTGACTACCTCGCTGCGGTGCAGCCGCTGGTGTGGACGGCGGCGGAGCGCGAGGGATTCGTGGCCGATGTTCGCTCGATGCGGCGCCGGGTCGAGGACCACGTGCCCTCCGAGCTGTCCGAGCGGGAGCTCAAGCTCGGTCGTGGCGGGTTGCGCGACGTGGAGTTCGCCGTGCAGCTGCTGCAGATGGTTCACGGACGCAGCGACGACTCGCTCCGTCCGACGTCCACATTGGATGCTCTGCGAGCCTTGGGTGAAGGCGGGTACGTGGCTCGCACCGATGCCGCGGATCTGGTGGATTCCTACCGGTTCCTGCGCACGGTCGAGCACCGGTTGCAGCTGCGGCAGCTGCGCCGGACGCACCTGTTCCCGCCTTTCGACGACGCCGAGGCGCTGGGTGTGCTGGCGCGGGCGGCCGGGTTGCGATCCAGCGGGCGGAACACGGCGGCGCAGGCGCTGGTGGCGGAGTTCCGGCGGCACAGCAACCGGGTTCGGCGGCTGCACGAGAAGCTCTTCTACCGCCCGCTGCTGGAAGCGGTCGCGAAGGTGCCCACGGCGGCGCTGCGCCTGACGACCTCGGCCGCGGTGGAGCGGTTGGCCGCACTCGGTTACACCTCGCCGGAGGGCGCGTTGCGCCACATCGGTGCTTTGACCTCGGGAGTGTCCCGGCGGGCCAGCATCCAGGGCACGCTGTTGCCGATGCTGCTGGATCTGCTGGCGAACACCCCCGACCCCGACGGCGGGTTGCTCGCGTACCGCAAGGTGTCCGAGGCGTTGGCGGAAACCCCTTGGTACCTGCGGTTGTTGCGAGACGAGGGCGTGGTGTCCGAGCGGCTGGCGCAGTTGCTCGGCACCTCGAAGCTCGTTCCGGAGCTGCTGGTGCGGGCGCCGGAAGTGCTGCGGTTGCTGTCCGACACACCGGCTCTGGCCGGACGCGATCCGATGGAGGCCTCGGTTTCGCTGCGCAGCACCGTCGCGCGCTACTCGGAGCCGGGGAGAGCCGCCGCCGCGGCGCGTTCGCTGCGGCGTCACGAGCTGCTGCGCATCGCCTGCGGTGATCTGCTTGGCCTGGTCGAGCCGGCCGCGGTGTTCCACGCGCTGTCGAACATCTGGGCCGCGGTGCTGGAATCCGCGCTGGACGTGTCGATCCGGGACACCGCGAAGGCGACCGGCGAGGTCCCGGCGCGGATCGCGGTGATCGGGATGGGGCGGCTGGGCGGCGCGGAACTCGGCTACGGCTCCGACGCCGACGTGATGTTCGTGTGCGAGCCGGTGGCCGGCGCGGAGGAGACGGCGGCGATTCGGTTCGCGACCGCGGTCGTCGAGCAGGTGCGGCGGTTGCTGGGAGCGCCGAGCCAGGACCCGCCGCTGGAGGTCGACATCGACCTGCGGCCGGAAGGGCGTCAGGGCGCACTGGTGCGCACGCTGGACTCCTACCTCGCGTACTACCGGCGGTGGGGCGAGGCCTGGGAGGCGCAGGCGCTGCTGCGCGCGCGGCACGTCGCAGGCGATCAAGACCTGGGCGAGCGGTTCTGCCGCGCCATCGATCCGATCCGGTACCCGGAAGGCGGGCTCGACGAGGCCAAGGCGCGGGAGATCCGGCGGATCAAGGCGCGGGTGGATTCCGAGCGGCTGCCGCGCGGTGCGGATCCGGCGACGCACACCAAGCTCGGCCGCGGCGGTCTGGCCGACGTGGAGTGGACGTTGCAGCTGCTGCAGCTGCAGCACGCCCACGAGCACCCGGGGCTGCGCACGACGTCGACGCTGGACGGGCTGCGCGCGGCGACCGAGGCAGGCGTGCTGGACGCCGGCGATGCCGATGAGCTGGCGGAGGCGTGGACGCTGGCGATGCGCGTGCGCAACGCGGTGATGCTGGTCCGGGGCAAGCCGGGCGATCAGCTGCCGAAGCAGACGCGGGAGCTGAACGCGGTGGCCGCCGCGCTGGGATATCCAGCGGAGGTGGACACCGGCGAGGTCGTCGACGACTACCTCCGCGTCACCCGGCACGCCCGCGCTGTGGTGGAGCGGGTGTTCTACGGGGCCTGAGCTCCTAGGGTGGTGCGCATGATCGATCTGCGTCCTGCCCGGGAAGAAGACCATCCGGAGATCGTGGCGGCCATCCAGCGGTGGTGGTCGGATTCGCGCAGCCCGGAAGCCGCTCGCGAGCTGTCGCTGCTCGTGCCCCGGCTGTTCCTGCAGCACTTCGCCGGAACCAGCCTGGTCGCCGAGCAGGACGGCCGGATGGCGGGGTTCCTGATCGGTTTCGGCTCCGCCGACCGCGCCGCGGACGCCTACATCCACTTCGTCGGGGTCGACCCGGAGCTGCGCCGGTCCGGGTTCGCGCGCCGCTTGTACGGGGAATTCTTCGCCGCGGCTGCCCGCGCCGGGCGCACCCGCGTGCACTGCGTCACCTCACCGGCCAACACCGGTTCGATCGCCTTCCACCGGAGCATGGGTTTCGAGCTCACCGGTGGGGATGCCGAAATCGGCGGAATTCCGGTGCACCGCGATTACGACGGAGCCGGCCACGACCGGGTTTGCTTCGTGCGGGAGATCGAGCCGGCCGAATTCCGCTGAGCCACCGGCAGGCCGTCTAGTGCTCTGAAAGGCGCAATGCGGTCGGGCATTCGCGGTTCTCGGCCGCGCGGGTGGATTGCGCCGAGCGCTCGTCGCCGTTTCTCCTTTCCGCGGGCGGAACCGAGGGCTTTTTCCGGCTCGGCCAAAGTGTTTTCGCGCGGCCCGGCGCGCAGAACGTCCCGGAAGAATCGCAATGGTTTCGGCGAACCCGGTCGGCGGTCCCCGAATGCCGAATTCGCCAGTACCCTGCGCGCAGGAAGGCAGGGCGGCGAACAGGGGACTGCCGATGTCCGAGGACTTCGAAGTGCTCGTCGACCGGCAGGCGCTGTGCGGGGCGAGCCCGTTGTGGATGCCCGCGCTCAATTGCGTGCACTGGGTGGATCTGCTGCGCCGGGAATTGCACACCTTCCACCGCGATTCCGGCAGCGATGAAGTGCGGGTGCTGCCGGGACCGGTGACGGCCTTGGGTGCGACCCGGCAGGGGCAGCTGATCGCCGCCGCCGGACACGGGTTCGCCCGGGTGCACCTCGGGCGCTCGGCGCTGGAACCGGTCGTCCAGGTGCGCAACGGCGATCGGATGGGCGTGGGCGCCTGCGATCCGGCCGGTCGGTTCGTGGCGGGCACCCAGACGCACTCCCGCGAGCTGCAGGGCAGCGCGCTGTACGTGCTCGACGGGGATCGGGCGCGGTTGCTGGTCGACGGGGTGACGGCGGCGGGCGGCGTGGCGTGGAGCCCGGACGGCAGCCGGATGTACCTGGTCGACGCGCGCACCATCTGGGCCTACGACTACGACCCGGAGCGCGCGCTGGCGGTCTCCGGGCGGCAGTGGGTGGCGTGCGCCGAAGCGGAGGGCGAGCCGGAGGGGATCGCGGTGGACGCCGAGGGCTGCGTGTGGGTCGCGATGCACTGGACCGGGCGGATCCACCGGTACGCGCCGGGCGGGGATCTCGAAACCGTCCTGTGGGCGCCGACCCGGCGGATCACCAGCCTGGCCTTCGGCGGTTCGCGGCTGGAGGAGATGTACGTGACCTCGGCCTGCTACGGCTACGACGAGCTGGCGCTCCTCGACGACCCGTGCGCCGGTGCCCTGCTGCGCTTCAAGCCCGGCGTGCTGGGAGCCGCGCTGCAGCCCTGGCAGGGCATTTGACCCGCTGTTAATAGCGGATGCCGGGATCAGCTGAAAACGCTGGTGGCCCGCCAGCCGGAGCTGACGGGCCACCACGCGTTCAGCGCATCACACGTCGAAGTAGAGCGAGAACTCGTGCGGGTGCGGGCGCAGGCGGATCGGGTCGATCTCGTCCTCGCGCTTGAGCCGGATCCAGGTCTCGATCAGGTCTGGGGTGAACACGCCGCCCTCGAGCAGGAAGTCGTGGTCGGCTTCCAGGTTGTCGATCGCCGAGGCCAGGTTGTCCGGGACGGTCGGCACGTTCTTGGCCTCTTCCGGCGGCAGCTCGTAGAGGTCCTTGTCGATCGGCTCGGCGGGCTCGATCTTGTTCTTGATGCCGTCCAGGCCGGCCATCATCATCGCGGCGAACGCCAGGTACGGGTTGCCGGACGGGTCCGGGCAGCGGAACTCGACGCGCTTGGCCTTCGGGTTCGCACCGGTGATCGGGATGCGCATGCAGGCCGACCGGTTGCGCTGCGAGTACACCAGGTTCACCGGGGCCTCGTAGCCCGGCACCAGGCGGTGGTAGGAGTTCACCGTCGGGTTGGTGAAGGCCAGCAGGCTCGGCGCGTGGTGCAGGATGCCGCCGATGTAGTGGCGGGCCATGTCCGACAGCCCGGCGTAACCGGCCTCGTCGTAGAACAGCGGGCTGCCGTCCTTCCACAGCGACATGTGGCTGTGCATGCCGGAGCCGTTGTCGCCGAACAGCGGCTTGGGCATGAAGGTGACGGTCTTGCCGTTGTCCCAGGCGGTGTTCTTGATGACGTACTTGAACAGCTGCAGGTCGTCGGCAGCGTGCAGCAGCGTGTTGAACCGGTAGTTGATCTCGGTCTGGCCGCCGGTGCCGACCTCGTGGTGCGCCCGCTCGATGGTGAAACCGGAGGCGGTCAGCTGGGTGCACATCTTGTCGCGCAGGTCGGCGAAGTGGTCGTAGGGCGAGACCGGGAAGTAGCCGCCCTTCAGCCGCGTCTTGTAGCCGCGGTTGCCGCCCTCCTCGTCGCGCCCGGTGTTCCACCAGCCCTCGATCGAGTCGACCTCGGCGAACGACTTGTTCGGGCCCTCGCCGAACTTGACCGAGTCGAAGATGTAGAACTCGGCCTCGGCGCCGAAGAACGCGGTGTCGGCGATGCCGGACTCGTTCAGGTACTGCTCCGCCTTGCGCGCGATGTTGCGCGGGTCGCGGCTGTAGGGCTCCAGCGTGAACGGGTCGTGCACGAAGAAGTTCAGGATCAGCGTCTTCTCGATCCGGAACGGGTCGAGGCGCGCGGTGTAGGGGTCGGGCAGCAGCAGCATGTCCGACTCGTGGATGGACTGGAAGCCACGCACGGACGAGCCGTCGAAGGCCAGCCCCTCGGTGAACGCATCCTGGTCGAACGCGGCGGCCGGCACGGTGAAGTGCTGCATGACGCCCGGCAGGTCGCAGAACCGGACATCGATGAACTTCACGTCCTCATCAGCGATGAAGCGCAGGACCTCGTCAGGATTCTTGAACAAGCTCGGTGGCTCCTTCAGCACTCGTACAGCTCACCGACGCCACGTCGAAGTTTCCGCCGCCGGCTCGGTTCTCACCGTATGTCCTGGGTGTTGCTCCGTCGTCACCCGAATGTTTCGCCGGCGTTAACTGCGACCCGTCCGGGTGGCCGATGTTGCGGGAAGCGGTACTCCGACGGTACCAGCGGACCGGCACGTACCCTGGATGACGTGCGAAGAGTCGGATCCTGGCTGGACGGCCCGAAGACCGCGCTGAACAACGTGCGCGAGCAGGCGAACGAATCCCGGCCCCAGTGGCGCGGCGAGAAGCTGGGGCTGCCCGAGCACGGTCCCGGCTCGGCGGCACCGGTGGGCAGGCGGCTGGGGGCGTTCCTCATCGACATCGTGCTGGCCGCGCTGGTCGCCGCGCTGTTCACGATGCCGGACTACCCGAAGAACTGGAGCCTGCTGGCCTGGGTGGTCATCACCGTGGTCCCGGTGTGCTTCTTCGGCGCCACGCCGGGCATGGCCGCGCTGCGGATCTGGGTGGCGCGCGTCGACGGCGCGATCATGGTGGGGCCGTGGCGGGCCGCGGTGCGCTGCTTGCTGTCCGGGCTGATCATCCCGGCCGTGGTGTGGAACTTCGACGGCCGCTCCTGGCACGACCGGCTCACCGGCACCATCGTGCTGCGCCGGTGAACTCCTGACGTGAGAAGAAGCGGGCCCGGGGTTCGTCCCCGGGCCCGCTTCTCGTCGTCGGTGGAATCACCGCGCGCGGCGCACCGCGCGCGAGACGTTGCGCATCTTGGCGCCCTGCGGCACCGGACCCTTCGGCATCGCGTTGCCGCGGTTGGCCAGCGCCGCGAGCCGGTTCTCGATCGAGTCGATCTGCGCCGGGCCGATGTTGCGCGGCAGCTTGGTGATCCGCTGCTGCAGCTTGGACAGCGGTACCTGGTTCTCCTCGTTGCCCACCACGATCTCGTAGATCGGGGTCTCACCGACCAGCCGGGCGACGCGCTTCTTCTCCTGCGCCATCAGCGACTTGACCCGGTGCGGGGCACCCTCGCCCACGAGCACGATGCCGGGGCGGCCGATCAGCCGGTGCACGGCGTCGAGCTGGGCGGTGCCGGACACGGCCTGGGTCAGCACCCACCGGCCGCGCAGGTTGTCCAGCGCCCAGCCGGCGGCGCCGGGTTGACCGTCAGCCTTGCGGTACACGCTCGACTGCACGCGGCGGCCGAAGAGGATCACCGCGCCCAGCAGGCCGAAGGCCAGCCCCACCGGGAGGAACACCCAGTGCAGGCCCCAGATCATGCCCAGCAGGAAGATCGCTGCGGTGACGCCGAGGAACACCCCGAGCATCAGCGGGAGGAGGAGCTTGTCCTCCCGGCGCTGCATGTTGAACACCTCGAGGATCTGCTTGAAGCGTCCCCGAGTTGCCTTGCGCCGTTCTTTGGCCGCCGCTTTCTTGGCGGCCTTGTCCTCCTTGGCCATGCATTTCAGGATACGGCGCGACCCGGACCAGGTGCAGACGCGGTCCCGGATGCGTGACCGACCCGTGAGGTCGGGCCCGGCGCCGTGTCCGGATCGTTTTGCCTGCTAGATGCACGTGAGCACTTCGAGGTGCTATGGCCCCTCGAAGTGCTCACGTGTCATGACCAGCGGAAACGGTGCTCAGCGGGCGAGGAGGCTGGTGGCCTCCTGGGCGGCGGTGCCCTCCTTGGCCAGGTGGGCCAGGTTCTCCGGGAGCGGCATGCCGCGGTGCACGGTGGCCTTCGCGAACAGGCGGCCCGCGCGGTAGCTGGAGCGCACCAGCGGTCCGGCCATCACACCGGGGAAGCCGATCTCCTCGGCCGCCTTGGTGTGCTCGACGAACTCCTCCGGCTTGACCCAGCGGTCCACCGGGTGGTGGCGCGGGCTGGGCCGCAGGTACTGGGTGATGGTGATGATGTCGCAGCCCGCGTCGTGCAGGTCCTGCAGCGCCGGGCGCACCTCGTCCGGCGTCTCGCCCATGCCCAGGATCAGGTTGGACTTGGTCACCAGGCCCGCGTCGCGCGCCTCGGAGATGACCTTCAGCGACCGCTCGTAGCGGAAGCCGGGGCGGATCCGGCGGAACACGCTGGGCACGGTCTCCAGGTTGTGCGCCAGCACCTCCGGGCGGGACCCGAAGACCTCGGCCAGCTGGTCGGGCTTGGCGTTGAAGTCCGGGATCAGCAGCTCGACGCCGGTGCCCGGGTTGAGCGCGTGGATCTGGCGGACCGTCTCGGCGTACAGCCACGCCCCGCCGTCGGGCAGGTCATCGCGGGCCACGCCGGTGACCGTCGAGTAGCGCAGGCCCATGGCCTGGACCGACTCGGCGACCTTGCGCGGCTCCTCGACGTCCAGCGCGGCCGGCTTGCCGGTGTCGATCTGGCAGAAGTCGCAGCGGCGGGTGCACTGGTCGCCGCCGATGAGGAAGGTCGCTTCGCGGTCCTCCCAGCACTCGAAGATGTTGGGACAGCCCGCCTCCTCGCAGACGGTGTGCAGGCCCTCGCGGCGGACCAGACCCTTGAGCTCCTGGTACTCGGGTCCCATCCGCGCGCGGGTCTTGATCCACGACGGCTTCTTCTCGATCGGGGTCTGGCTGTTGCGAGCCTCCAGCCGCAGCAGCTTCCGACCCTCCGGAGCCACAGTCACGCGCCCCAGGCTACGCCCCCGGGAAGCGCCGTGGTCATCTCGCGTCCGGTTCCACCAGGCGAAAGAAACCGCTGGTGAGCTGGGTCACGACCAGCTCGGTGCGACGCCGGTGTGCTCGGCCGTCACCGCCCACAGCCGGGCTGCGGTGCCCGCGTCCCGGGCGGCCTTGCTCAGCCGGGCGCGGCTCGGGTGGCCGCGGAGCTCGCCGATGCCGCCGGGGCCGAAGTAGTCGCCGCCGCGGACACCACGTGCGGTGGCGGCGTAGAGCTGCGGCAGCGCGCCCCGCTCGGCGGGCTGGGTGACCAGTCGGGTGCCCAGCCCGACCACGTCGTGCACTGCGTCGGGCATCGCGCGCAACCGGGAGGAGTTGCCGGTCAGCTCGGTCATGGCCATGCCCGGGTGCGCGGCGACGCTGATCAGGTCGCGTCCCGCGCGCTTCGCGGCGCGATCGAGCTCCAGCGCGAACAGCAGGTTGGCGAGCTTGGACTGGCTGTAGGCGCGCAGCGGCTGGTAGCGGCGGCGGGTGAAGTTGAGGTCGTCGACGTCCAGGCCGCCGAAGCGGTGGGCGAGGCTGGAGACGGTCACCACGCGCGCGCCGGGGCGCAGCGCCGGGAGCAGCAGCCAGGTCAGCGCGGCGTGCCCGAGGTGGTTGGTGCCGATCTGCAGCTCGAAGCCGTCGCTGGTGCTGCGGCGCGGGGTGGCCATCACCCCGGCGTTGTTCATGAGGACGTCCAGGCCGTCGGTGCGGTCGCGGACGGCGTCGGCGGCCCGGTGGATCGAGGCGAGGTCGGTGAGGTCCAGCTCGACGAGCTCGGGTGCGGTGGTCGCGGTCCGGGCGATCTCGGCCAGCGCCGCGCGGCCCTTCTCGGCGTCGCGGCAGGCGATGAGGACGCGGGCGCCGCGTTCGGCCAGGGCTTGTGCGCTGCGGCGGCCCAGGCCGGAGTTCGCGCCGGTGATCAGCGCGGTCCGTCCGGTCTGGTCGGGGATGTCGGCTGCGGTCCACCTCGTCATGCCCGAAACCTACTCTCGGTAGGTTGAGTGTGCCAGCCATCCGGGTGATCAGGTGCGGGAATACTGCGGTGTCGTGCCTACGACTTCTTGGACGGTGCGCATCCGATGGGCGCCGTGGTCCCGCGTGGTGCGGCTGCGGGTGGCGGGCGATCGCTGGCCGAGGCTGAGCGAAGGCCCGTTCTCGGTGGCGCTGCGGCTCGTCTGGTTCCTGCTGCTGACCGTGGTGCTGCTCGGCTGCTGGCTGGAACTGCTCCTGGTGCTCGTGCTGATGCCGGTGGTCCTGGTCGCGCGAGCGGCCGGGCGGGGATGGCGGCTGGAGATCAGCGCCCGGCGGTGCTGCGCCGGAGTGATCCACGTAAGTGGTCTCGCCGCCGCCCGGCGGCTGCGCCGCGCCCTGCGCGAGCACCTCGGGAGCAACAGCGGGCTCGACGGTGCGGAGGCGCTGCTGGCCGCTGAGAAGGCGGAGTTCACGCCGGTCGCGATCGACCCGCAGCGCTGGCGGCTGGTCGAGCGGCGGCTGAGCCCGTACGGGCGGCGGCGCTGGCTGCTGTGGCGGCGCAAGCTGTCGTTCCAGGACGCGATGGACAGCCTGCCCAGCGGGCTCGGCGACGACCCGATCTCGGCCATCATCGCGATCCCGTTCCTGCTCCTGTTCGTGGTCCTGTTCTGCGGCGCGACGCTGGAGCTCGCGGCGCAGCTCGTGCTGTTCCCCTTCGTCTTCCTGCTCCGGATGTGCCACGCGCTGCGGTGGCCGGTGGAGCTGGTCCGGCCGAACTCCGTCGAGCCGCCGGACCTGATCCGCGGCACGGTCGCCTCGGTGCACGCGCGTCGCGAGCTGACCGCCGCGCACGCGCTCCGGCTGCCGGTGCCGAGCCTGACGAGCGCGCCGCGGGAGACGGTCGCCGTCAGCTGAGCTCGTGGGCGGCCGGCCGGTGGTGGACGTACTCGATCACCGTGCCGTCCGGGTGGCGGATGGTGAAGCCCTCGCCGACCGGTGCCCGGAAGCGTGGTTGCACGAATTCCAGGCCCTGCTGCTGGAAGAGCTCCTCGTGCGGGCCGACGTCGGCCACCAGGAGGGTGCCGACGGTCTGCCTGAACGGGGCCAGCGCCGCCTCGGTGCCCGCGATGATCAGGAAGCCGCCGACCGCGGTGAGCGCGAGGTCCTTCTCCGGGTACGGCATGACCATGTCGCGTTCGACGCCGAGGAGCTGCTCGTACCAGGCGACGGTCGGTTCGAGCTCGGCTCGGGGGACGAACACGCGGACGAACGTGCGGGGGCCGGCCAGGTGCGAGGAGTCGGGGTGACGGCGCCAGAGCTGCTGGGACACGGGGGAGGGTCCTTCCTGTTCCGAGTGGGACGCCTCCAGCCTGCGCGGCGACCGGAACCCCGACCAGGCGTCGGTTTGTGGGGTTACTCCAGGTCATAGGCTGGCGGGATGAGCGGCGATCTGCGACGTCGGGAGCTCGGTGCGTTCCTGCGGGCCAGCCGGGAACGGCTCGACCCAGCGGACTTCGGCATCGCGGTGCGCGGGCGGCGCCGGACTCCGGGACTGCGCCGGGAGGAGATCGCCTCGGAGTCCGGCGTGGGCCTGGCCTGGTACGCGTGGCTGGAGCAGGGCCGCGTGCAGACCTCGCGGGAGGTCTTGGAGGCGCTCGCGCGCACGATGCGGATGACGCACGAGGAGCGCAGGCACCTGCTCGCGCTCGGCGGCTACGCGGCCGATGGCGTCGCCGACGACGGGCTGGTGGCGCGACTGCGCCCGCTGCTGGACAACTGGCCGCTGACGCCCGCACTGCTGCTGGACCAGCGCTTCGACGTGCTGGCCGGCAACGCCGCTCATGCCGCGGTGTGGCCGGAACCGGCGCTGACGGGCAGGCCGAACCTGCTGCTGAGCCTGGCAGGCAGCGCCCGGCTGGAGTCGCTGCTGGTGCCGGAGGAGCAGTTCCTCTACGAGCTGTTCCTGCGCTTCCGCGCGCGAGCGGACCGATTCCCCGCCGAGGACGTGGTGGCGGGGTTGCGGGAGCTGCGGCCCGAGCTGGCGCACTGGTGGAGCTGCCGGGCGGTGCGCGAGTTCGGCAGCTGGCCGGTCACCGTCCTCGCCGACGACGCGCGGCTGCGCTTCGAGTGCTCGCTGCTCCGGCCGGACGACACCGCGACGCTGCTGGTGCAGGCGCCGGTCGACGCCGAGACCCGGGAGTGGTTGCGGCAGCGCTGCTGAAGCTCAGCGCAGGGACAGCAGACAGGTCCTGCTCGACTCGACCCCGGTGGCCCTGAGCAGCTGGAGGAAGGCCTGTCCGACGCGGACGACCTCCGCGTCCGGTTCGGCGGGCTCGGCCAGGCCGCTGGCCAGCGCGAGCATGCGGTGCTCGCGGGCGGCGTCGCCGCGCAGCACCGGGTCGGCCTGGTTGCGGTCGAGCAGGTCGCGTAGTACCGGGTTGGCCGCCGCCGTGGTGCGCCAGGCCTCGGTGACCGCCTGGATCCGGTCGCCGTCCGGGGCGTCACCGGTCTCGGTGAGCGCCACGTCGACCCGGCCGATCAGCTGCTGGGTCCACTTGTGCTGCAGGGCGCGCAGCAGCTCGGTGGCGTCGGAGAAGGGCGCGGGCACCTGGTCGAGGGCCTGTGCCGGGTTCTGGCGCGCGCTGTCGAGAACCGCCGCGATCGCGCGCTGCCGCTGGTGGAAGTCGTGCCAACTCATGTTCGCTCTCCGGGATCGGACCCGGGGGATACCCCAGGTGTGCGGCATACCGAGAGTATGTTGGTGTACCGAGAGTAGCACGGCTCCGTACCGTCGGTATGACTTAGGGTTGTGAGCATGGCGACAGCTCGACCTCGACGTCTGGAGTACTCCGAGTCCACCCGGCAAGCGCTGGTGGACTCCGCCGTTGAGCTGTTCACCGAGCACGGCTACGCGGGCACCTCGCTGGAGGAGATAGCCAAGCGCGCCAGGGTCACCAAGGGCGCGCTCTACCACCACTTCGGCGGCAAGCAGGCGCTGTTCGAGGCGGCCTTCGACGCGGTGGAGACCAACGTGGTCGCCCGGCTGGCCGGGGTGCTGTCGGAGACCGGTGACCGGTGGGAGGCCACCTGGTCCGGGCTGAGCGCCTTCCTGGACGTCTGCCTGGAGCCGTCCTACCAGCGCATCGTCGTGCGGGACGGGCCCGCGGTGATGGGCTGGGAGCGCTGGCGCTCCGCCGAGGAGACCCACACCTTCGGCGTGGTCCGCGCCGTGGTCGCCGGACTGGTCGAGTCGGGTGCGATCGACCCGCTGCCGGTCGACGCGCTGGCCCGCGTGGTGTTCGGCTCGCTGTCGGCGGGCGCGACCGCGATCGCCGGATCCGATTCGCCGGAGCAGGTCAAGGCCGACGTCGAGGCCTGCGTCGCGCGGGTGCTGGAAGGCCTGCGCACCCGCTGATCGAGGCGCGCGGCGGTCGCGAAGGCGTCCCATTAGCCTCGGGACCCGTGACCGAGAACTTCAAGTTGCGGATCTTCACCGAACCCCAGCAGGGCGCGACCTACGACGACCTGCTGCGGGTCGCCAAGCACGCGGAGGCCACCGGCTACGATGCGTTCTTCCGCTCCGACCACTACCTGAAGATGGGGCCGGTGACCGGGGAACCCGGCCCGACCGACGCCTGGGTGACGCTGGCCGGGCTGGCCCGCGAGACCAGCAGGCTGCGGCTGGGCACGCTGATGACCGCGGGCACCTTTCGGCTGCCCGGCCCGCTGGCGATCGCCGTGGCGCAGGTGGACCAGATGTCCGGCGGGCGCGTCGAGCTGGGCCTCGGCAGCGGCTGGTACGAGGAGGAGCACACCGCCTACGGCATCCCGTTCCCCTCGCTGAAGGAGCGCTTCGACCGCTACGCCGAGCAGCTGGAGATCATCACCGGGCTGTGGGCCACCCCGCCCGGCGAGCACTTCCGGTTCGACGGCGCGCACTACCAGCTGGCCGAATCGCCCGCGCTGCCCAAGCCGGTGCAGCAGCCGCGACCGCCGGTGCTGATCGGCGGGCTGGGCAAGAAGCGCACGCCGGAACTCGCCGCGCGCTTCGCCGACGAGTTCAACCTGCCCTTCGTCGACGTCGACACCGCCGCCGCGCAGTTCGGGCGGGTCGACGCGGCGTGCGAGGCGATCGGCCGCGACGCCGGCGAGATCGTGCGCTCGGCGGCGCTGGTGCTGTGCGTGGGCAAGGACGAGCAGGAGATCGCCCGCCGCGCCGGGGCCATCGGCCGCGAGGTCGAGGAGCTGCGGCTCAACGGGCTGGCCGGAACACCGGCCGAGGCCGTCGACAAGATCGGTGCCTGGCGCGAGCGCACCGGCATCACCCGGCTGTACCTGCAGGTGCTGGACCTCTCCGACCTGGACCACCTGGACCTGGTCGCCAACGACGTCGCGCCCCAGCTCTGAGCGCCGAGCGGGCTGTCCGCGCAAGGCGGCAGCCCGCTCACCCGCCTCGGAGACCGTCCTTCAGGGCGAGTTCAGGTGCGGAGCTGGCCCGCGATGTCGGAGGCGGCGGTGAGCAGGATCAGCGCGGGCACCGTCGCCTCGGCGCGGAGCCGGTAGGTGCCGCGCTTGTCCTGCTCCACGAGCCCGCAGCCGGTCAGGCTCTTGAGGTGGTGGTAGAGCTGACCGGTGGAGCCCAGGCCCGCCGCTTCCTGCAGCGCTGCGGTGTGCTGGGCGCCGGAGCTCGCGAGCAGCCGCACGATCGCCGTCCTGGCCGGGTGGCCCAGCGCGGCGAGCACGTCGGTGCGCGGGCCGTCGGGCATGGTGAGGATCCAGGCCGGATCGGCCTGGATGCGCCACTCCAGCGCGGCCGGTTCGACGAGGCTGCCCTGGTACTGCACGACCGAGCCGCTGGGTTCGACCGGTTCGGCGCGTTGCGCGCCCTCCAGCGCCGCGACGCGCTGTTCGAGCGCCTCCAGCCGCTGCTGCAAGTCCTCCGAGTCCACGCCGATGAGCTTCCCTCAGGCCCTCAGCGCCCGCGCAAGCCGGTCCCGCCATTCCGGCTGCTGCATCGCCAGCAGCAGCGGGAGACCGGGATCGCCGTTGCCGAGCTGCTCCGGCGAGATGTCGCCGTGCGCGAGCAGCGCCCCGGAGGCCGTGGTGCCGTCCGCGTGGCGGACGGTGAGCCCGCAGGTCAGCACGCCGGGCAGGCTGCCACCCTTCAAGCCGATCCCGAGCACGCCCGGCGGCAGGTGACCGCTGAGCGGGCGTTCCAGGTGCGTGCGCGCCACTGCCGCGGCCTCGCTCGGGAAGTCGTCGGTGGCGATGGCGCGGTGCAGCGCGGCCAGCTCCGCCGCCGTCGACGACATCGTCCGGCCGGCCCAGGAGAGCTGGTGCTCGTGCGGCGGCAGGCCGTTCCGCAGGAGCCGGTCCACCACCTGCTCGCGCAGGGCGGCGTCGGTGCTGAAGCGGCGCTCCAGCCGGTATCCCCAGGCGCGGCGGGCCGGTGTCGGCAGCTGGGCCGGCGGCGCGAACTCCGGGAGCAGGAACAGGTATTCCGCGCACATCGAGCGGATGTCGGGGCGGTGCCAGCCGCCCGCTGCCGCCGCCTTGCGCAGCGCTGGTTCGCCGAGCCGGTCGCGGATGAAGTCCGGGGCCGCGCTGTCGCTGAAGGTGATCATCGCCGAGACCATGTCGTCCAGCGCCACCCGGTGCTCGGGATCGGTCGCGCGCAGGCCCGTCGGGTCGGTGGGGATGCCCAGGTGCTGGAGGGCGTTGACGTGCGCGAAGCCGTCGGTCGGCACGTAGAAGCTCTCCCAGTCGCCGACGCGGACCTGCTCCGCGGGATCCAGCCTGCCGTCGGCGACCGCGGTCGCGTAGGCGGCGAGGTGCACGACCTTGACCGCCGAGGCCAGCGGCTGCGCGGCGTGCGGCCGGTGCTGCAGGTGGTTCCCGCGGCCGTCGTCGAGGACGAGGCCCAGCTGGTCGCGGTGCGCGCTGATCCAGGCCAGCCAGCCCTCCGGGGTCGACAGGTCCGGCGGGGCCGGCGCGGGCTGGGCCAGCGCGCTCGGCGCGAGCAGCAGCGGCGTCACCGCGGCGGCGGTGACGAGCAGGTGACGGCGGGACAGCAGCATGCTCCACTCCTCCAGTAGTCCGTAATTACGGAATACTAGAGAAGTGGAGTGCGGTTGTCAGGTGCTCAGCGCAGGCTCGGGTCCAGCGACAGCGTCACACCGGCCGCCTCCGGACGCGGGATGTCCCGCTCGGTGACCGGCAGCAGGCCGTCCAGCGCGTCCAGCACACCGCGCCGGACCAGCGGGAACGCCTCCTCGGTCGACACGTCCCTGCCGAGTTCGGCGGTCAGCGAGGTGGTGCCCGCATCGGCGATCCCGCACGGCACGATCCGGTCGAACTCGCTCAGGTCGGCGTTGCAGTTCAGCTCCAGGCCGTGCATCGTGATGCCGCGCTGCACGCGGATCCCGATCGCCGCGATCTTGCGCTCCGGCCTGCCGTCGGCCGCCGGCAGCCAGACACCGCTGCGGCCCTCGACCCGGCCCGCCTGCAGCCCGAACTGATCGCACACCCAGATCAGGCCCTCCTCGATCCGGCGGACGTAGTCGACCACGTCGATCGGGTCGGCCAGCTGCAGGATCGGGTAGCCGACGATCTGCCCCGGCCCGTGCCAGGTGATCTTGCCGCCGCGATCGACGTCGATGACCGGGGTGCCGTCGGTGGGGCGGTCCTCCGGCGAGGTGCGCTTGCCCGCGGTGTAGACCGACGGGTGCTCCAGCAGCAGCATGGTGTCCGGGTTCCGCCCCTCGGCCCGGCCGGACGCCAGCTCGCGCTGCAGGTCCCAGGCGGAGAGGTAATCGATGGTTCCCAGGTGGCGCACTTCCACGGGCTCCGTGGAGGCGCGGCACGAAGAATTCGCACGACTCACGCGCGCCAGGCTACGCCTGCGCCACCGGAGCCGGACCGAAGGCTTCTGCGGCTCCGTTTCCGCTGTTCAGCCCCGTGCGCGTTTTGGGGTGCTATGACGCCCCGAAACGCGCACGGGACACGACCAGCGGATGCGGAGCCGCAGAGGGCGACTTCGACGTCGTTCAGCCGACGGCGGCCGCCAGCGCCGAGTCGACCGACGGGTGCTGGAAGGTGAAGCCGTACGATTCCAGAACGGTCGGCACCGCTCGCTGGCCGGCGAGCGCCTGGTCGGCCAGCTCGCCGAGCACGATGCGCAGCGCGAAGCCCGGCACGATCCACGGCGCGGGACGGCCCACCGCCTCCGCCAGCGCCTTGGTGAACTGCGCGTTGGTCACCGGGGCGGGCCCGGTGAGGTTGACCGGGCCGGAGATCTCGGAGTGCTCCAGCACGAACCGGATCGCGGCGACCTCGTCGTCCAGCGAGATCCACGGCATGTACTGCGTGCCGTCGCCCAGCCGACCGCCCAGCAGCAGCGAGAACAGCGGGCGCAGCTGACCGAGCAGCCCGCCGGACCGGGCGAGGACCAGGCCGGTGCGCAGCAGCACCACGCGGACACCGGCCGCCGCCGCGGGCTCGGTCGCAGCCTCCCAGCGCCGGCAGAGCTCGGCGAGGAAGTCATCACCCGGCGACACCGCCTCGGTCACCGGCTTCGACCCGGTGTCGCCGTAGTAGCCCACCGCCGAACCGTTGGCGAGCACCGGCACCCCGGCCTCGGCCACCGCCGCGGCCAGCACCTCCGTGGCGCGGACCCTGGAGTGCACCAGCAGCCGCTTGCGCTCCGGTGTCCACCGCTTCTCGCCGATGCCCGCGCCGCACAGGTTCACCACCGCCTCCGCGCCCTCCAGCGCATCGGTGTCGAGCCGCCCGGACTCGGGATCCCAGCCCCGCTCGTCCGGAGCGGCGGGCACGCGCCGGACCAGCCGGACCACCTCGTGCTCGGCCGCCCGCAACGAGGCGACCAGGGACGTGCCGATCAAGCCGGACGAGCCGGCCACAACCACGCGCATGCCCGGAATCGTCCCGCACCCGCAGGCCCGAAGCGAGCTCTTCGGCGATCACCACCGGCGGAACGGCGAACGGCCGCCCACCCGAGTGGTGGACGGCCGTTCGCAGCTGGTCGGCTCAGAGACCGAGGTCGGCCTCGAAGGCGCCTTCTTCCAGCCGCTGCTTGAGCGTGGACAGGAAGCGGGCGGCGTCCGCGCCGTCCACCAGGCGGTGGTCGTAGGACAGCGCCAGGTACACCATCGAGCGGATCGCGATGGTGTCCCCGCCGTTCTCGTCGGCGACCACGACCGGGCGCTTGACGACCGCGCCGGTGCCGAGCATGCCCACCTGCGGCGGGTTCAGGATCGGCGTGTCGAACAGCGCGCCGCGGCTACCGGTGTTGGTGATGGTGAAGGTGCCACCGGACAGCTCGTCGGGCTTGATCTTGTTGTTGCGGGTCCGCGCCGCCAGGTCGGCGATCTTGCGGGCCAGCCCGCCGAGGTTGAGGTCCCCGGCGTCGTGGATCACCGGCGAGACCAGGCCGCGCTCGGTGTCCACCGCGACCGACAGGTGCTCGGCACCGTGGTAGGTCACTTCCTTGGTGTCGTCGTTGATCGAGGCGTTCAGCTTCGGGTGCAGCTTCAGCGCCTCGGCCGCCGCCTTCGCGAAGAACGGCAGGAACGACAGCTTGACGCCCTCGGCGGCCTCGAAGTTCGCCTTGGCGCGGTCCCGCAGCCGGGCGATGCGGGTCACGTCGACCTCGATCACCGTGGTCAGCTGCGCGGCGGTCTGCAGCGACTCCACCATCCGGCGGGCCAGCAGCTGCCGCAGGCGCGACATCTTCTGCGTGGTGCCGCGCAGCGCCTGGGCCTCTTCCGACGGCTCCACCAGCGAAGCGCTCGGCGCCGCGGCCGGAGCGGCGGCCTGCGCCGGGGCGGACTTCTTGGCGTCGATCGCGGCCTGCACGTCCTGCTTGCGGATCCGGCCGCCGACACCGCTGCCCTTGATCGCGGACAGGTCGATGTTGTGCTCGTTGGCCAGCTTCCGCACCAGCGGCGTCACGTAGGGCGCGGCGCCGGTCGGCGCAGCCTCGGCGGGAGCCGGGGCAGCCGGAACCGGAGCCGGAGCGGGAGCTGCCGGAGCGGGCGCGGGCGGAGCCGGGGCAGCGGCCGGGGCGGGAGCCGGCGCCGCGGGAGCGGCGGCCTGGGGCTCGGGGGCCGGCGGAGCCGGGGCAGCGGCGGGAGCCGCGCCGGCGGCGCCGATCACGGCGAGCTTGGCGCCGACCTCGACGGTGTCGTCCTCGTTGGCGGCGATCTCCAGCAGGGTGCCCGCCACCGGCGACGGGATCTCGGTGTCCACCTTGTCGGTGGAGACCTCCAGCAGCGGCTCGTCGACCTCGACGCTGTCGCCGACCTGCTTGAGCCACCGGGTCACGGTGCCCTCGGCGACGCTCTCGCCGAGCGCGGGCATGTTCACGTCGGTGCCCTGCGCGCCACCGGCAGGGGCGGCCGGGGCCGGAGCCTCGGGGGCCGGCGCGGGCGCGGCGGGGGCGGGCTGCTCGGCGGCCGGAGCGGGCTGCTCGGCGGGAGCCGGGGCGGCGGGCTCGGCGGGGGCCTGGGCCGCGCCGGCGTCACCGATCACGGCGAGCTCGGCGCCGATCTCGACGGTGTCGTCCTCCTGAGCGATGATGCGCTGCAGCACGCCGGCGGCGGGGGACGGGATCTCGGTGTCGACCTTGTCGGTGGAGACCTCCAGCAGGGGTTCGTCGACCTCGACGGTCTCGCCCTCCTGCTTGAGCCACCGGGTGATCGTTCCCTCGGTGACGCTCTCGCCTAGTGCCGGCATCTGAACGGAGAAGGCCATCTCTTGCTGACTCCTCGTGGTGTGGCGGGGTGCTTGGCTGACTGCGGAGCCGACGTCAGCCGTGCACGTGCAGCGGCTTGCCGGCCAGGGCGAGGTGCGCCTCGCCCAGGGCTTCGGTCTGGGTGGGGTGGGCGTGCACCAGCGGCGCGACGTCCTCCGGCAGAGCTTCCCAGTTGTAGATCAGCTGCGCCTCGCCGATGAGCTCACCGACGCGGTCACCGACCAGGTGCAGGCCGACGACCGGGCCGTCGGTCGCGCGGACCAGCTTGACCGCGCCCTGGGTCTTGAGGATCTGGCTCTTGCCGTTGCCCGCCAGGTCGTAGGTGAAGGTCTCCACCGAGCCGTACTGCTCCTTGGCGGCGGCCTCGGTCAGGCCCACCGAGGCGACCTCCGGGTGGCAGTAGGTCACGCGCGGGATGCCGGCCTCGTCGATGGGCTGCGGGTTGAGCCCGGCGATGTCCTCGGCGATGAAGATGCCCTGCTGGAAGCCGCGGTGCGCCAGCTGCAGGCCGGGCACGATGTCGCCGACCGCGTAGACGCCCGGCAGGTTGGTGCGCAGGCGCTCGTCGGTGCGGACGAAGCCGCGCTCCACGTTCACCCCGGCGGCCTCGAAGCCGTGGCCCGCGGTGTTCGGGCCGCGGCCGACCGCGACCAGCAGCAGGTCCGCGTCGTAGGTCTCGCCGTTCTCCAGGCTGACCGAGACACCGGAGTCGGTCTGGGTGGCGCCGGTGAACTTGACACCGGTCTTGAACTTGATCCCGCGCTTGCGGAAGGCGCGCTCCAGGCGCTTGGAGACGAACTCGTCCTCGTTGGGCACCAGGTGCGGCAGCGCTTCGACGATGGTCACCTCGGCGCCGAACGAGCGCCAGACGCTGGCGAACTCCACGCCGATCACGCCGCCGCCGAGCACCACGACCTTGTTCGGGATGAAGTCCAGGTTCAGCGCCTGCTCGCTGGCGATGACCCGCCCGCCCAGCTCCAGGCCGGGCAGCGTCTTGGAGTAGGAGCCGGTGGCCAGCACCACGTTCTTGCCGGTGTAGCGGGTGCCGTTCACCTCGACGGTGTTGGCGTCGACCAGCGTGCCCGCGCCCTCGACCAGGGTGACCTTGTGCGCCTTGGCCAGGCCCTGCAGGCCCTTGTACAGGCCGGCGACGATGCCGTCCTTGTACTTGTTGACGCCGTCGATGTCGACGCCCTCCAGGGCGGCCCGCACACCGAACTGGTCGGCGTCGCGGGCGGAATCGGCGACCTCCGCGGCGTGCAGCAGCGCCTTGGTCGGGATGCAGCCTCGGTGCAGGCAAGTCCCACCGAGCTTGTCCTTTTCCACCAGGACGACGGACAGGCCTAGCTCGGCTGCGCGGAAGGCGCAGGCGTAGCCGCCCGAACCGCCACCGAGAATGACTAGATCGGCGGACGTGTCGGTCACTTCGCACTCCTCGACAGGCTTCGTTGACTCGCTGACAGCACTTCACCGGACCGGATGGTCACGAGCACCTGCAAGCCATCTTGTCACCACACGACAGGGTCACGCGACGTGGGCCGGGTGATCTGTGCTGCATCTCGGCGGATCACAGTGGAGGGTGGGTGATTTTTTACCCGTCGCCCATGTCGGTGATGGCAATATCGGGAGCAGGCTGCTCTTCCATCACCTGAATGGAGGCGAGTGCGGTGGGCCTCTTCGACCGCTTCCGCAGGCGGCGCGCCGGTGAGGTGCGCGGTGCCGATTCCGCCGATTCCGCGCACTTGATCAGCTGGACCGAGCAGCACCACGGCGTGGAGGGCTACCTCGAACCGCGCACGACGGTGACCGAGACGACGCTGATGCTCATCGCGCACGACGGCGAGTGGACCCGGCGCCGGGTGGACGGCCCGGCCGCGGCGCACCGGCTGACCCGCAAGCTCGGCATCCCGCTGTACGAGGTGGCCAAGGTCGGCTACCCGCAGCGGATGCGCGACTACCAGGCCCGCCAGCGGATCCTCCGCGACCGGAACCGCCGCGCCGCCGACGGCTGAACTGGGTTTCCCCGCTCGTTTTGCGTGGCGGTGCAGGTGGCGGAACCTCAGACGCCGCCTGGTCTGCGGGAGCCCGTTGTCCGATACACGGCGAACGGGCTGTCCTCGCCAGACGACGTCTGAGAACCCGCGGCGGTGCGAGCTGCGAGGGTGGGTTATGCGCCTAGCGGCGCATGCGGTCACTGCCGGGGCTGGGCGCGGAGCGGCTTCCCGGTTGCGGTTCAGAACCGGAAAGACCGGTGTGAGCTCGCCCGGCGTGGCGGGTCAGTTCGCGATGCGGGTGGTCGGGGTGCAGTTGACCGGGAAGTTCACCGCCTTGGCGATGTAGCAGAGCTCGTGCGCGCGTTCGTGCAGCGCTTCGGCCACGTCGATGCTGGCGCGGTCGGACACCGTCACCACCGGGGCGAGCTCGACCGACTCGAACTGGCCGGTGCCGTCCGGGTTCTCGGCGAGGTAGCCGCGGGCCTGGTCGTGGTAGCCGGTGACCACCACTCCGCTGTCCGCCGCCAGGTGCAGGAACCACAGCATGTGGCACTGCGACAGGGAGGCGACCAGCAGCTCTTCGGGGTTGTAGCGGTCCGCGTCGCCGAGGAAGACCGGGTCCGCGGAGGCGTCGATGGCGTCCTTGCCGTCCGCGCGCACCTCGTGGGTGCGCTCGTAGCTGCGGTAGGAGCTGGTGCCCTGGCCGGTGTTGCCGGTCCACACCACGTCGACCTGGTACCCGTGCCGGGCCGTCGTCGGCGAGGCCGGTTTCGATTCGGTCATCGCCACATCGTTGCACCGCCGCGGGGTGCTGTGGTGATCCCTTTGCGGCCTACGTCACAAATACGCCACCGGGTGGGGCGATCCGGTGAGCACGGAACGCGCCGGTTTTGCCTGGTCAGGCCCGTGAGTGCTTTGAGGGGCTATAACAGCGCAAAACACTCACGGGCCATCACCTGCTGAAACGTTCCCCACTGCCGAAGCATCAGCGGTGAGGACGGTCTGGGCTCAGCCCTGGTCGGCGATGTCGGCGAGGACCGCGGCCAGGGTGCGGACCGGGACGCCGGTGCCGCCCTTGGGCGTGTAGCCCCACGGGCCGGAGGTGTTGTAGGCCGGGCCCGCGATGTCGATGTGCGCCCACTCCACGCCGTCGGCGACGAACTCCTCCAGGAAGATGCCCGCCGCCAGCATGCCGCCCCAGCGGTGGCCGGTGATGTTGGCCAGGTCGGCCAGCTTGGAGTCCAGGTCGCCGCGCAGCTCCTCCGGCAGCGGCATCGGCCAGGCGCCCTCGCCCGCGGCCTGCGACAGCCGCGCCACCCGGTCGCGGAACTGCTCGCTGCCCATCACGCCCGGCGTGCGCTTGCCCAGCGCCACCACCTGCGCGCCGGTCAGCGTGGAGGTCTCGATCAGGTAGTCCGGCTCGTCCTCGCAGGCGCGGGTGATCGCGTCGACCAGGATCAGCCGGCCCTCGGCGTCGGTGTTGAGCACCTCGACGGTCTTGCCGCCGTACATGGTCAGCACGTCACCGGGGCGGTAGGCGGTGCCGGAGGGCATGTTCTCGGCCATCGGCACGGTCGCGGTGATGTCCAGCGGGTAGTTCAGCCGGGCCGCCAGCACCATGGTGGCCACCACCGAGGCCGCGCCGGACATGTCGGAGGTCATCTCCTCCATGCCCGCCGCGGGCTTGATCGAGATGCCGCCGGTGTCGAAGGTGATGCCCTTGCCGATCAGCGCGACCTTCTTGGCCGCCTTCGGGCCCTTGTGCCGCATGCGCACCAGCCGCGGCTGCCGGGACGAACCGGCACCGACGCCGAGGATGCCGCCGAAGCCCTGCTTGCGCAGCGCGTTGTCGTCGAGCACCTCGACCTCCAGGCCGACGGCGCGGCCCAGCTCGCTGGCGCGCTCGGCGAAGGAGGCCGGGAACAGGTCGTTGGGCGGGGTGTTGATCAGGTCGCGCGCGGTGTTGACCGCTTCACCGATCGCGGTGGCGCCCTTGAGCGCGTGCACGGCGCTGTCCGCCTTCGCGTCGGCGACCACGAACTCCACTTCGGACACCGGGGCGTCGCCGGACTTCGACTTGTAGCCGGTGAAGGCGTAAGCGCCGAGCACGGTGCCCTGCACCGCGGCGGAGAGGTCCACTGCGGACAGCGTGGTGGCGGCGCGCTCGACACCGGTCAGCGCGCGGGCGGCGGCACCGGATGCGCGGCGCACCTGCTCGCCGGTCGGCCCACTGGTCGCGGACTTGCCCAGACCGGTCGCGACCAGGACCGGGGCGCGAAGCTTGCCACCGGCGGGCAGCTTGACGACTTCGTCGGCCTTCCCGGTCGCGCCCAGCGAGGTCAGCACCTGTCGCAGGTCCCCGTCGTAGGCCGCGGCGACCTGCTCGGAGCCGGGCGCGAGCCGCAGGCCGTCGGTGTCCTGCACGGTGCCGACGATGAGCGCGTCCACGGCCAGCTTGGTCACCGCGGTGTCGGTGAGGGAGAGTTTCGGGGTCGTCACGTGGTCATCCTCCGTTGAAGCTGCCGTGTCAGCATTGGGTCCATTTGCACTCTAGAGGTTTGATTCCAGGCGTGTTTCGCCTGGCGGAAACCTCAGGCCTCGTCCGTATCGCCCGGTCGGTGGTGGTGCGCGGCCGGGCCGGAATCCGACGAGGACAGTCGTGCGCCTGCGCCCGTTCACAGCGCGGTCGGGCTGTCAACCGACAGGTGGCTGCACCATCGGGGTTCGTCTGCAAGGGTGGTCGGGTGGCCCAACAGGTTGAATCGAGCGGTCGGCTCGCCTCCGGTGCCGGGGCGGTTCCGCTGGCGCTCGGCGGAATGCTCGGCGTCGGTGTGCTCGTGGGGCCGGCGCCCGCGGCGGCCGCGGCCGGGATGTGGGCGCCTTTCGGGCTGCTGATCGCGCTGCTGGCCGCGGTGTGCTCGGCGACGGCGACCGCGTACCAGTCGGCGGCCTACCGCGGCCCGGGAGCGGTCTACGCGTGCGTACGCGGGCGCATGGGCGTGCTGCCCGCGCGCGTCGGCGCCAGCGCCTACCTGGCCGGGCACATCGCCGCGATGGCCGCGATCGCCCGGGTGCTCGGCGACTTCTTCCTGCCCGCCTCCGCACCGCTGGTGGCTGCCGCGGCGATCCTGCTGGTGGTGCTCTCGGCGACGACCGGCCTGCGGATCCGCGGTGCCGCGGCCTGGATCTGGCTCGCGCTGACCGCCGCCGTGCTGGCCCTGGTGGTCGTCACGTGCTTCGCGATCGCCCCGGTCCCGCCGCTGCCGACCGGTGCCTCGCCCGCCGACAGCGCGGTGGGCATCACCGGAGCGGCCGGTGTGCTGTTCTTCGCCTTCCTCGGCTTCGAGCGGCTGACCGCCCCGGCCGAGGAGCGCGACCGGGTCCCGTGGGCCGCGGTGAAGCGCGGTGTGGTGATCTCGTTCGTCCTGCTGACCGCGGTGCTCGCGGTGGTGACGGCGGCGCTGGTGCACCAGCTCGGCTGGTCCCGGCTGGCGCTGTCGCCGACGCCGATCCGCGATGTCCTGACCGCGGCCGCGGCCTCCGAGCTCGCGCCGCTGGTCAGCGTCGGCGCGGCGGTCGCGCTGCTGCCGGTGCTGCTGGCCGGGCTGGAGTCCATCCGGTCGACGGCGTTGGCCCTGGTGCAGGAAGGCGATCTGCCCCAGGGGCTGGGACGCCGGAGCGGCGCGGGCACTCCGTACCTGCTGGACGTCGGCGCCGGTGTCGCGGCGGTCGCGGTCGCGCTGCTGGTCGACCCGGTGACGGCGATGGCCTTCGCCGCGTGCAGCCTGCTGGTGCACTACGCCTTCGCCAACGCCGGAGCGCGGTTGCTGCTGGCGGACGCGGGCGGCTGGCCGATGCGCGCGGCGTGCCTGGGGATGGGCGTCTCTGTCGTAATTGCGATGAGCATGCCGATTTCTGCGATGCTTGCCACGCTTGTTGTCGTTTTTATCGGTCCTTTGGCGACGGGAGGTGTGTCCCGTCGCTGGAGATGAGGCGGGTCATGCTGAACGCGAGTGCAGGCAACCTTTCCCTGGAACCAATCGAACAGCCGATCTGGCTGCCCGGCGAGGAAGCGCTTTACAGCTTCTGGCGGCTTGACGGTTCCCTCGGCACCGTCCACCCTGCACGGGTGGTCGCCGACGACGGCGACCAGCTGCTGTGCTGGGTCCTCGACGGCACCCCGATCCGGACCACCACATCGCCGGACGGTCGTTCGTACCGCGAAATGCCGCTGTTCGAACGCTTCAACGGGCCGCGGGTGCCCGCCAGGTCCACCTGGCGCGGCACGTCCACGCTGCGGCTGGTCTACGAGCACCGCTGGGTGTCGGTGTGGTGGTTCTTCGAACCCGACGGCACCTTCCGCAACTGGTACGTCAACCTCGAAGTGCCGCTGGGGCGCGACGAGTACGGGGTGCGGCGCGTCGACGGCGTGCTGGACGTCGAGGTGCTCCCGGACGGAACGTGGTCCTGGAAGGACGAGCACGAGCTGGCCGCCGCGATGGCGGCCGGCCGGTTCGACCGCTGGCACCTCAAGCAGTTGCGGGCCGAGGGAGAGCGCATGATCGCGCTCGCCGAGGCGCGCTTGTTCCCGTTCGACGGCACCTACTGCGACGCGGTGCCGGATCCGAAGTGGGCACTGCCGTCCCTACCGGATGGACTGCTGCGGCTCTGACCGGTGTTCGGGGGGTCAGGACACCGAGATGAACAGCAGCACGATGATGACCGCGACCAGCGCACCGATCCCGCCGACCGAGCCACCGCGCAGGTCCTTCGGGAAGAACGTCTTGTGCTTGTTGCGCCACCAGAACGCCCAACCGATGGCGCCACCGAGGCCGAGGATCAGGCCGAACACGTCGAGCCAGGCGTAGCCGAGCGCCACGAGAAGGCCGCCACCCAGGGGCATCAGCGCCGCCAGGGTGGCGGCCAGCGCGTCTTGCGCCGCCGTGGTGGGGACCGGAACAGGAGCCTGCTGGTTCATGACCACATCATAGGGCCCGGAACGTCGGCTTCCGGAAGGTTCCGGGTAACGCTCGGTGGCTTCGGCTCAGCTGCCTGTGATCGGACGACGGACAATTGGACGACCAACTTAAGAAGACCGGTTTCCACTGCTCGTGAGGTCGCGATACGGTACGCGCATGACTGAAGCGCTGTCTTTCACCCGGACCACCAACCCGCAACCGGCCAGCGACGAGCGCCGTGCAGAGGTACTGGCCAATCCGGGGTTCGGACGGCACTTCACCGATCACATGGTGACGATTCGCTGGACCGACGACCGCGGCTGGCACGACGCCCGCGTCGAGCCCTACCACTCGCTCGAACTCGACCCGGCGACCTCCGTCCTGCACTACGCGCAGGCCATCTTCGAAGGCCTCAAGGCCTACCGCCAGCCCGACGGCTCGATCTCGGCGTTCCGGCCGGACGCCAACGCGCGGCGCTTCCAGGACTCCGCGAAGCGGATCGCGATGGCCGAGCTGCCGGAGGAGCTGTTCGTCGAGTCGCTGCGCGAGCTGATCGCGGTCGACGAGGCCTGGGTGCCCAGCGCGGCGGAGAGCTCGCTCTACCTGCGGCCGTTCATGATCTCCACCGAGGTCGGCCTGGGCGTCAACAGCCCGGCCAACGCCTACCTGTACGCGGTGATCGCCTCGCCGTCCGGCTCGTACTTCGCCGGCGGCATCAAGCCGGTCACCGTGTGGCTGAGCCACGAGTACGTGCGCGCCGCACCCGGTGGCACCGGTGCGGCCAAGTTCGCGGGCAACTACGCCGCCTCCTTCGCGGCGCAGGCCGAGGCCGTGAAGCAGGGCTGCGACCAGGTCGTGTGGCTCGACGCGTGCGAGCGGCACGTGGTCGAGGAGATGGGCGGCATGAACCTGTTCTTCGTGCTGGGTTCCGGCGCCGATGCGCGCCTGGTGACCCCGGAGCTCAGCGGCAGCCTGCTGCCCGGCGTGACCCGCTCGTCGCTGCTGGAGCTGGGCCGCGAGCTCGGCATGCAGGTCGAGGAGCGCAGGTTCACGGTGGAGGAGTGGGAGAAGAAGGCCGGGACCGGTGAGCTCACCGAGGTCTTCGCCTGCGGCACCGCGGCGGTGATCACCCCGGTCGGCCACGTCAAGCACCGCGACGGCGAGTTCACCATCGCGGACGGCCAGCCGGGCAAGGTCACGATGCAGCTCCGTGAGCGCCTGACGGGCATCCAGCAGGGCACGGTCGCGGACACCCACGGCTGGATGACCAAGCTCAGCTGAGCTGGGGTTTCCAAGCTCGTTCTGCGTGCCGGTGCGGGTAGCGGCCTCGCCGCTGTTGCTTCGGTCGGGCGATCGTTTGTGCAGGCCATTGCCCGTGAGTGTTTTGTGGTGCTACAGGCGCACAAAACACTCACGGGCGCTTGCCAGGCTGAACGGGTGCGACGACGTAGCGATCGGTCCCGCTTCGGCGGGTCAGGCGAAGGTCGCGCCGATGAGGACGACCGTGGTGGCCAGCTCGGAGGCCGCACCTAGGACGTCTCCGGTGATCCCGCCGAAGCGGCGGCGGACGTGGTGGGTGAAGGCCAGCAGCAGCGCGGCCGCCGCTGCTACCGCGATCGCCGTGTGCCAGTCGACGGCGATGGCCGCCACCGCGAAGAGCGCCAGCCACCAGGCCGCCACCAGCCAGGTCGGTTGACTGCCCGCCACCAGGGCGCCCATGCCCTCCGGGCGGGCAGGTGGCACACCGCGGCGGCAGCACAGGACGAAGCCCGCGCGGCCGACCGCGCAGGCCAGCACCACCACCAGCGGGTTGGCCGACAGCTCGGCGAGGCTGACCGCCTGGATACCCAGCACGAGGATCAGCGCGACCACCGCGAACGGCCCCGCACCGCCGTCGCGCATCACGCTCAGCGCGCGCTCCGGCGGTCCGTAGCAGCCGAGGCCGTCCACCGAATCGGCCAGACCGTCCACGTGCATGCCCCTGGTGACCAGCACCAGCACCGCCACCGTCAGCAGCCCGGCCAGCAGCGGCGGTGCGCCGAGCCCGGTCAGCCCCCACAGCGCGAGCGCGCCGGATCCGCCCACCAACGCGCCGACCAGGGGAGCGAACGCGATCGCCTGCCGGCAGGTGGCGTCGTCGACGCGGCGCGCCGGAATCGGCAGCACGCTCAGCCACGAGACGGACAGGCGCAGGCCGTCCAGGGTCACGACTTCGCGGCCTCGGCTTCGGTCGGGCCGCCGACACCGGCTTCGTCGAAGGTCGCCATCTCGCCGAGCACCCGCGTCGCGGCGGTCAGGATCGGCAGCGCCGCCAGCGCGCCGGAGCCCTCGCCGAGCCGCATCCCCAGGTCGAGCACCGGAGTCAGGTCGAGGTGCTCGAGCACCAGCGGCCCACCCGGCTCCGCCGAGCGGTGCCCGGCCAGCCACCACTGCCGCGCTCCCGGCGCGAGCTCTTCGGCGACCAGCGCCGCCGCGCCCACCACGACCCCGTCCAGCAGCACGGGCGTGCGGCGGACGGCGGCTTGGGCGAGGAACCCGGTCAGCGCGGCGATGTCGGCACCGGAGGAGGTGCGCAGCAGCGCCACCGGGTCGTCCAGCACCTTGCGGGCCCGGCGCAGCGCGTCGCGGATGGCGGCGGTCTTGCGCATCCAGGTGTTGTCGTCGATACCGGTGCCGCGGCCGACGACCGCCACCGGCTCGGTGCCGGTGAGCACCGAGATCAGCACCGCCGCCGGAGTGGTGTTGCCGATCCCCATGTCCCCGGCGATGAGCAGGTCGGCCCCGGAGTCGATCTCCTCGTCGGCGATGGTCCGCCCGGCGTTGATCGCGGCCCGCACCTCGGCGTCGGTCAGCGCGTCCTCGCGGTCGATGGCGCCGGACGAGCGCCGCACCTTGTGCGCGCTGACCACCGGCGGGGTGTCGGCGTTGACGGCCATGTCCACGACCCGCACGGTCGCCCCGGTGTTGGTGGCGAGCACGTTCACCGCCGCACCGCCGGCCAGGAAGTTCGCGACCATCTGGCCGGTCACCTCGCTGGGGTAGGCGGACACGCCGTGCCCCGCGACGCCGTGGTCACCGGCGAAGACGACCACCCGCGGCCGGGAGAACGGCCGCGGCGGGCACAGGCCCTGGCGGGCGGCGACCCAGACGCCCAGCTCCTCCAGCCGGCCCAGCGAGCCCGCCGGCTTGGTCAGCTGCTCGTGGCGGGCGACGGCCTGCCGCTGGGCCTGCTCGTCGGGGGCCGGCACCGTCGGGAAGCTGATCTCGTTCTGGTCGGTGGACAAGCGAACCTCCGTGTCGATTTCAGCGCAGTCGGAGCGGCAGACCGGCGACGAGCAGGACGACCTCGTCGCACACCTCGGCCAACCGGGCGTTGAGCACTCCGAGCTCGTCGCGGAACAGCCTTCCAGACCGGGTGGCGGGAACGATGCCCAGGCCGACCTCGGCGGAGACGACGACCAACCGCCCGGCGCAGCCGACGACGGCGCCGACGAGCTCAGCGCGCCGAGCGGCGACGACCTCCAGCGCACCGGCATCCCGCTCCCAGGCCCCGGCGTCGTCGAGCACCCCGGTCAACCAGGTGGCGAGGTCGTCGACCAGCACGGACGCCCCGGCGGGAGCCTCGCCCAGCGCCTGGCACAGCGAACGGGTGTCCGGTGCCTCTGTGGTCCGCCAGCTGCCCGGGCGCCGGGCGACGTGAGCGGCGATCCGGTCGTCCCACTCGCGATCACCGGCGACCCGCCGAGCGGTGGCCACGTAGGTGACCGCCTCATCGGCACCGACCAGCCCTTCGGCGTGCGCGGACTTCCCGGAACGCGCCCCACCGAGCACCAACGTGCGCACCAACGGCCCCGATCAGCCGATCTTGGCGGCGTCCTTGGGGGTGTAGCGGGGGCGGGGGACGCGGAGCTTGCGGATCTGCATCGCGCGGGTGAAGGCGTACCAGCCCAGGGAGAAGGACTTGTCCTGGGAGTCCGGGTACTTCGCGCGGACGCGCTTGTTGATGTAGCGGCCCAGCAGGGTGCCCTCGACGATCATCATCACCAGCAGGGCCATGCAGAACAGGGTCGCGTACTGCTGGACCACCAGGTTCTGCGACAGGGTGCTGACGAAGACCACCAGCACCAGCGGCATGAACAGGCCCATCAGGTGGCGGCGGGTGTCCACCAGGTCGCGGACGTAGGCGCGCACCGGGCCCTTGTCGCGGGGCATCAGGTAGCGGTCATCGCCCTGCATCATCCGCTCGCGGCGCTCCTTGGCCGCGTTGCGCCGCTCCTCCTTGTTGCCGCGGGCGCGCTTGACCGCTTCGCGCTGCGTCTTCGGCGGCGGCGGGACCGGGCCGCGGCGCTTGCCCTCGGCGTCCCGGCGCTTCGGGGTGGGGCGGCCCTTCTTGGGCGTGTGGTTGGGGGCGTGCTCCGCCGCGAGCTGGGCAGTCTCGTTCTCGGACTCCGGGCTGGCGGCCTGCTCGGTGCTGCTGCGGCGAAGGAACCTCACTCCAACAGGGTATTCGACGCCACTCCCGTCGTTGCAGCAGACCGGGCGGAAAGACCGTTACCGGGCGCGTTCCGGCTGGCGGAACCGCCGGCGAGCTCTTAAGCACATCACACCAGCTCGGCGTGCGACTGTGCCACCATGGACGTCGGAGCACACGTCCCCGGGTCCGCCCGCGGGAATAGGCCGGTGCGGCAGGTGGTTGCACCACAGGCCGGAATCGGATGAGCGAGACCTCAAGGGAGAGTCCATGACCGCCCCGAACACCACGACCGAGACCGAGGCGCCCGCGCACGGTGTCACGTTGACCGACGCGGCGGCCCAGAAGGCCAAGGCCCTGCTGGACCAGGAGGGCCGCGACGACATGCACCTGCGCATCGCCGTCCAGCCCGGTGGCTGCGCGGGGCTGCGCTACCAGCTGTTCTTCGACGAGCGCACCCTGGACGGTGACGCGCGGCGGGACTTCGAGGGCCTGGGCGTCGTCGTCGACCGGATGAGCGCGCCGTACCTGCAGGGCGCGACGATCGACTTCGTCGACTCCATCGAGAAGCAGGGCTTCACCATCGACAACCCGAACGCGGGCGGGTCGTGCGCCTGCGGCGACTCGTTCCACTGACCGGGCGAGCCGATCTGGCATGAGGCCGGTGCCCCGCGGGGTGCCGGCCTCAGTCGTGTGCGCGCAAGACTTCCGCTTCCCGGCGGAGGTGCTCAGGCGGGGTCCGGGATGCCCCGGATGTAGGACTGCACCGCTTCGCGGAAGGCGGTGCGGTTGACCTCGGCCGGTTCGGTGGCGCGGATCGCGGTGCGCAGGAGCGGGAAGTCCTCGCCCAGCGGTTGGTCGAAGGCCGGGGAGAACGGCGCGAGGATCGAGCCGAGGACCACGTAGTCGATGCCGAGCACCACGCGCAGTGCCGCCGCCGGTCCCATGCCCGCCTCGACGAGCATCGCGATGACGTCCTCGTAGGCCTGGCGGGACTCGGTGATGGTCACCGCGCGCCGGGCGATGATCCCCACCGCGTTGGGGTGCTCGGCGAAGGCCGCGTGATAGGTGCGGGCCCAGTTCAGCAGGCCGGCGCGCCAGTCGGCGGGGTGCAGGTCCAGGGCGGGCATGTCCGCCGTGATGATCTCGGTGATCAGTTCGAGGATGTCGTCCTTGCCGTCGACGTGCGAGTACAGGGACGGTGCTCGCACTCCCAGCCTGGCCGCGATGCGCCGGACGGTCAGTGCTTCGGCGCCTTCTTCGTCGACGACCGCGAGCGCGGCCAGCCCGATCTCGCGCCTCGTCAGCGAGCCGCGCCTGGTCTGGGGCACCGGTCCTCCTCCGTGATCCTGGACGCGGCCCATTGTTCCCGAGCGCGGCCCGGTGCCGGGATCCGGTGGCTCCCGGGGCTTCCCTAACTCCCGCCGGTGGCCTACAGTCCCAGCCTAACTTAGTTAGGTTGGGCCCGTCCGAAGGAGGACGCAGGCATGAGAACCCCGGCTACCAGGAACGACGTGGACGAGGATTCGGCGCGGCTGCGCGAACTCGGCTACGAGCCCGAGCTGAAGCGCGGACTGGGCGTGCTCGGCAACATCACGATGGGTTTCGCGACCATCTCCCCGGTCGTGGGGCTCTACGCGGTGGTGCTGGTCGGTGCGACGATCGCCGGGCCCCGATGGGTGTGGGCGCTGCCGGTCTGCCTGCTCGGGCAGTGCCTGCTGCTGGCGCTCTACTCCGAACTCTCCTCGGAGTTCCCGATCTCGGGCGGCGCGTACCAGTGGACCCGGCGGCTGGTCGGCCCGTCCTACGCCTGGTTCACCGGCTGGATCTCGCTGTGCTCCAGCCTGCTGGCCAACACCACGATCGCCTACCTGTCCGCACCGTGGGTCTTCACCCTCGTCGGCGTCACCCCGACACCGAACCAGCTGGTCGTGGCCGCGGCGGCGTTCGTGGTGGGGTGCTCGCTGATCAACATGCTCGGGGTGGACGTGCTGCGTCGCGCGCTGGCGGTGGGAGTGGTGGCCGAGATCATCGCCTCGGTGCTGGTCGGCGTCGCGCTGCTGCTGGTGTTCCGGTCGCAGCCGTGGTCGATCCTGACCGAGAGCTTCGGCACCGAGGCGCTGTTCGAGGGTTCCGGGTTCGCCGCGTTCGTCGCGGCGGTGGCCGTCGGGGGCTGGGCGTTCATCGGCTTCGACGCCTGCGTGTCGACCTCGGAGGAGACCCGCAACGCCACCCGCCACGTGCCGCGGGCGATCTGGATCGCGCTGCTCAGCGTCGGCCTGCTGGTGATCCTCAACGCCTTCGCGGTGGTGCTCACCCACCCCGACCCGGCCGGCGTGGTGGCCGGGGCCGACGCCGATCCGGTGACGACCGCCGTCGTGGCGTCCTTCGGCGACTGGTCGGCCAAGCCCTTCGTCGTCGTGGTGATCATCGCGTTCCTGGCGTGCGGGCTGGCCGCGCAGGGATCGACGGCGCGGGCGCTGTACTCGGTCGCGCGCGACGACGTGCTCCCGATGTCGAAGCTCCTGCGGACGGTGAGCCGGAAGAGCCAGGCACCGATCGGCGGCGCGATCGCGGTGACCGCGGTGGCCTGCGTCGGGCTGCTGCTGGCGTTGGACACCGCCGCCATCGGCAGCGTCATCACCTTCGGCACGTCCGCCTTCTACCTGACCTTCCTGCTGGTCGCCTTCGCCGCTCTGGTGGCGCGGCTGCGCGGGACGTGGGTGCCGGGCGGACACGTCCGGCTGGGACGGCTGGGCACCGTGCTCAACGTCGGTGCGGTGCTGTGGCTGGCGTTCGAGTTCGTCAACATCACCTGGCCCCGCGCGCTGCTCGCCCCGGTGGACGCCCCCTGGTACCAGGTGTGGGCCGCCCCGCTGGGCACGGCGCTGATCATCCTCGCCGGACTCGTCTACTTCGTGGTGGCCAAGCCCCGCGACCGGGTCGTCGGAAGCAGTTCCTTCGCAGATCGGAGTGCACAGTGACCATTGCGGACCTCGTCATCACCGGAGCGCGGGTGATCACCATGGACGGACCGCCGGTGAGCGCGGTGGCGGTCCGGGACGGTCGCATCTGCGCGGTCGGCGACGACGTCGGCGAGCACATCGGACGGCGGACGCAGGTGATCGACGGATCGGGGCGGACCGTCACGCCTGGTCTGGTCGATTCCCACCAGCACCCGGTGCACGGCGTCGCCGACATGCGCGGCGTCGACCTGAAGGGCGTGGTGGACCTCGGTGAGCTCCAGGCGAGGCTGCGCGCGGAGAGCGCCCGGCTGGCGCGGGACGAATGGCTGATCGGATACGGCCTGGAGTACAACGCCTTCCTGCCGGACTGGTTGCACCGCAAGCACATCGACGACGCCATCGGCGATCACCCGGCGATGCTGACGCTGATCGACGCGCACACCGCGCTGATGAACACCAGGGGACTGCGGCAGGCCGGGATCACCGGCCCGGTGGAGTTCGCCGACCGCTCGGAGGTGGTCGTCGACCCGGACGGCACGCCCACCGGCGAGCTGCACGAGACCTCGGCGGTGCGGTACGGCGACGCCGCCGTTCCCGCGCTGGAGCTGACCGAACTCGCGCGTCGCGTCGCCGACCTGCACCGCGCGCAGAACGCGGTCGGCATCACCGGTGCGCACATGCTGGACCTGGCGGTCTGGCCGGGCACCGACGAGCTGTTCGAGATGCTCGACGAGAGCGGCGAGCTGACCGTTCGGACGCTGGTGGCGCCGTGGTGCCTGCCTGGAACGGTCGAGGACACGCTCGAGATCGTCCAGGACCTGCGCAGCCGGCCCGGCCGGATGTGGCGCACGGGCGCGGTCAAGTTCTTCCTCGACGGGACCATCGACGGCGGCAGCGCGTGGCTGTGCCACCCGGACTCGCACGGTGCGGGCACCGTTCCGGTGTGGCGCGAGGAGCGGGCCTACGCGGAGGCCGTGCAGCAGGCGGTGGACCTGGGGCTGCCGTGCTGGACGCACGCGATCGGCGACCGGGCGGTGTCCTTCGCGCTGGACACCTACGCCGCCGCCGGGCGCGTTGCCGGCGGCAGGCACCGCATCGAGCACGTCGAACTGCTCCAGGACGGCGACGTCACCAGGTTCGCCGAGCTGGACGTGGTGGCCTCCATGCAGCCGACGCACATGGACTGGACGCTGCCCGACCACACCGACAACTGGTCGACGCGCATCGGCGAGGAGCGCTGCGGCCGGGCCTGGCGCTACCGGGACGTCCTCGCCGCGGGCGGGCACGTCGCGCTCGGTTCCGACTGGCCGATCGCCGGTTACGACCCGCGGGAGATCATGGCCGGTGCCCGGCTGCGCCGTCCGGTCGGCGAGCCGGACCGGGCGCCGGTGCTGCCGGAGCAGGCGCTCACCGCGCAGCAGGCGCTCGCCGGGTACACCACCGAGGCCGCGTACGGCGCGGGGGAGGAGCGGGTGTCCGGGCGGATCCGGGTCGGCATGCGAGCGGATCTGGCGGTGTTCGACGGCGATCCGCTGACCTGCGCCCCGCAGGACCTGCCGGAACTCCCGGTGGTCTGCACGGTCGTCGACGGCCGGATCGTCCACGAAGCGCTCTGAGCTCGTCGTGAGCGGCGGTGGTGGCAAGGACGACCACCGCCGCGCACCAGCGGTTCAGCGGGTGACGACCCGGATGATCTCGGAGCCCAGGACGATCTCGTCGCCTTCGGTGAGCTGCTTGCCGCGGCGGGTCTCCACCGCGCCGTTGACCTGGACCAGGCCTTCCTCCAGGACCTCCTTCGCCTCCGCACCGTGCTCGACCAGGCCGGACAGCTTCAGCAGCTGGCCGAGCCGGATCACGTCGTCCCGGATCTCCACTTCGCGCATGCCCCCATTGTCCGCCGTCGCGCGCGGCGGCCGGACGCCCCCGGCGGCGGTACTCTCGGTGCGCGTGCGCTCACCTGCAGCGACATCCGGGAGGTCGCCGTGCCCGTCGCCGTCACCGGCAGCATCGCCACCGATCACCTGATGCACTTCCCCGGCCGGTTCACCGACCAGCTCGTCGCCGACAACCTCGCGCAGGTCTCGCTGAGCTTCCTGGTCGACGACCTCGTGGTGCGGCGGGGCGGTGCCGCGGCCAACATCGCCTTCGCGCTGGGCGTGCTGCGCCAGCGGCCGGTGCTGATCGGCGCGGTGGGCGATGACTTCGCCGACTACCGCTCCTGGCTGGAGCGCCACGGCGTGGACTGCTCGGGCGTGCACGTCTCGGAGGTCGCGCACACCGCTCGGTTCGTGTGCACCACCGACGAGGAGTTCAACCAGATCGCCTCCTTCTACACCGGCGCGATGGCCGAGGCCCGCAACGTGGAGCTGGCGCCGGTGCTCGACCGCTCCGGTGCGGACCTGGTGCTGATCGGCCCGAACGATCCGCTGGCGATGCTGCGGCACGCCGACGAGTGCAGGCAGCGCGGCTACCCGTTCGCCAGCGATCCCTCGCAGCAGCTGGCCCGGCTCGACGGCGCGCAGGTGCGGCGGGTGGTCGAGGGCGCGGAGTACCTGTTCAGCAACCAGTACGAGTGGGGCCTGCTGCTGCAGAAGACCGGGTGGACCGAGTCCGACGTGCGGGAGCGGATCGGCGTCCGGGTCACCACGCTCGGCGCGGCGGGCGCGGAGGTGGTCGCGGGCGACGGGACCCGGCTGCTGGTGCCCGCGGTGCCGGAACGCGGGCGGGTCGATCCGACCGGGGTGGGCGACGGGTTCCGGGCGGGTTTCCTCGCCGGGGTCCAGTGCGGACTGTCGTGGGAGCGGGCCGCGCAGCTCGGGTCGTTGGTCGCGGTGCACGTCCTGGAGGTGACCGGGACGCAGGAGTGGTCGCTGGACCACGGTCGCGCGCTGCGGCGCTTCACCGACGCCTACGGGGCCGCAGCGGCGACGGACGTCGCACCGCTGCTGGCATAGTCTGCAAATTTTTGCAGGCATCAGAGCAGCTCAAGCCTGGTTCTGATGGCGTATTGACTTAACTCGCGCAAGAAAATGTGATCGATGGCAACCCGCTCGAAGCTGAGGAGGTTGTCATGCGATTGGCATTGCTCGCGTTCGCCGCGGCGGTCGGCGGCACCGCGCTGGTGCCCACCGGGGCAGCAGAGGTGCCCGCCACCGCTCCGGTGCGCGGACCGATCGTCCAGATGTTCCAGTGGCCGTGGGACTCCGTCGCGCGGGAGTGCACCGACTTCCTGGGGCCCAGGGGATTCGGCGCCGTCCAGGTGTCCCCGCCGCAGGAGCACGTCGTGCTCGGTGACAAGGGCCATCCCTGGTACCAGGACTACCAGCCGGTCAGCTACCAGCTGGAGAGCCGCCGCGGCGACCGGGAGCAGTTCGCCGCGATGGTGCGCACCTGCAACGCCGCGGGCGTGGAGATCTACGTCGACGCGGTGGTGAACCACATGAGCGGCTCCGGATCGGCGGGCAGCGGGCCGGGCAGCGGCGGCTCCACCTTCGAGAAGTACGTCTACCCGGGCCTGTACTCCGACGCCGACTTCCACGGCTGCCGCCGCGACATCGCCAACTACCAGGACAAGTGGGAGGTGCGCAACTGCGAGCTGGTCGGCCTGGCGGACCTGGCGACCGAGTCGGAGTACGTGCGCAACACCCAGATCGGCTTCCTCAACGACCTGATCGGACTGGGTGTCTCCGGTTTCCGGGTGGACGGCGTCAAGCACATGCCGCCGGAGGACGTCGGCGCGATCTTCGGTGCGCTGCAGGACGTTCCCGGCACCGGCGCGCGGCCCTACGTCTTCCAGGAGGTGATCGCGGACGGCACGACGACGGCGGGGGAGTACACCGGCAACGGTGACGTGACCGAGTTCGGCTACTACGGCGTCGTCGCCAACGCCTTCCGGGACGGCTCGCTGGCGCAGCTGGCGAACCTGCCGGAGCGGATGTCGCTGCCGAGCGACCAGGCGGTGGTGTTCATCGACAACCACGACACGCAGCGCAGCTCGCCGATCCTGACCTACAAGGACGGCGTCACCTACGACCTCGCGGTCGCCTTCGAGCTCGCCTACCCGTACGGGACGCCGCAGCTGATCTCCGGTTTCGCCTTCGACAACAGCGACGCCGGGCCGCCCGCCGAGGCGGACGGCACCACGCAGGCGGCCAGTTGCGACAACTCGGCGTGGGTGTGCGAGCACCGGCGGCCGGCGATCGCCGGGATGGCCGGGTTCCACGGTGCGGTGCGGGACACCGGGCTGGCGAACTGGTGGGACAACGGCGGCGGCCAGATCGCATTCGGCCGCGGGGACAAGGGATTCGCGGTGTTCAACCGGGAAGGCGGCGAGCTCGCCCGGACCTTCCAGACCTCGTTGCCCGCCGGGACCTACTGCGACGTGATGAGCGGCGAGCTGGTGAACGGGTCGTGCACCGGTGCGACTGTCGAGGTCGGTGCGGACGGCGGTTTCACGGCCGCTGTCGCGCCGAACTCGGGACTCGCCTTGCACGTCGGCGCGAAGCTCTGAGCAGGTGCCGTGAGCACTTTGTGGCGCTATGGCCCCGCAAAGTGCTCACGGGTCACCGGTTCTCAGCGGGCCAGGTCGTTCTCGCTGAACCTCGCGTAGCGGATCGTCTGGTGCGCGTCCTGCGATTCCTGGGAGCCCGCCTCGTAGAGCAGGCCCGCCCAGCCGCCGCCCAGGTTGATCAGGTCGGAGTACGCCGACCACGTCGCGTCCACCACCGTGCCGACCTCCTGCCAGGTCGCGCCCTCGTCGGAGGAGGTGCGGATCCGCATGGTGTGGCGGCGGTGGTCCATGTTCGGATCGGTGTTGTACGGCCCGGAGAACAGGATCAGGTTGCTCGGGTCACCGGCGGTCGTCGCGCGCAGCCGGACCACCGAGCCCTGCACCACAGGTCCGCGCAGCTGCGGCACGATCGAGAACGTTTCGCGGAAGGTCTCGCCGCCGTCGGCGCTGACCGCGTGCGCCCGGTTGCCGTCGGCCACGGTGGTCCCGGAGTTGTCCTGGTTGCGGGCGGCGACGTAGAGCTCGGCGTCGACGGTCTCCAGCAGGCTGAGCTCCTGCGGCTTGATCTTCTCGCCGGTCCGGTCGTCCAGGGCGCCGAGCTGCCAGGTCGTGCCGCCGTCGTCGCTGTGCACGATCCCGGCGCCCTTGAGCCCGTCGGCTCCCTCGTAGTTGATGCCCGCGACCATCCGGCCCTCGTGCTCGCCGCGGGTCATCTGCAGGCCGTGGCCGGGGCCGGTGGCGTACCACTTGGTCCACTCCGGCTTCTTCAGCTGCGGCTGCGCCACCGGCTCGGTCCACTGCTTGCCGCTCGGATCCGTGCTGTGCTGCAGGAAGGGCGTTCGGCGGCAACCGCTGCCGTTGCAGTCCGGGCCCGGGTTGTGCGTGGTGAGCAGCGAGATGCGGCCGGTCTCGCGATCCACGACCGGCACCGGGTTGCCGCGGGTGTCGCCGTCGCCGGGGGAGACGAGTTCCAGCTTCTGCCAGGACTTCCCGTCATCGGTGGAGCGCTTGAGGACCACGTCGATGTAGCCGGTGTCGTCGCAGTTGTTCCGCCGGGCTTCGGCGAACGCGAGCAGCGCGCTGCGGTCCTGGGTGCGCACGATCGCGGGGATGCGGAAGCAGTTGTAGCCGCCCTCGCCCTTGGTGAACACGGTCGTCCCGCTGATCGCCAGCGGTTCCCCGGTGGACACCTGGGTCGCACCCAGGCACAGCAGAGCGGCTCCGGCCGCCGCCCCCACGATCTTGGTGATCCGGCGCATGCCCCGTCCCTTTCGCCGATGGATACCGAATTCCACCGCGAAGGTATCGGTTGGAAAAGAACCTTCTGATGAACTATCAGGTAAAAGCGTGCCAGGATCGGCGGTTCGGCCCAACCGGGCTCAGTCCACCGGATCAATCAGCGCTTCCGCGATCGCCGAGATGTCCTCGGGGCCGACCCGGCAGCAACCGCCGATCAGCTGCGCACCGGCCGCTTGCCAGCTGCGCGCGAGGTCAGCGACCGGAGCCGCGCGACCGGTCCAGGACCGCCGCTGCGCATCCCAGACCTCACCGCTGTTCGGGTACACCACGACAGGCTTCTCCGTTGTGGCGCGGGCGATTTCGATCGCGGGCAGCACGTCCTCGGGTGCCGAGCAGTTGACGCCGACCGCGATGATCGCGGCGTCGTCGGCGACGGCGAAGGCCTCCGCCAGCGGTTGTCCGGCGCGCGTGCGGTCGCCGTCGATGGTGAACGACAGCCAGGCCGGGACCTCCACCCCGTCCAGCGCGTCGACCAGGGCTTCCGCCTCGTCGACGTCCGGGACCGTCTCCAGCGCGAAGACGTCCGGGACGGATTCGGCCAGCACTTCCAGCCGTGGCCGGTGGAAGTCGCGCAGCTCGCGCTTGGTGCGTCCATACCGGCCGCGGTACTCCGAGCCGTCGGCGAGCATCGCGCCGTAAGGACCGATCGAGGCCGCCACCCACCGGTGCCGTCCCGGCTCGACGTCGCCGGCCAGCCGGGCCAGCTCCACGCTGCGGTGCATCAGCTTGGCGGCCTCGTCGCGCTCGATGCCGCGCGCCGCGAAGCCCTCGAAGCTCGCCTGGTAGCTCGCCGTCGTCGCGATCTCGGCCCCGGCGCGGAAGAACGCGGCGTGCGCGGCCACGATCTCCTCCGGCGAATCGGCCAGCAGCCGGGCCGACCACAGCGAGTCGGAGAGGTCGTGCCCGCGCGCCTCCAGCTCGGTGGCCAGACCGCCGTCGAGGATCGTGGTCGTACCACCGAGCGTGAACGCCGTCATGCCGCCAGCGTAGTGGTGCGAAGGCCCGCGCACGAGCACGCCACCACCCCGGGCTCCCCGGTTTCCACAGGCCTTCCGGGACGTCGGTGCGCCCGGAGTCCGACACGCCGGTGGATGCCGGGAAGGTGTGCGATTTCAATGGAAATCAGGTCTTCGACTTCAATGGAAATTGCACGACAGTCGGCGTGTCGGGTGCCCGACACGCCGACTGTGCGTCGGGTTCTGCGCGATTTCAATGGAAATCAGACGTCCGATTTCCATTGAAATTGCGTGCTCCGGCCTCAGGACTTGACGCTGCCCGCGGTGAGGCCGCCGACCAGGAAGCGCTGGACCAGGTAGAAGACCAGCACCGCGGGCACCGCCACCAGGACCGATGCCGCCGCCAGGTGGCCCCATTCCGCGCGGTTCTGCTGGACGAACACCTGCAGGCCCACCGCCAGGGTCTTCGAGCGGTCGTCGGCGGACAGGAACGCCGAGGCGAAGGCCACCTCGCTCCAGGCCACGATGAACGAGTAGAACGCCGTCACCGCCAGGCCCGGCCTGGCCAGCGGCAGGACCAGCCGCCAGAACACGCCGAACGGCGAGAGCCCGTCCACCCGCCCCGCCTCGTCGATCTCACCGGGGATCCCGTCGAAGTAGCCCTTCAGCATGTAGGTGCAGAACGGGATGGCGGTGCTGCAGTACACCAGCACCAGGCCGGGCGCGCTGCCCTGCAGGCCCAGCGCCAGCAGGATGTTGTACAGCGGCACGATCAGCACCGCGAACGGGAACATCTGCACCACCAGGAACGACAGCAGCAGCCACCGCCTGCCCGGGAAGCGGAACCGGCTGGCCGCGTAGGCGGTGGTGGCCGCCAGCAGCACGCCGAGCACCGTGGTCAGCGCCGCGATCAGCACCGAGTTGCCGAACCAGCTCAGGAACGCGCCCTTCGCGCCGGACAGCACGTTCCAGTAGTTGTCCACTGTGGAGTCGGCGAACAGCGTCGGGGTGCGCTCGATGGCCTTGGCGTCCGGCTTGAACGACACCACCAGCACCCAGAACACCGGGAACACCGCGATCAGCGAGGCCACCACCAAGGTCGCGTGCAGACCGATGCTGGCCGCCGTGGAGCGCTTGCGCCGCGCCGGCGGCCGGACCGCCGCGGTCGTGGCGCGCAGCGAGGCCGCGTCGATGGACATCTCAGAGCACCTCCCCGTGCCTGCGCATCGCGCGGCGGTAGACGGTCGCGAACACCAGCAGGACCGACAGCACGAGCACGCCGTAGGTGGAGGCGATCGCGTAATCCCGGGTGGCACCGGAGAAGAACCGCTCGAAGGCGTAGGTGACCAGGATCCGGGTGTGCGGGTTGTTGCCGGTGATCAGGTAGATGACCGGGAACATGTTGAACGTCCAGATCACCCCGAGCAGCACCACCGAGCTCGACACCGACCGCAGCCCCGGCAGCGTCACGTGCACGAACCGCTGCCACGGCGACGCCCCGTCGATCTCGGCGGCCTCGTGCAGATCGGCCGGGATCGACTGCAGCCCGCCCAGCAGCGCCACCATCATGAACGGCACGCCCAGCCAGACGTTGACGACGATCACCGACACCAGCGCCAGGTCGGACTGCCCCAGCCACACCTGCGCGGGCAGTCCCACCGACTCCAGCGCCCAGTTGATCAGCCCGTACTCGGCGTTGAACAGGTACCGCCAGGCGAAGGCGCTGATGAACACCGGCACCGCCCACGGCAGGATCAGCAGCACCCGGTACAGCCCGCGGAACCGGAGCTGCCGGTTGAGCAGCACCGCCAGCGCCAGGCCGATCGCGTAGTGGAAGAACACGCAGGCGCCGGTCCAGATGACGGTGCGCCCCAGCGTCGCCCAGAACGAGCCGTACGCCGGATCGCCGGAGAGCACGTTGAGGTAGTTGGCGAGTCCGGTGAACTCGTAGCTCGCCTCGCGGTCCAGCACCGGGTTGGCGATGTTGGTGTCGTTGATGTCGGTGAAGCCGAAGAACAGCCCCTGCAGCAGCGGCAGCGCCACGAGCAGCGCGAGCACCACCACGACCGGCAGGACCATCGCGTAGGCGAACCAGTACCGCGCGAACAGATTCCGCATGCCGGCCTCAGCGCTGGGCGTAGCCGGGGACGACGGAGGTCTGGTAGGTCCGCGCGACTTCGTCGAGCGCGGCGCCGGTTTCCTTCTGCCCGGCCAGGATCTCGGCGTAGGCGGTCTGCAGCGGCTCCAGCAGCTCGGCGTTCTCCGGGATCCACGGCCGTTCGTGCGTGTCGGCGGCCAGCGGCCGGAACGCCGAGACGACCGGGTTCCGCGCCACCGCGGGGTCGTCGTAGGCGGACTGGCGGGTCGGCAGCAGCCCGAGCTGCGCGGCGATCTTCGCCTGGTTCTCGGTGCTGCTCATGCACTGGACGAACTTCACCGCCGACTCCGTGGCGTCGCTGCCCTGCCGGATCACGTAGTCGTGGCCGCCGACCGGTGAGGTGCCCGCGCCGGGCAGCGGCGCGATGCCGAGGTTGGCCGGATCGGCGAACTGCTCGGACTGGGTGTACTCCGCGACCGCCCACGGCCCGTCGATGACCATCGCCACCTCGCCGGAGGTGAACGCGGCCTTCATCGTGGTGTAGGAGTTCGGCTGGTCGAGCGCGGTGCGGGCCGCCTTGGCGTCGATCAGGTCCTTGGCCGTCTGCACCCCGCGCACGGATTCGGGGGAGTTCACCGTGATGATCCGGGATCCGGTGTCGACCAGGTCGCCGCCGTGGGCGTAGAGGAACGGCAGCGCGTAGTACTCGTCGTTGTTGATGAACAGCGCGCGGTCGCCGCCGAGCGCGGGCGCGATCGAGCGGAGCTCGTCCCAGCTCTTCGGCGGTTCGACGCCCGCCTGCGCCAGCTGGGCCTTGTTGTAGAAGAGCGCCAAGGCGTCGGTGACCTGCGGGACGGCGTAGGTCTTGCCCTCGTGCTTGGTGGATTCCAGCGGTGCGGGCAGGAAATCGGCGGTGTCGGCGGCCAGCGGGGTGTCCGAGAGGTCCTGGATCAGCCCGGCCTTCGCGAGCTGGGCGACCCAGCCGACGTCGGAGCGCAGCACGTCCGGTCCCTGCCCGCCCTGCGCCGCGGTCTTGTAGTTGTTCAGCGCCTGGTCGAATGCGACCGTTTCGACGCGCACCTGGTAGCCGCCGGTGCGCGCGCAGTCGGCCGCGATCTCCCGGAACACCCCGCTCTCCGCGGAACCGCTGGTGTCCCAGAAGACGACCTCACCGGGGTTGCCGCTGCTGCCGCCGCACCCGGCGGCGAGCACGCCGACCAGGCCCAGGGCGGCGCCGACCATGACCTTGGGTCTCATGTCCGGACCTCCTGCTTGCAAAAATTTGCGAACACTTGGCGTCAAATTGCATACCCAAGATGTGATGCAAGTCAAGGTGTTCAGCGATCATCGGCAAAGTTCTCGTGATCAATCAGCGGTAGAGGTTTGCAAAATATTTCGATCATGTGCAGGATTGCGGCAGCAAGTGGTCCCGGCGCGACAGGAGCGGAGCAGTGGCGGGTCTGGCCGATATCGCCCAGGCGGCGGGGGTGAGCGTGTCGACGGTGAGCCGAGTGCTCAACCGCAAGGCGGGCATCAAGGAGGAGACCCGGCAACGAGTACTCGAAGTCCTCAACCAGATGCCGCACACCGCGCGCGGCACCGGCGCGCTGCGCCGCACCGGGGTCATCGGCCTGCTGGTGCCGGAGCTGTCCAACCCGGTCTTCCCGGCCTTCGCCGAGGCGCTGGAAGGCCGCGCCTCGCTGGCGGGCTACTCGTCGCTGCTGTGCAACACCCGCGCGGCGATGACCGAGAAGGACTACGTCCGGATGCTGGTCGCGCGGGGCGTCGAGGGCATGATCTTCGTGTCGCCGGAGATCGCCAACCCGGACAACGACGAGCGCCGCAGCCGCGGCTACTACGAGAAGCTGCGCGCCGAAGGCGTCCGGATGGTGTTCGTCAACGGCAGCACGCCGAGCCTGGACGTCCCGGACATCACCGTCGACGAGCACCTGGCCGGCCACACCGCCGCCCGGCACCTGCTGGAACTGGGCCACCGCCGCATCGGCTTCGTCAGCGGCCCGGCCCGCGCCCTGCCCTCCCGGATGAAGCGGGCGGGATGGGCGTCGGCGCTGGAGGAGGCCGGCATCGAGCCGAGCGCGGAACTCGTCGCGCACGCGCCGTTCGGAGCGGAGGGCGGTGCGCAGGCCATGGGCGAACTGCTCGACGGCCCGCGGCCGACCGCGGTCCTGTGCTCGTCGGACGTGATGGCGCTCGGCGCGATGCGGGAGGCCAAGCGGCGGGGGCTGGCCACGCCGGAGGACATCTCGGTGGTCGGCTTCGACGACATCCCGCTGGCCGCCTACTGCCAGCCCGCGCTGACCACGCTGGCCCAGCCGATCCGCGACATGGCCGCCGCGGCGGTCGACGAACTGACCCGCCAGCTCGACCCGGACGAACCGGTGCGGGCCTCGACCAACTTCAGCCGGATGTTCCGGCCGAACCTGATCGTCCGCGAATCCACCCGGCGGTTGTGAGGGCGTCCGTGCGCGTTTCGGGGTGCCCTGCGCCCCGAAACGCGCACGGGTCCACCTCGGCACTGCAGCCGCCCCACCTCGGTACGCGTCGTGAACCTCATGAGGAGCAGCGAATGACGAATTGGTGGCGTGACGCCGTCGTTTACCAGGTCTACGTGCGCAGCTTCGCCGACGGCGATGGCGACGGGATCGGCGACCTGGCCGGCATCCGGGAGCGGCTGCCGCACCTGGTGTCCCTCGGCGTGGACGCCGTGTGGCTGACCCCGTTCTACCCGTCGCCGATGGCCGACGGCGGCTACGACGTGGCCGACTACCGCGACGTGGACCCGACCTTCGGCACGCTCGCCGACTTCGACGCGCTGCTCGACCGCGCCCACGAGCTGGGTCTGCGGGTGCTCGTCGACGTCGTGCCCAACCACACCTCCGACCAGCACGAGTGGTTCGCCGAAGCGCTGGCCGCCGCGCCGGGCGATCCGGCCCGCGACCGGTACCTGTTCCGCGAAGGCCGCGGCGAGCACGGCGAACTGCCGCCCAACGACTGGGAATCCGTCTTCGGCGGCCCGGCCTGGACCAGGGTCGCCGACGGCCAGTGGTACCTGCACCTGTTCGACCCGCGGCAGCCCGACCTGAACTGGCGGAACCCGCAGGTGCGCGCGGACTTCCGCGAGGTGCTGGCGTTCTGGCTGGACCGCGGGGTGGACGGCTTCCGCATCGACGTGGCGCACGGCATGATCAAGCACCCGGAGCTGCCCGACACCGGGCTGGACGAGCAGATCTCCCTGCTGGGGCGCGGAGAACTGCCGTACTTCGACCAGGACGAGGTGCACGAGATCTACCGCGACTGGCGGCAGCTCTTCGACTCCTACCGGGGCGAGCGCATCGGGGTGGCCGAGGCGTGGGCGTCGACCAGCGAACGGCTGGCCCGGTACGTGCGCCCCGACGAGCTGCACCAGGCGTTCAACTTCGCGCTGCTGGAAGCGCCCTGGTCGGCCGCGGACTTCCGGAGGGTGGTGGTGGAATCGCTGGCCACCACGGCGGAAGTCGGCGCGACCACCACCTGGGTGCTCGGCAACCACGACGTCCAGCGCCCGGTGACCCGCTACGGGGACGGTGACCTCGGCGCGCGGCGGGCCCGCGCCGCGGCGCTGTTCAGCTTCGCGCTGCCCGGCTCGGTGTACGTCTACCAGGGCGAGGAGCTCGGCCTGCCCGAGGTGCTGGACCTGCCCGACGACGTGCGCCAGGACCCGATCTGGACGCGCTCCGGTGGCACCGACCCGGGCCGCGACGGCTGCCGGGTGCCGATGCCGTGGTCCGGCGACACGCCGCCGTTCGGCTTCAGCGCGGGGGAGAGCTGGCTGCCGCTGCCGGAGGAGTGGAAGACCGCGACCGTCGCCGAGCAGGAGAGCAGCGGAGGTTCCGTGCTGCGCACCTACCGCGACGCGCTGGCGCTGCGGCGTGCGATCCCCGCACTCGGCGACGGTGAGCTGGAGTGGGTGGACGCGCCCGAGGGCGTGCTGGCGTTCCGCCGCGGCCCGGACTTCGTGTGCGCCACCAATTTCGGCACCGAGCCGGTCGCGCTGGAATTGCCCGGCGAACTGCTCTGCCGCAGCGACGCCGCGACCGGCTGGGACGGTGTGCTGCCCGGCGCGACCGCGGTGTGGCTGGGAAAGATTCACGGAGAATCCGCCTAATAGGTCTGTTCTTGCCCATTGCGGCGTGGTCGCATGAATCCCCTTGTAACTGGAGGTGGTTCATGTTGCGACGATTAGGCACGGGCGTGGCGGCACTCGCGCTCGCGGCGGTCGGCGTGGTCGGGCTCGGGCAGGCACCCGCGTCCGCCGCGCCGAACTTCCAGGTCCCGTTCGAATGCGGCGTCACGGTGACGGCCGCGACCTTCAGCGGCCACAACCCGGCGAACTCGGTGGACTTCCAGAAGTCCGGCATCACCGGCATGCCGGTGCTCGCCTCGGCGGCGGGCACCGTCACGCGGGTCGCCAACGAGGGCAGCACCAGCTACGGCCGCTGGATCGAGCTCGACCACGGCAGCGGCTGGCGCACCCGCTACGCCCACCTGTCCGCCCAGAACGTCTCGGTGGGCCAGAAGGTCTCCCTGGGTGCGAAGATCGGTGCCGCGGGCGCGACCGGCGGAGTGACCGGCCCGCACCTGCACTACGAGCAGATCCAGAACGGCACCGTGGTCAAGGCGAAGCTCAACGGCGTTGCCGTGCCGTACTTCGACAAGACCTCGTTCACCAGCAAGAACAACTGCGGTGGCAACCCGTACTCGCCGACCGAGGTGTGCGGGTCCGGGTACAGCGTGATCAACTCCAAGGCGCTGGCCAACGGTGCGGGCACCGTCTACCTGCTCTACAACGCCTCGAACGCGAACAACTGCGTGGTGACGCTCAAGTCGACGTCGCTGGGCAAGGCATCCCCGACGGCGGCCTTCCTGGAGGTCCAGGGCAAGCCGCGGGTGACCGACTCCGGTGACTTCACCTACTACGCGGGCCCGGTCCGCCAAGCGGCCGGCGCGACCTGCGTGAAGTGGGGCGGTTCGGTCGGCTCCAACGCCTACGAGAGCCCCTTCGAGCACTGCGGCTGACCCCCCCGGTCGTGAGTGCGAAAGCACCCCCAAAAGGGCTTTCGCGCTCACGACCGTCACGCTGCCGAGCTCCGGGAGTCGAACCGCACGACCAGCTCAACGCCAAGCGCCCGCGCCAGCCGTTCGAGGAGCGGGATGGTCGGAACGGTGCCTCCGGCCTCGAAGCGGGCCACGGCTGGCTGCGACATCCCAGCGGCTTCGGCGAGCTGGGCCTGCGTCCAAGACCGCTGCTCCCGAAGTTCACGGGTGGTCCGACCCAGCTCGAAGGCGATCCGGGTGGCTTCGTACGCCTCGCTGGCCCCCGGTTCTGCCATACGGCGATCACGCAGCGACTGCCAATCCGATTCGACCACTGTCGTCACTCCCCAATGTGCTCATCCACGGTGTGCGCTTCGCTGAAGCAGCGGCGGAATGCCCGCCACGCCCGTTCGACCTCGCGACTTTCTCGCATCCGCTTTTTGCGAAAAGCGGTGAGGAGCACGATCCGCCGTCCCGAGGTGATCCAGTACGTGATCCGGACCGGGTCGCCATCGAGATGGAATCGGAGCTCCCGTAACTTGCCGCGAAGCTGCTTGGTGTACGGCTCGTCGAGCAGCGGCCCCCGTTCAGCGAGGAGGTCGATGTAGAAGGCGGCTGTCGAGAAGTGCGCAACGGACAGTCCTTCCAACCAGGCTCGAACTTCCGACTCCAGCTCTACGGTACCCCAGATCATACCATCGATGATATGAGCCGCCGTAATTTCACCAATGGGCGATCACTGGTTCAGCCAGTCCTGCCAGGTGGGGCCTTCGGTGGGGTGGTCCGGGAGGGTGAGGGCTCCGGCGCGGAAGGCCTTGCCCAGGGCTCCTGGGACGTGGAGGGGGAACTGGGGCCTGCGGCGGCCCCGGGCTTCGAGCCAGGCCGTGGTGAGCTCCTTGAAGGTCAGGACCTCGGGGCCGCAGATGTTGGTGATCTGCTTCGACGGGCCCGCCGCCAAGTTCTCCGCGATGGCTCGCGCGACCACGGCGGGGTCGACCGGCTGGCCGGGGACCTTGGACGGGACCGGCATCAGCGGGAGGCGGGCCGCGCCCGAGAGCACCATGTCGATCGCCGGGTGGAACTGCGTGGCGCGCACGATCGACCACGGCACCCCGTCGCGCACCAGCTCCTCGCCCGCGAGCTTCTGCCTGAAGAACTTCCACGGGATGTCGTCGATGCCCACGATGGACGCGAACAGCAGGTGGCCGACGCCGGCCCGCCGCGCCGCGTCGCGGAGCCGCTGGGTGCCGTCCACATCGGTCTGCTGCGTGTACTTGCCCTTGTACGGGCTCGACGCCAGGTGCGCGATCGCGTCGACGTCCTGCACCGCGCCGTCGAGGCCCTCCCCGGTGGCCAGGTCCGCCTGGCGCCATCCCGCGTCCGGCGCCGCGCGCCTGCTCATCCGCACCACGTCGTGCCCCGCTGCCAGCAGCGCCGGGACCACCTGCTGCCCCAACGTCCCGGTCGCGCCGGTGACGAGAATCCGCATCATGTCCTCCTGTCGTTCACCGGGAGGACGGAGCGGCGCGGCGAAGTGTGACAGGGAAAGCGAACGGCCCGCCCACCTGGCGAGAGGTGAACGGGCCGTCCGCGGTGCGAAGCCTCAGAGGCGGACCGGGTAGTGCGGTTCCGGAACCTCGGGGGACAGGCGCCCTTCGATGAAGATGCCGTGCCAGAGCATGAACACCAGCAGCGCCCACAGGCGGCGGCTGTGGTCCAGCACGCCGGAGCGGTGCTCCTCCAGCAGCTGCAGCACCGCGGTGCGGTTGAGCAGGTGATCGGTCTGCGACTGCTGGATGATGTTGCGCGCCCAGTCGTGCATCTCGTCGCGCAGCCAGTGCTTGATCGGCACCGGGAAGCCCAGCTTGCGCCGGTTGATCACGTGCGCCGGGACCACCTGGTACATCGCCTGGCGCAGCGCGTACTTGGTGGTCTCCTTGGTGATCTTCTGCTCCAGCGGGACCGTGCTGGCGACCCGGAAGACCTCCGGGTCCAGGAACGGCACCCGCAGCTCCAGCGAGTTGGCCATGGTCATCTTGTCGGCCTTGACCAGGATGTCGCCGCGCAGCCAGGTGAACAGGTCCACGTGCTGCATCCGGGTCACCGGGTCCCAGTTCGCCGACTGCCGGTACGGGCCCGAGGTGACGTCGCGGTGCGACACGCCCGGGTCGAAGCTGCGCATCACGTTGCGCAGCTGGTCGTCCCGGAAGATCCGCGCGTTGCCGTAGTAGCGGTCCTCCAGGCTCAGCGCGCCGCGGCGCAGCAGGTCCTTGCCGCGCACGCCCTCCGGGATTGCGGTGGAGACCCGGCCCATCGCCTTGCGCAGCGCGCCCGGCACCTTCTCGAACGGCGCCAGCGACAGCGGCTCGCGGTAGATCGTGTAGCCGCCGAACAGCTCGTCGGCGCCCTCACCGGAGAGCACCACCTTGACGTGCTGGCGCGCCTCGCGGGCGATGAACCACAGCGGCACCAGCGCCGGGTCGGCCACCGGGTCGTCCAGGTACCAGACGATCAGCGGCAGCGCCTCCATCATCTCCTCGGCGGAGACGGTGCGGACCACGTGCTTGACCCCGATCGCCGCGGCCGACTCGGCGGCCACGTCCACCTCCGAGTAGCCCTGCCGCTCGAAACCGGTGGTGAAGGTGATCAGGTTCGGGTTGTGCTCCTTGGCCAGCGCCGCGATCGCGGTGGAGTCGATGCCGCCGGACAGGAACGCCCCGACCGTGACGTCGGCGCGCATGTGCTTGGCCACCGAGTCGCGCATCACGTCGACGATCTCGTTGTGCAGCCGCCGCGCGTCGGCGTCGGTGTTGACCGGCCGGGAGTGGAAGTTCGGCTGGAAGTACCGCTCGGTGACCAGCTGGCCGCCGGGCGACACGGTGAACGAGGTGCCCGACTCGATGCGGCGGATCTGCCGGTGCAGCGTCTCCGGCTCCGGCACGTACTGCAGCTGCAGGTAGTGCTGCATCGCCTTGTGGTCGAGCTCCTCGGCGATGCGCAGCGTGCTGGCCAGGCTCAGCAGGCTCTTCTTCTCGCTGGAGAAGGCGGTGCCGCCCGGGCCGGCCGCGTAGAACAGCGGCTTGATGCCGAACGGGTCGCGCGCGCCGAAGACCACCTTGCGCTCGTTGTCCCAGATCAGGAACGCGAACATGCCGCGCAACCGGCCGACCATGGACGTGCCGAGGTAGTGGTAGGCGGCGACGATCACCTCGGTGTCGCCGTCGGTGCTGAACCGGGCACCGAAGCGCTCGATCAGCTCGGCCCGCAGCTCCAGGTAGTTGTAGATCTCACCGTTGAAGTTGATGGTGTACCGCCGCGGCGTCTCCGGCGGTCCCCAGGTCAACGGCTGGTGAGAGTGCTCCAGGTCGATGATCGACAGTCGGTTGAAGCCGAAGACGACCTCACCGCCCTGCCAGGTGTCGCTTTCGTCCGGTCCTCGGTGTCGCTGGCACGGCAGCGCGTTGGCCACCGCGTTAACCGCGAATCCGGCGTTCTCTTCCGTGGGACAGATCAGTCCAAGCAGGCCGCACACGCGTCTGGAGCACCTCTTCGAGTCGGCGATGTCGTCTCTCTGGAGCCTCCCCCCGAAGGCTCGCCCCAGTATGCCGTCCGCCCGCACGCGCGTTGCACGCGCGGGGGAGCAGCTGTTCGAGCTGGCATACATAAAGCCGGGCACCCGCAGTCCGGGCGGGCGCTGAGGTTCCGCTACCCGCACCGCCACGCAAAACGAGTTCGTCGGACAAGTTCCAAGTCGATCGACGCCCCCGGAGCAGTATCGCGGCTACACCTGGGCTAGAGTCTGCGCAGGATTCCGGCGGCAGATCCGGCGGTCCGGCTTCGCGGCCGGGCTCGGATCACCCGGCCGCACCGGTGAGTTTTGCACGAGGAGGCGTCGCGCAGTGGGCCTGAAGGAGGGGACCCGAGTGCCACGGCTGGTCAAAGTCGCTGGGCTGATCGGCCTGGTTGGTGTCGCGGCCACGGGTTGCACGACCGATGAGGTCCTGCGGTTCGGATGGCCGGAGGGTGTCACCCCGCAGGCCGATTCGATGCGAACCCTGTGGACTTGGTCGGTCATCGCGGCACTCGCGGTAGGCGTGTTGGTCTGGGCACTGATCTTCTGGTCGGTCGCCTTCCACCGCAAGAAGAAGGGTGACGAGGAGCTGCCCCGGCAGTTCCAGTACAATCTGCCGCTCGAGCTGATCTACACGGCCATCCCGTTCGTGCTGGTCGTCGTGCTGTTCTACTTCACGGCGACCACCCAGAACTACGTGCTGGCCAAGCCCGCGAACCCGGACCAGAAGGTCAACGTGGTCGCGTTCCAGTGGAACTGGGAGTTCAACTACCCCGAGTACAAGACGCCGGACGGGCAGCCGGTGCGCACCGTGGGCAGCAGCAGCGAGATCCCGCTGCTGGTCCTGCCGACCGACGAGCGCATCGAGTACACGCTGAGCGCCACCGACGTCATCCACTCGTTCTTCGTTCCGGAGTTCCACTTCAAGCGGGACACCTTCCCGCACCCGAACAAGAACAACCAGGACAACGTCTTCCAGAACACCATCGACCGGGAAGGTTCGTTCGTCGGCCGCTGCGCCGAGCTGTGCGGCACCTACCACGCGATGATGAACTTCGAGGTCAGGGCGCTGTCCCCGGACAAGTTCGACCGGTACATGGAGCTGCGCACGCAGGTCAACCCGGCGACCACCCAGCCGTACACGGCGGCGGAGGCGCTGACCCAGCTCGGCAAGGAGCGGCAGGACTGCGGCGAGCTGTGCGAGCCGTTCGCGGTGACCGGCGTTCCGTTCAACACCGAACGCACCGGCGGAGCACCTTCCGGTCAGCTGGTCGGGACCAAGTAGTGGTGCCCTCGACAGGGCGTACGGCGTGAGAGCGAGGACTCCATGAAGATCGAATCCCGGATCTTCAACATCATCACCATCTTCTTCTTCCTGTCCGCGATCGTGTACGGGCTCTGGGCCAAGGAGCCGGTGGGCACCGTGGCGCTGGTCCTGGTCGGCGGCCTCTCCCTGATCATCGGCAGCTACTTCTCGTTCGTGGCCCGCCGGATCGAGGACCGGCCGGAGGACAACCCGGACGCGGAGATCAGCGATGGTGCCGGCGAACTGGGCTTCTTCAGCCCGGGCAGCTACTGGCCGGTCGGCGTGGCGGGCGCTGCTGCCTTCGCCGGCGTCGCCCTGGCGTTCTTCCACGTGTGGATGATCGTCCTGGCGGTCGGCTTCCTGCTGATCATGGTCGCCGGTCTGGTGTTCGAGTACCACACCGGCCAGGGCCACCACTGACGAAGAACTAGCGATCAGGCCCCCGAGTCCCAAAGGGATTCGGGGGCCTGATTCGGTCTAGCAGATCGAATTCCAAGCTCGTTTTGCGTAGCGGTGCGGGTGGCGGAACCTCAGACGCCGCCTGGTCTGCGGGAGCCCGTTCTGATGTATGTCCGATACACGGCGAACGGGCTGTCCTTGCCAGGCGACGTCTGAGAACCCGCGGCGGTGCAAGTGCCGTGGGTGGGTTATGCGCCTGCGGCGCATGCGACAACTCGTACTGTCACTGCTGAAGGCGCCGCACCGGCGGGCCAGAAGGAATCGATCGTCTAGCATCGGTTCCGCATCCAGCTGCAGGAGGTAATTCCCGTGATCACCGCGATCGTGCTGATCCAGACCGCCGCCGACCGGCTCGCCGAGGCGGCCCAGGAGATCGCCGACCTGGACGGCGTCGACGAGGTCTACTCCTGCGCGGGTGACGTCGACCTGATCGCGATGCTGCGCGTCCGCCGCCACGAGGACCTGGCCGACATCGTGCCGGGCCGGATCAACAAGGTGGCGGGCGTCCTGGACACCGACACCCACATCGCCTTCCGCTCCTACTCCCGGAAGGACGCGGAAGCGGCCTTCTCCATCGGGCTGGAAGAGGAGTGACGCCCGGCGCTGACCGCCGCCGGGCAGTGGTCAGCGCAGCGCGGTCGACGTCCTCGCCCAGCGGCTCAACAGCTCCGCGGCCGCTCCCGAGTCGATCGCCTCGCCGACCCGGCCCAGCGCGGCCCCGAGCTGCGCGCTGATGTCCTCTCCCGGGCCTTCGTAGGCGACCATCGCACCGGCCGCGTTCAGCAGCACAGCGTCGCGCACCGGGCCCTTCGCGCCCGCCAGGAGGTCGTGCACGGCCTTCGCGTTCACCACGGCGTCGCCGCCCTGCAGGTCCTCCGGCCGGGCGTAGGCGATGCCGAAGTCCCGCGGATCGATCCGGTCCTCGCGGACCATCCCGTCGTGCACCACCCAAGCGGTGCTCGGCGTCGTGGTGGTGATCTCGTCCATGCCGTCGTCGCCGCGCACCACCAGCGCGGACTTGCCGCGGGCGGCGAACACCTCGGCCACCACCGGCGCCATCCGGCGATCGGCGCAGCCGATCAGGCCGGCCACCGGGCGCGCCGGGTTGGTCAGCGGGCCCAGCAGGTTGAACGCGGTAGGGATGCCGATCTCGCGGCGCGGGCCGCCTGCGTGCTTGAAGCCGGGGTGGAACACCGGCGCGAAGCAGAACCCGATGCCGACCTCCTCGACGCAGCGCCGCACGCCCTCCGGCGGCAGGTCGATGGCCACGCCCAGCTCCTCCAGCACGTCGGCCGTGCCGCACTTCGACGAGGCCGCCCGGTTGCCGTGCTTGACCACGGTGATGCCCGCGGCGGCGAGCACGATCGCGGCCATGGTGGAGATGTTCACGCTGCCGGAGCGGTCGCCGCCGGTGCCGACGATGTCCACCGCGCGCTGGGCGATGTCGACGGGGCGCGCGTGCTCGAGCATGGCGTCGGCCATGCCGCGGATCTCGGCAGGGGTCTCGCCCTTGGCGCGCAGCGCGACGACGAACGCCGCGACCCGCGCCGGGGTGGCCTCCCCGGACATGATCAGGTCCATCGCCCAGGCGGTGTCCTCCGCGGAGAGGTCCTCACCCGCGACCAGGCTGCCCAGCAGTCCCGCCCAGCTTCCCGCCATGGTTCCCACGCTTCTTCTTCCGTGCTGATGGCTGTTCTTAGTCACTTTACGTAGATGGTCACTCAGCGGAACCTCAGAGGCTCCCTGGACTGCGGGAGCCCTTCCTGATGTATGTCCAATACACGGCGGAAGGGCTGTCCTCGCCAGGAAGCCTCTGAGAACCCGCCGGTGGTCGTCTTGCACGGGTGGGTGCAAGCGGCTGGCGCCGCTTCACAAGCGCGGACGGCTTCGCCGACAGGTTCTTGGACCAGCGCCGACAGCGGCGGACCGAGAGGGGGCCGCCGCCGTAGTCGTCTGGAGTTCCGGTACCCACATCCGACCGCGGTCAATCCGCGCCGGAGGGGTTCAGTCGGCCAGGGTCAGGCCGGGACCGGCTTGCCGCTGGTGCGCAGCACCTCGGCGACGGTCTCGGCCGCGGCCAGCGGGTCGAGCGGGTGCACCAGCACCGCGTCGGCCTGCGACCAGGTGGCGAGCCATCGGTCGTCCTTGCGGCGCACCGACACGACCACCGGCGGGCAGTCGTCGATCTCGTTCTTCAGCTGCCGCGACACGCCCATGCCACCGGTGGGCTGCGCCTCGCCGTCCAGGATCACCAGGTCCGCCCTGCCCGCGTCGACCTCGCTGAGCACGTCGGCGACGGTGCCGACCTCCACGTAGTGCAGCCGGCCCAGATCCGGAGCCGGGCGCCGACCGATCGCTGTGATGATCGCCTCCCGGACCTCGGGGCGGTGGCTGAACACGAGAACGGTGGTGGTCGGTGCGCTCATCGACGGCTCCTCAGTGTCTGCGGGACGCCCCGGCGGTGGGCCGGGCGAGGTCGCGAACTTCCCCGGATGCTAGCGGCCGGACCGGGACGAACAGTAGTCGCCCGGCGAAATCGATCAGCTCGGCGCGTCCGGGCCCGGCTGCAGCGCGTCCCAGCCGTAGACCTGGCCGCCGTGCCGCTGGGCCAGCCCGGCCATCCGCGAGCTCTCCTGTGAGCAATGCAACGCATCGAGTTCCTGAACACGCAGCGCGATCATCGCGGTCAGTCCGGGGCCGCCGCGCTCCGCTCCGCGCCCGCCGGGGCGCAGATCCCAGCCGTCGGCGCTCAGCAGACCGCGGGCCGATTCGATCGAGCGCTCCGGCAGCGCCAGGTGGTGGCGCAGCACCGCAGGTAGTCCGGACTGCCACTCATCCGCTCGGGCTAGCGCCGTCGAGGCCGCCTCGGTCTCGTCGTAGGCGGTCACCACGACCCGCAGCGCCGGATCATCGGCGCTGATCACGGGCTTGCGGCGGGCGCGGCGGGCGGCCAGCCGGGCGGACCAGCGGGCGCGGATGCCTTTCACGGTGCGTCACCTCCGGATTGCGATCCGATCACCCCTCGGTCGACCTGGTGGACCCGAAGGCGCGAGCGGAAAAGCTGCAAGACATAATGCGTCGCGTGACAACGGCAGCGCCCTCAATCAGTCAACGCGTGCACTCGCTGAACCGGCCGAACATGGTCAGCGTAGGCACCATCGTTTGGTTGGCCAGCGAGCTGATGTTCTTCGCTGGGCTCTTCGCCATGTTCTTCACGGTGAAGGCGCAGAACGAGGGGCCGTGGCCGCCAGCGCCGACCCATCTGAACCTCGCGTGGGCCCTCCCGTTCACGGTGATCCTGGTCCTGTCCTCGTTCACCTGCCAGTGGGGCGTGTTCGCGGCGGAGCGCGGTGACGTCTTCGGCCTCCGCCGGTGGTACGTCCTCACGCTGCTCATGGGCTCGGTCTTCGTCTTCGGCCAGGCCTACGAGTACGTCGAGCTGGTCAAGCACGGGACCACCATCGCCTCGTCGGCGTACGGCACGGTCTTCTACATGACGACCGGCTTCCACGGGCTGCACGTGATCGGCGGGCTGGTCGCCTTCGTCTTCCTGATCATCCGGACGAAGCTGAGCAAGTTCACGCCCGCGCAGGCCATCGCCGCCATCGTCGTGTCGTACTACTGGCACTTCGTGGACATCGTGTGGGTCGGCCTGTTCGCCGTGATCTACCTCGTCCCATGATGACGAGGAGCCGAGTCTCCTCGATCGGCTTCTTAGAACGAGGTCGAAACAGAACTCCCCGAACCGGACAGCAAGGGTTGCCGCTCTCATGACCACCAACAAGAAACGGAACCGCGCGGGCTCGAAGCTCAAGAGGCGGATCTCCGGTGTGCTGGCGCTGGGCATCGCGCTGGTGGGTGCCGGTGGGCTGTACACCGTCGTGACTCCCGAGCCGCAGACCGCGCAGGCCGCTGCGGAGCCGGCTCTGGTGAGGCAGGGCGAGCAGCTCTACAACAACGCCTGCATCTCCTGCCACGGCACCAACCTGCAGGGCGTCCAGGACCGCGGACCGAGCCTGGTCGGCACCGGCGAGGCCGCCGTGCACTTCCAGGTCTCCACCGGCCGGATGCCGATGGTGCGCCAGGAAGCGCAGGCCATCCGCAAGCCGCCGAAGTTCACGCCCGAGGAGATCGACGCGCTGGGCGCGTACGTGCAGACCTACGGCGGTGGACCGGAGTCCCCCAAGCAGGCCGGCGAGGCGCTGCGGGGCGAGGACCCGGCGCGCGGTGCTGAGCTGTTCCGGCTCAACTGCGCGTCCTGCCACAACTTCACCGGACGCGGCATCGCGATGTCCTCCGGCAAGTTCGCGCCGAACCTGCACGACTCGACCGAGCAGGACATCTACGAGGCGATGCTCACCGGGCCGCAGAACATGCCGAAGTTCTCGGACCGGCAGCTCACCCCGGAGGAGAAGAAGGACATCATCGCCTACGTCAAGTCGGTGACCAACGGGAACAACAACCCCGGCGGCAACGACCTGGGCGGTTATGGTCCGGGAACTGAAGGCGTCATCGCCTGGGTGGTGGGCATCGGCGCGCTGATCGGCCTCACCCTGTGGATCGGAGCCAGGGCATGAGTGAGCAGAACAAGGAATACACAGAGGCCGAACTGGCCGAGATGAGCCGCGACGAGAAGATGCGGCTCGGCCTGGCCCTCGACGACGTCGAGCTCGTCGAGTACCAGGAGCAGTGGCCCGTCAAGGGCACCCGCGCGGAGCGCCGCGCGGAGCGCAACGTCGCGGGCTGGTTCGTGCTCTCCGGGCTGTCGGCGCTGGCGTTCATCGCGGTCTTCGTCTTCTGGCCGTGGGACTACGTCCCGCCGTCGGACGAGCGCGGCTACTTCATCTACTCGCTGTACAACCCGCTGGTCGGGTTCTTCTTCGGGCTGTCGATCCTGGCCGTGGGCATCGGCGTGGTGCAGTACCAGAAGAAGTTCATCCCGCACGAGGTCGCGGTCCAGCAGCGCCACGACGGGCACGCCTCGGAAGAGGTCGACCGCCAGACGGCCGCGGCCATCCTGGCCGACGCCGGCGAGAAGAGCGGCATCGCCCGCCGGTCGATGATCAAGCGCACCGCCGGTTTCGGCGTCGGCGCGTTCGGTCTCGGCGCCGGCGTGGTCGCGATCGGCGGCTTCGTCCGCAACCCGTGGGCGACCACCGGGCCGGAGTCGCTGCAGCACACCGGCTGGCTGTCGGAGACCGGCGAGAAGACCTACCTGCGCCGCGACACCGGCAACAAGCACGAGGTCTCGCTCGTGCGCCCGGAGGACATCGACGCGGGCGGCTTCGAGACGGTCTACCCGTTCCGGGAGTCCATGCGCGGCACCGAGGAGCTGGAGACCTCGCTGCGCAAGGGCGACGCACCGGTCATGCTGATCCGGCTCCGCCCGGGCAGCAAGCCGGTCAAGCGCAAGGGGCAGGAAGACTTCAACTACGGCGACTACTACGCCTACTCGAAGATCTGCACCCACGTCGGCTGCCCGACCTCGCTGTTCGAGCAGCAGACCGGGCGCCTGCTCTGCCCGTGCCACCAGTCGCAGTTCGACGTGGTCAACACCTACGCGAAGCCGGTCTTCGGTCCGGCGACGCGGGCGCTGCCGCAGCTGCCGGTGACGGTGGACGAGGACGGCTACTTCGTGGCCAAGGGCGACTTCATCGAACCGGTGGGTCCGGCTTACTGGGAGCGTAACGCATGAGCTCGATCACCCAACCGACGAAATCGGAGAGCGCCGCGTACCGCAAGATCGCCACGGCGGCTGACGAGCTCGACTCGCGCTACCGGGTGGCCAAGGGCATGCGGCGGCAGCTGAACAAGGTCTTCCCCACGCACTGGTCGTTCCTGCTCGGGGAGATCTGCCTCTACACGTTCATCCTCCTGATCGTCACGGGCGTCTACCTGACCTTGTTCTTCGACCCCTCCATGGAGGAGGTCGTCTACGAGGGCGTCTACCAGAACCTGCAGGGCATCCCGATGTCCCGCGCGTTCGAGAGCACGCTGGACATCTCCTTCGAGGTGCGCGGCGGTCTGTTCGTCCGGCAGCTGCACCACTGGGCGGCGCTGATCTTCGTCGCCGCGATGATGCTGCACATGTTCCGGATCTTCTTCACCGGTGCGTTCCGGCGCCCGCGTGAGGCGAACTGGACCATCGGCGCGCTGCTGCTGATCCTGGGCATGTTCGAGGGCTTCTTCGGCTACTCGCTGCCGGACGACGTGCTGTCCGGTACCGGTATCCGCGCCACCATGTCGGGCATCGTGCTGTCGATCCCGGTGCTCGGCACCTGGCTGCACTGGGCGCTGTTCGGCGGGGAGTTCCCCGGCACCGAGATCATCCCGCGCCTGTACGTGCTGCACATCCTGGTCATCCCGGGCATCATGCTCGGCCTGGTCGCGGCGCACCTGGCGCTGGTCTGGTACCAGAAGCACACCCAGTTCCCGGGCGTGCGGCGCACCGAGGGCAACGTCGTCGGCGTCCGCATCATGCCGGTCTTCGCCCTCAAGGGCGGTGCGTTCTTCGCACTGGTCACCGGCGTCTGCGCGATCATGGCGGGTGTCTTCCAGATCAACGCGGTCTGGCACCTCGGTCCGTACAACGCCTCGCAGGTCACGGCGGCTTCGCAGCCCGACTGGTACCTGATCTGGGCGGACGGCATCCTGCGCGTCTGGCCGGCCTGGGAGCTGTACCTGGGGCCGTACACGGTGCCGCCGGTGTTCTTCGCCGGTGCGATCGGGATGGGCATCCTGTTCACCACGCTGATCGCGTACCCGATGCTCGAGCGCAAGCTGACCAAGGACAACGCCCACCACAACCTGCTGCAGCGGCCGCGCGACGTGCCGGTCCGGACCAGCCTGGGCGTGATGGCGCTGACCTTCGTCGGGGTGCTGTTCATCTCGGGCGCGAACGACATCGTGGCGTTCCAGTTCAACATCTCGCTGAACCTGATGACCTGGTTCGGCCGGATCGGGCTGCTGGTGCTGCCGCCGATCGCCTACTACATCACCTACCGGATCTGCCTGGGCTTGCAGCACAGCGACCGCGAGGTGCTGGAGCACGGCGTGGAGACCGGCATCATCAAGCGACTGCCGCACGGTGAGTTCATCGAGGTCCACCAGCCGCTCGGCCCGGTGGACGACCACGGCCACCCGGAGCCGCTGCCCTACCAGGGCGCTCCGGTGCCGAAGAAGATGAACAAGCTCGGCGCCGCGGGCAGCCCGGTCGAGGGCAGCCTGCTCCGCCCGGACCCGGTGGACGAGACCACCGCTCTGGAGCGGGCGCGGCACGAGAGCGCCGCGAGCGACCTGGCGGCCGAGGAGCGCGAGCTCACGGCAGGCAAGCCGCAGCAGCCCACCGAGTGAGGCACTAGCCGCTGTCACCGAACGAGGCCCGGTACCCCTGGCGGGGTGCCGGGCCTCTTCGCTGCGCGGGTGTCGGGGCGGCCCCCTACGTTGGCGGCATGACTTCGATCGACGATCCGGAAGTTCGCGCCTTCCTCGAAGCGGGCACCCGCACCGGCATGATCGGCTTCACCGCGGCCGACGGGCGCCCGCTGGTGGCACCGGTGTGGTTCGTGCTGGAGGGCGACGAGATCGTGTTCAACACCGGCAAGGACACCGCGAAGGGCCGGGCCATCGCCCGCGATCCGCGGGTGGTGCTCTGCGCGGACCTGCCCGAGCCGCCGTTCGCCTTCGTCCAGGTGCAGGGCATCGCGGAGATCTCGGAGGACCCGGCGGATCTGGTGCGCACCGCCACCCGCATCGGCGGCCGCTACATGGGGCAGGACCGGGCGGAGGAGTTCGGCCGCCGCAACGGGGTGCCGGGCGAGCTGGTGGTCCGCATCCGCCCGACCAAGGTCGTCGCGTCCCTGGACATGACCGCCTGAGTCAGTCGATGGCGGCGTAGGGAGTCCGGCCGTTGATGGCCTTGTCGAGCCAGGTCTGCCAGGAGCCGGCGGCGCTCGCGGGCTCGTTCCAGGGCGTCGAGCAGCGGACCATGCGGGTGCCGCCGGTGGTCAACCAGCGGTAGACCACGCGGGCTTCGTCGGCGGTGGTGCCGCACAGCGGCCCGGGCCCGGGGATGACGGTTTCCGCCGATGCCTGCAGCAGGTCCACGACGGGCATCGGCGGCACACCGCGGCGTGCGGTGCCCGCGGCGGCGAGCTTGCCGTGGCGGATCACCGCCAGGTGCCAGCCGCCGCGACCGTCCGGCCGGGCCGCGACCAGCTCCGCGACCGAAGCCAGCGCGGCCAGCCGCTGACCCCGGTCCAGCGAGCGCACCAGGCCCGCGAGCTGGTCGCGGTGCGCGGCGGCGTCCTCGAACCGCTGCGCCGCTGAGAGCCGGTCGAGCTCGCCGCGCAGGCGCTCCAGCAGAACGACGCTGCGGCCGCCGATGACCTCGCGGATGGAGATCACCTCGGGTTCGTACTCCGCAGCGCTCTGGAGACCGGCACAGGGCGCTCCGCAGCGCCCCAGCTCGTACAGGGCGCACGGCCGTCCCTGCGGGTCGCGCGCCGAGATGCGTTCAGTGCAGCGGCGCACCGCGGTCACCGCTTGCAGCGCTTCGACGGCGTCGGCCGCGGTGTGTCGGGACCGGAAGGGGCCCAGTGCGCCGGTTTTCGGGGCCCGGACGATCGACAGGCGCGGGAACGGCTCGTCGGTCAGCACCACCCACCAGGCGCGCTGCGGGTGCTTCGAGCGGCGGTTGTAGCGCGGTTGGTGCGCTGCGAGCAGCCGAAGTTCGCGAACCTCGGCTTCCAGCGGGTGCGCGCACTCGACGTGGTCGACGCGCTCGGCGATCGCCACCATCTCCTTGACCCGGCTGCGCCGCTCGCCCGCGGTGAAGTACTGCCGGACCCGGCGCCGCAGGTCGGTCGCGGTGCCCACGTAGAGCACCTCGTCGTTGGGCCCGCGGAAAAGGTACACGCCGGGTGCGTTCGGCAGCTGGTCGGCGAGCCCGCGCTTGCCGCGCTGCTGCGGGGTGACGTCCGGCAGGTGGCTGAGCAGGTCGTCCAGCGTCCGCAGGCCCAGCGAGCCGACCCGCTCCAGCAGGGAGTGCAGCACGTCGACGGTGGCGCGGGCGTCGTCCAGCGCTCGGTGCACCGGTTCGGTCCGCGCGTTGAGCACGCGGGCGAGCGTGCCGAGCTTGTAGTTGGGCGTCTCCTCCCTGCTCAGCACCCGGCGGGCCAGCCGGACGGTGTCCACCACCTGCGGTTTCGTCCAGCTCAGGCCGAGCCGTTCGCAGTTGGCGCGCAGGAACCCGATGTCGAACGGGGCGTTGTGCGCGACCAGCACGCAGCCGCGGCAGAACTCCAGGAAGGCGGGCAGCACGGTGTCCATCCGGGGCGCGTCGACCACCATCGCCTCGGTGATCCCGGTGATCGTCACGATCGACGGCGGGATGCCCCGCTCCGGGTTGACCAGGGTGGCGAACTCGCCGAGCACCTCGCCGCCGCGGATCTTGACCGCGCCGATCTCGGTGACCGCGTCCTGCACGCGGTCACCACCGGTGGTCTCCAGGTCGACTACCACGAAGGTCACCTGGTGCAGCGGGACTTCCTCGCTGGTCAGGATCTCGTCGAAGGACAGCTGCGGGTGCGCGGACATCGTCGCGCACGTTACGGCCCGCTACCGACAGCGCGGTGGATGCGGGGTTCCGGGGCCCTGGCGATTAGCCTGTGGGGGTGGCGCCACCGATGCCGGGGTCAGCGGACACCCCCGAACCCGACGAGTCTGCTGTGGACAGTGCACAGCAGACCTCCGGTGCGTCGTGCGTGGACTGGGACGGACTGCCGGGACCGCTGCGCGTTCGGCTCGCCGAGCTGGCCGCGGGAGCCCTGGGCGAGATGCGCCCGACGGACGTTCCCGTGCAGCTGCGCCCGGTGGTCAAGTTCGCTCCCGCCAAGCGCGCGAAGCTGGGACAGCCGGCGCTGCTCAACGCTCTGCGCGATTCCAGCGTGTTCCGCACCGCGGTGGTGGACTGGTGCCGCAACCACCGCCCGGAAGCCCTCGGCCTCGAAGATCCGGACCCGGTGGTGGTCGCCGCCGCGGCGGCGCTGCAAGGTTCGCCGATCGCACCGCACTACGCGGAGCTGATCGGGTTCCGCACCGAGCAGGGACAGCTGCGCAGCGAGCGCGACTCCGCGGTGGCGCGGGTCGAGCGCCTGACCGCCGAAGCGGACCGGCTGCGCGGCGAACTCGCCGAAGCGCGCCGCGCGGCGGAGCGAGTGGGCGAGGAGAACAGCACCGAAGCCGACCGCTTGCGCAAGCGGCTGCGGGAGCAGGGCGTGCGGCTGAAGGAGGCCAAGGACGCCGCGGAGCAGGCGGGCAGCGAGCTCGCGGCCGTGCGAGCGGAGCGCGAAGCGGAGATCGCGGAGATCGCCGCGGAGCGCGATCGGGAGCGAGGCCGCGCACAGGAGGAGCGGCGGCGCGCGGAGCGCGCGAGCGCCGAGGTCGAGGTGGCGCGGCAGAGCGCCCGAGAAGCCCGGCAGGGCGACGAGGTGCGCTTGGCGCTGCTGCTGGAGACGTTGGAGGGCGCCGTCGGCGGCCTGCGGCGGGAGCTCGGCGCGAGCGGGAGCGGGCCCCGGCCCGCGGACGTCGTGCAGCGGGTGCGGGCGCATTCCGGTGCCACCGGCGGTGTTCCGGACGTGGCGGCGCTGGACCGGTTGCTCGGGTTGCCCGCCGTGCACCTCATCGTGGACGGCTACAACGTGACCAAGACCGGGTACCCGGAGCTGCCGCTGTCCGATCAGCGCGATCGGCTGGCGCACCAGCTCGCCGCGCTGTCCGCGCGCACCGGTGCGGAGGTCACGGTCGTCTTCGACGGCGCCGACGTGCTCGCCGTGCCCGCGGCCGGGCCGCGCGGGGTGCGGGTGCTGTTCAGCGAGCCCGGTGTGCAGGCCGACGACGTGATCCGCGATCTCGTCTCGGCGGAACCGAAGGGACGTCAGGTCGTGGTGGCGACCTCGGACCGCGCGGTGGTCACCTCGGTGCAGCGGCGCGGGGCCTACGCGGTGCCTTCAGCGCTGCTGCTGGCCCGGCTGAACCGGGTCTGACGCTTCGGCGACGGGAACGACCGCCCGGCGATCGGGTGGTGAGTGGCCGATCTCATAACCGATCACTCTGCTGAGTCGCTCTTCTGAGCGCGCGCGGCTGACCTTCACAAATCCAGGTGAAGCGGTCGAAATGTTCGTCACCGTGAGCAAATGATTCTCGTCCGTTAGGGGTCTTGTGCGAGTATGCACAAATTTTCGCCCCCGCTTCTGGACGTCGCGCCTCACCTTTCGTAACCTACTCGGGACCTCGTGGCGATCAGTTGCCCAGAACGGGTGGCCCGCGGGGCACCGCTGAAACGACTTGTCGGGGAGTCGGCCAGGCCGGATACGGGGGCATCCGGCAGGTGAGCGGGTGGAGAGGCAGAAGGAGCAGTGCGCGACGTGGCGTCGCACCGACTTAAGCGATCTCTGCGAGGAGCCCTTACCGCGACAGCGGTTATCGCCGTCGTTGGCATGTCCTCCGGGCCGGCGCTCGCAGACCCACCACTTCCCGACAACGCCTCGGACGCGGCCAAGCAGGTCCGCGAGCTGCAGAACCAAGCGGTGCAGATCACCGAGGACATGAAGAAGGCCGAGGACGACCACGCGGCCAAGCAGGCGGAGCTCCAGCGCGCCAACGACGAGGCGGGCCAGGCGGAGCAGGTCGCCAACCAGGCCAGGGCCGACGAGGAGCGATTCCGCGGCCAGGTCGACCAGCTGACCCACGCCTCCTACCAGGGCGCCCGGCTGAACAAGCTGTCCGCGCTGTTGGTGAGCGAGACGCCCGAGGACTTCCTCAACCGCGCGTCCGCGCTGGACGCGCTGGCCAAGGACAACAACGACGCGGTCCAGGCGCTCGCGTCGGCGCGCCGCCAGGCGGAGACCGCTGAGCGCGCCGCGCAGGACGCCCGCAACCGGGCTCAGCAGGCCGAGGCCGACGCCGGTCGCATCTACGAGGACGTCAAGAACAAGTCCAAGGAGATGCAGGACCAGATCAAGAAGGTCCAGGAGCGCTACAACGAGCTCTCCGGCGCGGACCAGGACTCCCTGATCACCGATGGCGACACCAACACCAGCCCGATCGCCGGTGCCGGTGCGGCGATCAAGGCGGTCAACGCGGCGCTGAGCAAGCAGGGCTCGCCGTACGTGTGGGGCGCCAAGGGCCCGTCGCAGTTCGACTGCTCCGGGCTGACCTACTGGGCCTACAAGCAGGCCGGGGTCACCCTCGGCGGCTCCACCAAGACCCAGGTCAACCAGGGTCAATCGGTGTCGGCGGCCAACCTCAAGCCCGGCGACCTGATCTTCTACTACAGCCCGGTCAGCCACGTGTCGATCTACATCGGCAACGGCAAGGCGGTGCACGCGCCGACCACCGGTGACGTGGTGAAGGTCGCGGACTACAAGAAGATCGGCCCGGTGACCTCGATCCGCCGCGTGGCGGGCTGAACCGACTGATCGCACCAGGGCCGGCGCGCACCCGCGTGCCGGCCCTGATCGTCTTCCTGCGGGCCGGAGGAGGTCCGGGATGCACACGACCCTACGATGCGCTCTGTGCTGAGCGCTGGGAGCTTTCGCGGGTGGCTGGCGGCGGCCGCTTCCGGTGCCGTGCTGATCGGCATGACCTTGGTCGGGTTGCCGGGGACGCCCCGCAACGTCGGTCAAACGCAGTCCGCGGCGCCGGAATCGGCGCACGAATACGCGGTCCGGCAGCTCCTGGCGCAGCGGGCCGCCGCGATCCGCTCCGGTGACGCCGCGGCGTTCGCGACCACAGTGGACCCGCTGGCGCCCGCGGAGTTCCAGCAGCGCCAGCAGGAGTGGTTCCGCAACCTGGCGGCGATTCCGCTGGCCGAATGGTCCTACGAGGTCGACGCGACGGCCGAACCGCTGCTCGGCGACGACACCTGGGAGCCGGTGGTCTCGCTGCGCTACGCGCTGTCCGGTGTGGACAGCGTGCCGACGACGCGGCGGATCGAGCACTCCTTCGTGCGCCGGGGAAATTCCTGGTACGTCGCCGACGACGCGGGCGAGCACCGGTGGCGCGGGCCGTGGGACTTCGGCCCGTGCCACGTCGTGCGCACCGCGGGCGGGCTGGTGATCGGGCACCGGCGGGAGCCGGTCGAGCGGGTGGCCCGGCAGCTGGACGCCGCCATCCGCGACGTGACCCGGGTGTGGGGGCCGGGATGGGCCCAGCAGGTCGGCGTGCTGATCCCGGAGTCGCGGGAGGAGCTGCGCTCGATGGTGGGCCCGGAGTTCGCGGCGGAGGCCGGGATCGCGGCGGTCGCGGTGGCGGACCGGGTGGACACCGCGGCGCGCCGGGTGGAGGGGCCGCGGGTGGTGCTGAACCTGCGGACCGCGACGGAGCTGTCGGACGCCGCGCTGGCCGTGGTGCTGCGCCACGAGATCACCCACATCGCCGCGCGCCCGTACACAGTGGATGGTGCGCCGATGTGGCTGCGGGAGGGCTTCGCCGACTACGTCGGCTACCGCGACAGCGGCATGGCGCCGCGCGACATCGCGCCGGACCTGACCCGCGAACTGCGCATCAGCGGCCCGCCGACGGAGCTGCCCGCCGCCGACTTCCACCGAGCAGCCCGCTTGGACTTGGCCTACCAGCAGTCCTGGTCCCTCGTCCGGCACCTCGTCGAGCGCTTCGGCGAGCAGCGCGTGGTGAGCCTCTACCACCGCGTGGCGGCCACCGACTCACCCGCAGGAGCAGAAGCGGCCCTGCACGCCGAAACCGGCCTGACCACGGCCCAGCTCCACGCCGAATGGGCCCGATCCCTCCGCGAAACCTTCGGCTGACGACGAGAAAGCCCCGGCTCGCACGAGCCGGGGCCTGCTCAGCTGCCGCGAACGATCAGGAGTAGATCGATTCGATTGTGGCCGCGTGGTTCTGGGCCACCTTGTTGCGCTTGAGCTTCATGCTCGGCGTCATCTCGCCGGTGGCCTCGGTGAAGTCCTCCGGGAGGATGCGGAACTGCTTGATCTGCTCGGCGCGGGAGACCGCCTTGTTGGCCTCGTCGACCGCCTTCTGCACCTCGGCGCGCAGGTCCGGATCGTCCACCAGGTCGGCCGCCGGGGTGTTCTCCGGGCGGGAGTTGTTGGCCAGCCAGGACGGCAGGAACTCCGGGTCGAGCGTGATCAGCGCGCCGATGAACGGCTTCTGGTCGCCGACCACCATGCACTGGCTGATCAGCGGGTGCGACCGCAGCGCGTCCTCCAGCACCGCCGGGGCGACGTTCTTGCCGCCCGCCGTGACGATGATCTCCTTCTTGCGGCCGGTGATCCGCAGGAAGCCCTCGTCGTCGAGCGAGCCCAGGTCGCCGGTGTGGAACCAGCCGTCCTCGAGGGAGTCCTTGGTGGCCTGCGGGTTGTTCCAGTACTCGCGGAACACCACGTCGCCCTTGACCAGCACCTCGCCGTCCTCGGCGATGCGGATCGTGGTCCCGGCGATCGGCTTGCCGACGGTGCCCACCTTGAACGCGGTCTCCACGTTCACCGCGGCGGCCGCGGTCGTCTCGGTGAGCCCGTAGCCCTCCAGCACCGGCACGCCGACGCCGCGGAAGAAGTGCGCGAGCCGCTCGCCCAGCGGCGCACCGCCGGAGACCGCCGCGATGCACCGGCCGCCGAGCGCCGCGCGCAGCTTGCCGTAGACCAGCTTGTCGAACAGCAGGTGCTTGAGCTTCAGCGACAGCCCGGCGCCGCCGGAGTCCAGCGCGCGGCTGTAGGCGACCGCGGTCTCCTCGGCGGTGTCGAAGATCTTGCCCTTGCCGCTGCCGTGCGCCTTCTGCTTGGCGGTGTTGTAGACCTTCTCGAAGACCCGGGGCACCGCGAGCACGAACGTCGGCCGGAACGAACCGAGGTCGGTGACCAGTTCCTTGACGTCGCTGGTGTGCCCGAGGGTGACGCGGCCGTAGACGCACATCACGGTGATCGCGCGGGCGAGCACGTGCGCCATCGGCAGGAACATCAGCATCGAGTTGCCCGGCTTGGTCAGCTGCGGGAACGCCTCGATGTCGGCCCGCACCTCGGCGAGCATGTTGCGGTGGGTCAGCACGCAGCCCTTGGGGCGGCCGGTGGTGCCCGAGGTGTAGATCAGGGTGGCCACGTCGTCGGCGCCCACCTCGCGGCGGCGCAGGTGCACGTCGCGGTCGTCCACCTCGGCGCCCAGCGCGGTCAGCTCGTCCACCGCGGCGGCCGCGCCGCCGCTGCTCGGCCCGTCGATCTGCCAGACGTGCGATACCTCGGGCAGCCGGTCCACGATGCGGTCCACCTCGGCGCGGTGCGCCTCGGTCTCCACGAAGACGGCCTTGGCCCCGGAGTCGGTGAGGATCCACTCGGCCTGGTCGGCCGAGGACGTCTCGTAGATCGGCACCGTGGCGCAGCCAGCGGCCCAGATCGCGAAGTCCAGCAGGCTCCACTCGTAGCGGGTGCGGGACATCAGCCCGACCCGGTCGCCGGGCTGCAGACCGCTGGCCACCAGGCCCTTCGCCACGGCCAGCACCTGCGCGGCGAAGTCGGCGGCGGTGACGTCGACCCAGGTGCCGTCCACCCGGCGCCGGAAGCTCACCGTGCTCCCGAAGCGCTCCGCGTTGGCCCACACCATGTCGGTGAGGTTCTCGTCATCGGCCACCGCCGTGGTGGCTGGTGCGCTGAACTCTCGCACGTCGAAACCTCCGAAAACACGCCAGTCAGTGGGGCACAACCTAACGCTGATAGTTACTGAGCGGTAGTCCCCTTCGTCCGACCGCGCCAGCCAGCACAGCCTAGAGGCCGTCGCGATCGTTCGGGCGACTCCGGTCCGAGGTCGCACCACGGGCGGTGGGCGGCGGGTCCGGGACGGATTAGGTTCGGGGGAGCAGTGGCCGGTGGAGAGGAGTCGGATGCGCGTCCACGTCGTTTCGGATGTTCACGGCAACGTCGAGGCGCTCAAGCGCGCGGGCGACGGTGCCGACGCGCTCGTGGTGCTCGGTGACCTGATCGACTTCGTGGACTACCACGACCACGGCAAGGGCATCCTCGGACGCGTGTTCGGCGCGGAGAAGGTGGCCCGGTTCGCCGAGCTGCGCCGCGGGCCGCACCTCGCTGAGTTCGGCACCTACGTGCGATCGCTCTGGGCGAGCCTGACCGACCCGGCCGCGGTGGTGGAGGAGGCGGTGCGCGAGCAGTACGCCGAGCTCTTCGGCGCGCTGACCGCACCCACCTACGCCACGCCCGGCAACGTCGACGCGCCGCACCTGTGGCCGGAGTTCGCCGGTGACGGGGTGCACGTGCTGGACGGCGAGAGCGTTGAGATCGGCGGCCTGACCTTCGGTTTCGTCGGCGGCACGGTGCTCCCGCCCGGTGCGGTGCTGCGCAAGAACGCGGCCTGGGTGCCGTACTTGCGGGAGGCGGCGGAGTACGACGCCGCGGTGGCCGGGCTGCCCGCGGTCGACGTGCTCTGCACCCACCTGCCGCCCGCCGTGCCGGAGCTGATCTACGACGTGGTGGCCCGCAGGCCGGAGCTGGGTTCGGCCGCGCTGGCCGAGCGGATCGCCGCTGATCAGCCGCGCTGGTCGCTGTTCGGGCACGTGCACCAGCCGCTGGCGCGGCGGGTCCGCATCGGGCGCACCGAGTGCGTCAACGTCGGGCATTTCCAGCGCACCGGACGCCCTTACCCGATCGAGTGGTGACCCTGGCGGCGGACCTGGCGATCCTCCGCGCCGCTGCGCCCACCCGCACCCGGTAACCTGCGCGCATGGTCGATCAGTCCACCCAGTCCATCGTGATCAAGGCCTCCGCCGCGGAGATCATGGGCGTCATCGGGGATTTCGCCGCCTACCCGGAGTGGGCGGCGGCCGTGAAGGAGACCGAGGTGAAGTCGCTGACCTCGGACGGCAAGGCCGGGAAGGTGCGCTTCGTCCTGGACGCGGGAGTGGTCAAGGACACCTACGTCAACGTCTACGACTGGGCGGCCGACGGCCTGTCGGTGAGCTGGGAGCTCACCGAGGGCCAGGTGCAGAAGGCGCAGCACGGCAGCTACCGGCTCGACCCGCTGCCCGACGGCAGCACCGAGGTCACCTACAGCCTGGCGGTGGACCTGGCCATCCCGATGATCGGGATGTTCAAGCGCAAGGCGGAGAAGATGATCATGGACACGGCGCTGAAGGAGCTCAAGCGCCGCGTGGAGCACGCCGGGTAATCCGTTGCGGATCCTGCTTCTCACCGGCAAGGGCGGGGTGGGCAAGACCACCCTCGCCGCGGCCACGGCCGCCCGCATCGCCGCGGCGGGCCGGAAGGTGCTCGTGGTCTCCACCGACCCGGCGCACTCGCTGGCCGACGCCCTCGGCACCGAGCTCGGCGCGGAACCCGCTGAGGTGCGGCTGGACGGCTCCCACGCGGTGCTGCACGCGGCCGAGGTACAGACCCGCGCGCTCGTCGACGGCACCTGGCGCGAGCTGCGCGAACACCTGCGGACGATGCTTCAGGGCGCCGGGGTGGGCGAGGTCGACGCCGAGGAGCTGACGGTGCTGCCCGGCGTGGAGGACCTCCTCGCGCTCTCCGAGGTGCACCGGCTGGCGGCCACCGGACTGTGGGACACCGTGCTCGTCGACTGCGGGCCGACCGCCGAAACGCTGCGGCTGCTCGCCCTGCCGGAATCGCTGGCCGGCTACCTGGAACGGCTGTTCCCGGCGCACCGCAGGGCCGTGCGCGGACTGCTGGCGGGCATCGCGGGCAGCGATCAGGTGCAGCGCTGGGACGCGGTCGCCGACGGGCTGGGGCGGCTGGCGGAACGGCTGAGCGCGCTCAAGAACATGCTCGCCGACCCGGGCACCAGCGTGCGGCTGGTGCTGACCCCGGAATCGGTGGTCGCCGCGGAAACCCGCCGCACCCTGACGGCCCTGGCGCTGCAGCAGATCCGGGTCGACGGGCTGATCGCCAACCGGGTGGTGCCGGACCCGGGATCGGCGCGCGGCGCGGCGGCCCAGTGGCTGCGCACCCGGCGCCGCGAGCAGGAGGACGTCCTCGATTCCCTGCGCAGCGCCACAGACCTGCCGCTGCGCGTCGTGGAGCACCGCGCTGCCGAGCCGGTGGGTGCGGAGGCGCTCCAAGAGCTCGGCGCCGAGCTCTACGGCGACGCGGACCCGCTGGAGAACCTGCCTGCCGCCCCGGCCATGCGGGTCACCGGCGGCGGGCGGACGCTGGAGGCGGAGTACGACCTGCGGATCGCGCTGCCGCTGCACCCCGCGGCGGAGCTGGACCTGGCCCGCATCGGTGACGAGCTGGCGATCACGGTGGACGGTCGCCGCCGGTTGGTCGCGCTGCCCGCGGTGCTGCGGCGGTGCGTCGTGACCGGGGCGATCGCCGGAGACGACGGGCTGACGGTGCGGTTCCGGCCCGACCCGGAACAGTGGATGCGGTGAGAGCGGTGGACGAAGCGCGCAAGCACGATCAGCTGGTCGAGGAACTGCGACTGCTGCTCGACGCACTGGCCGGCAAGGCCGAGGAGCACCTGCGCGGCTGCGCCCCGCGCGCCGAGGACGAGGAGCGCGGCTGCGGCTGGTGCCCGCTGTGCGCGGCGGTGGCGCTGGTGCGCGGGCAACGCCCGGAGCTCAACGACCAGCTGCTGGGGATCGTGCAGCTGCTGCGGCAGGCGATGGCCGAACCGGAGCCGCAGCCGGCGGAGGAACCCGAGCCGGACGCGCCCGCCAAGGTGCAGCGCATCCGCGTGCAGCGGGTCGGCGGAACGGTGCTGGACGAGTGCTGACCATCGGCGTGGACGTCGGCGGCACCAGCGTGCGAGCCGGGGTCGTCGATCCGCACGGCGAGATCCTCGAAACCGGCCGGGTGCCCACCCCGGCGGGCGGACCGGAGCTGAACGAGGCGATCGCGCGCACCGTGCGAGGCCTCTCCGACCGGTACCCGGTGGCCGCGGTCGGGCTCGCGGTGGCGGGCTTCGTCAGCGAGGACCGCCGGGTGGTGCGCTTCGCGCCGCACCTGGCGTGGCGGCACGTCGCAGTCGCCGACGAACTCGCCGCACGTCTCGGGCTCCCGGTGGTCCTGGAGCACGACGCGAACGCGGCGGCCATCGCCGAGCACCGGTTCGGTGCCGCGGCCGGAGCGCGGGTGGCGGCGCTGGTGGCCATCGGCACGGGCATCGGCGCGGCGCTGGTGATCGACGGCCAGGTCTTCCGCGGCGCGCGCGGAGTGGCGCCGGAGCTGGGCCACCTGCGGGTCGTGCCGGACGGCAGGCAGTGCTCGTGCGGCAAGCGCGGTTGCCTGGAGCGCTACTGCAGCGGAACGGCCCTGGCCGCCACGGCGGTGGAGATGCTGCGCGCCGGCGGCGAACCGAGCGCGCTGCGGGAGTTCGCCGACCCGACCGGCGTCGACGTGGCGCGCGCGGCAGAAGCGGGAGACCCGCTCGCGCGGCGCGCGGTGGACGACCTGGCGCGCTGGCTGGGGGAGGGGCTGGCGCTGGTCGCCGACGTCTACGACCCGGAAGTCGTGGTGATCGCCGGCGGCGTCTCCGCCTCGGCCCACCTCTACCTCGACGCGGCCCGCGAGCACTACGCGGCGATGATCACCGGCGCCGGGCACCGCCCGCTGGCCGACGTGGTGGTCGCCCACCACGGTGACCCGGCGGCCATGATCGGCGCGGCGACCCTGGCCCGGGAACACGTCCTCACCACCGCCAAAGCCGCCTCCGGAGGCTGAGGCCGCCCGGGTGATTCAGACCTGGGCGCCGTCGTCGTCGGAGTTGCGCGGGGGCTGGCGCAGGCGGAGCAGGAGCCAGCCGATGCCGCCGCTGATCAGCACCAGGCCCAGCGGCAGGGTGATCGTGCCGGACAGCCCGGCCAGGCCCGGCACCAGCGCGAACAGCACGCCGATCACGACCACGACGATGCCCGCCATGGTCGTCGGGCGCGGGGTCGGCAGCGGCGGGGGCTCCGGCGGGACGTAGTGCTCGTCCTCCTCGTTGGCCGGGGCCGCCCAGTCGCGCGGCCCGCTCTCGACCGGTGCGGCCGCGGTCGGCCCGGCGGCCACCGGCGGCGCTTCGGGCCTCTCGCCCGCGGCGGCCGGCTCGTCGTCATCGGGCCAGCGCGCGAAGTTCTCGTCCCGCTCCAGGTCGGCGACGATCTCGGCGAAGGCCGCGTCGATGTCCTCCGGCCCGTCGGCGTTGTCGCGGCGCGTGCTCATACGAGTTCCTCGACCCGATCGCGGTGGATCCGTTGCAGGAATTCGACGCTACCGCTGAACAGCCGCGGCGCGTCGTGGTCCAACGTCGCGACGTGGAAGCTGTCCGCCAGCACGACCTCGGTGAGGTCCTCGCTGCGCACGCCGTCCAGCACGGTCGCGGCGTTCACCGGTTCGACGACGTGGTCGACCGCGGAGCGGAACAGCAGCACCGGCTGCCGGATCCGCCCCAGATCGGCGCGCACGACGCCCCACAGCTGCTGCAGGCTCGCCATCGCCCGCAGCGGGAGCCGCTGGTAGGCCAGCTCGAACCCGCCGGGTTTGGCGATGTCGCCGGGAATCCCGCCCGCCGCGGGCCACACCCGGCTGAGCAGCGGCAGCAGTCGCGCCGCCCGGCGCTGGGTCAGCACCGACGGGTTGACCAGCACGATGCCCGCGATGTCCGGGTGCTCCTGGGCCAGCCGGAGGGTGAGCGTGCCGCCCATCGACTGGCCGAACACGAACACCGACGAGCACCGCCCGCGCAGCTCCGCGAGCTCGGCCTCCGCGGCCCGGTACCAGTCGTGCCAGGTGGTCCGGTTGAGGTCGGGCCAGCGCGTGCCGTGGCCGGGCAGCAGCGGGCAGCGGACGGTGCACCCCTCCGCGGCCAGGTGCTCGCCCCAGGCCCGCATGCTCTGCGGAGTGCTGGTGAAACCGTGGCAGAGCAGTACGCCGATGTCGTCCGACCCGTCGTGCGAGAACGGTTCGGCGCCGGAAAGCACGGGCACTGCAGCCTCCCAAAGCATCGGCGTGCCTGTACCGCTTCATGGTCGCATGAGACTCCGACGAACGGGACGGCCTCGCGAACTTGCTGGTTTCAGGCTCGTTTTGCGTGGCAGAACCTCAGAGGTTCCCTGGACTGCGGGTGCCCTCCTGATGTTCGTCCGATGCACGGTCGAGGGGCCGTCCTCGTCAGGAAACCTCTGAGAACCCCGCGGCCGCGGATTCGGCCGGAAACAATCGTCTAGATCACCTTCACCGGCGCCGCATTGTGCTGGTCGCGCCTGCTCCGTAGGCTGAGCAGCGAAATCTTGCGGGGCAGGGAGGCGGCGGCGCGGTGTTGTACTGGGTGATGAAGCACATTCTGCTCGGGCCCTTGATGAAGCTGTTCTGCCGCCCGAAGGTCGAAGGCGTCGAGCACGTGCCCACCCGGGGCAGCGCGATCCTGGTCAGCAACCACCTCGCGGTCGCCGACTCGTTCTTCATGCCGCTGATGATGCCGCGGCGGGTCACCTTCCTGGCCAAGCGCGAGTACTTCACCGGCAAGGGCGTGAAGGGCAAGTTCAAGAAGTACTTCTTCTCCGGTGTCGGCCAGGTCCCGATCGACCGCTCCAGCGGCGCCGCCGCGCAGGCCGCGCTGGACACCGGGGTCCGGTTGCTGCGCGAGGGCAAGCTGCTCGGCGTCTACCCGGAGGGCACCCGCTCACCGGACGGCCGGCTGTACAAGGGCAAGACCGGGGTGGCGCGGATGGCGCTGGAATCCGGTGCGCCGGTGATCCCGATCGCGATGTTCGGCACCGACCGGGTCAACCCGATCGGCTCGAAGATGTGGTATCCGCACAAGGTCGTGGTCAAGGTCGGGCCGCCGCTGGACTTCTCCCGCTACGAGGGGATGGCGGGCGACCGGTTCGTGGAGCGCTCCATCACCGACGAGATCATGTACGCGCTGATGGAGCTGTCCGGCCAGGAGTACGTGGACGTCTACGCGGCCAAGGTCAAGGACGAGATGACCGCGCAGGGCAAGCAGGTCGCGGGCTGGAAGCCCCGCCCGGGCGGCCGGGTGCCCGAGTCGAAGGCGGGCTGAAGCCCCGCCCGGAGCGGTCGCGGACCGGCACCTACGCTTCCCTGGTGAGGTTCTTCTACGACTGCGAGTTCATCGAGGACGGGCAGACCATCGAGCTGGTGTCGATCGGGATGGTCGACGAGACCGGCCGCGAGTTCTACGCGGTGTCCACCGAGTTCGACGCGTCGCGGGCCGGCGCCTGGGTCCGGCAGCACGTGCTGCCGCAGCTGCCGCCGCCCGCCGACCCGTGCTGGCGCTCCCGCGCCCGGATCCGCGAAGACCTCTACAGCTTCATGACCGCGCGCGGCTCGAACCCCGAGCTGTGGGCCTGGTACGCGGCCTACGACCACGTGGCGCTGGCCCAGCTGTGGGGGCCGATGCCGATGCTGCCGTCCCGGATCCCGAAGTTCACCCGGGACCTGCGCCAGCGCTGGGAGGACGTCGGCAAGCCGAAGCTGCCTTCGGCCCCGGACAACGCCCACGACGCCCTCGCCGACGCCAAGCACAACCTCGAGCGCTGGAAGGTGATCGAGGACGTCCGCCGCAAGCGGGGCTTCGCGATCTGAAAGCTTGTCGGTGGCTGGTCCGCGTGGCGGTGCGGGTGCCCCTCCTGATGTAAGTCCGATACACGGCGGAGGGGCGAAACCACTCAGAACCCGCGGGTGGAAGCCGCGTGCGTACTCCAAGCGGCTGGCCCCGCTTATGAGGCGCGGACGGCTACCCCGACAGGTTCTGGGCGGTTCGTCCGTTCCCAGGCGGGCGACGACTTCGAATGGTAAATACGCGGTTACTTGCTGCAACGATCCAGTTCGTGTCAGGCTGTGCTCGGGGGAGACCTCGATCACAACTGGCTCACTGAGGAGGCGGCGAGAACCATGCCCGCTGGAATGCGTGTCGGAGTGCTCACCGGAGGTGGCGACTGCCCCGGTCTCAACGCGGTGCTCCGGGCGGCGACCCGCAAGGGGATTTCCGTGCACCAGCACGAGATTCTGGGATTCCGCAGCGGCTGGCTGGGGCCGGTGGAGGGCTTGACCACGCCGCTCACCCTGGACCGCGTCGAGGACATCCTCAGCCGCGGTGGCACCATCCTCGGCTCCTCGCGGACCAACCCGTACAAGATCGACGACGGCATCGCCAGGCTGAAGGCGACCCTGGCCGAGCACCGGGTGGACGCGCTGATCGCGATCGGCGGCGAGGACACCCTCGGCGTCGCCGAGCAGCTCACCCACGACGGGGTGCCGGTGGTCGGGGTGCCGAAGACGATCGACAACGACCTGGACGCCACCGACTACACCTTCGGCTTCGACACGGCGGTGCACATCGCCACCGAGGCCATCGACCGGCTGCGCACCACGGCGGAATCGCACCACCGCGCGCTGGTGGTGGAGGTGATGGGCCGCCACGCGGGCTGGATCGCCCTGCACTCCGGGCTGGCCGGCGGCGCCAACGTGATCCTGGTGCCGGAGCAGCCGTTCAGCGTCGAGCGGGTCTGCGAGTGGGTGGAGCAGCGCTTCGAGCGGCAGTACGCGCCGATCATCGTGGTCGCCGAGGGCGCGGTGCCGGAGGGCGGCAAGGAACTGCTGGTCACCGGCGAACGCGACGCCTTCGGGCACGTCCGGCTGGGCGGCGTCGGCACCTGGCTGGCCGACGAGATCGCTAGGCGCACCGGCAAGGAGTCCCGCGCGGTGGTGCTCGGCCACGTGCAGCGCGGCGGCACCCCGACGGCCTACGACAGGGTGTTGGCGACCCGCTTCGGCCTGCACGCCATCGACGCGATCACCGAGGGCGACTTCGGCAAGATGGTCGCGCTCCGCGGCACGGACATCGTCCGGGTTCCGCTGAGCGAGGCGACTGCCCGCCTCAAGACGGTCCCCCTGGAGCGCTACGCGGAGGCCGAAGTCCTCTTCGGCTGACCTTCCCGTGGCCGGGCCGTCCCCGGCCACCCCGCCGGGTGGGTGCGCAATTTCAATTGAAATCAGACCTCTGATTTCAATTGAAATTGCGCGAATCGGTTCCGGGGCACGGCTCAAGGTCCTGCGGTGTTCCAGCATGTGGACGCACCTGTTCCACCAGTTAGGCTAACCCCTCGCGATCGGGCGTCGGGGCCGTGCACGGGTGCTCGCGCCGTGCGCTCCCTTCGCCTCGCAGGTTCTTCGACGCGAAGGGGAAGCAGTGTCCACGCAACCGGTGGCCGGTGGGGAGCAGGTGCTCATCCGCTCGGCTCGGGACGTCACCGATCTGGTCAACTCCGGTGCTGCCCGGGGCAGCCACGCGAGGATGATCGTGCTGCTGGCGCTCGGCGGCATCTTCCTCGACGCCTACGACCTGACCTCGCTGGCCTACGGCATCACCGACATCAAGCAGCAGTTCGGCCTGTCCCCGGCCGGTGCGGGCGCGGTCACCGCCTCCATCAGCGTCGGCGCGATCTTCGGCGCCTGGCTCGGCGGCGTCCTGGTGGACCGGCTCGGCCGCTACCGGGTGTTCATGGCCGACATGCTGTTCTTCGTCGTCTCCGCGCTCGGCTGCGCGCTCGCGCCGAACATGGAAGTGCTGATCTTCTTCCGGTTCCTCATGGGCTTCGGCGTCGGCATGGACATCCCGGTGGCCATGGCCTTCCTGGCCGAGTTCTCCCGGCTCAAGGGCAAGGGCAGCAAGGGATCGCGCACCGCCGCCTGGTCGCCTGCCTGGTACGTGGCCACCAGCGCCTGCTACCTGGTGATCATGGGGCTGTACTTCGCGCTGCCCGACGAGCACCACGACCTGCTGTGGCGGTTCACCGTCGGCTTCGGCGCGGTGCCCGCCATCGTGATCCTGCTGGTGCGCAACAAGTACATGAACGAATCGCCGTCCTGGGCGGCCAACCAGGGCGATCTGGAGCGCGCCGCGGAGATCCTGCGCAAGTCCTACGGAGTCAACGCGGTGGTGGCCCCGGACGCCGAGGTGCCCGAGCAGCAGAAGGCCGAGCGCCGCGGCCTGCGCGACTTCGCCCGGCTCTTCGAGCCCCGCTACCGCGCCCGGACCGTCCAGGCGCTGGCCATCGGCCTGGCCCAGACCTTCGGCTACAACGCGGTCGCCTACGGCCTGCCGATCATCATCGCCAGCATCCTGGCGCAGGGCGCGCTGAACACCATCACCGCATCGCTGGTGCTCAACCTGGTCTTCGCGGTCACCGGCGGATTCCTCGGCATCCGGCTGGCCAACAAGGCCGGCGCCTGGAGGATGACGTTCCTGGGCTTCGCGGTGCAGCTGACGTCGCTGGTGGTGCTGGCGCTCATCGGCAAGCCCTCGGCCACCGCCTACGTGCTGTTCGCGATCTTCGCGCTGGGCGCGTTCATGTTCGCCCAGGCCTCCGGGCCGGGCGCGCACTTCATGAGCTTCGCCTCGCTGAGCTACCCGACGACCATGCGCGGCACCGGCATCGGCTTCAACCAGGGCACCCTGCGGGTCGGCTCCACGCTCGCGCTGTTCTTCTTCCCGGTGCTCAGCGCCGCGCTCGGCAGCGGTGTGTTCTGGGTGATCGCCCTCGCACCGCTGATGGGCCTGGTGGCGCTGCTGGCCAAGCGCTGGGAGCCGGTCGGCTACGACGCCGACGCGGTCGAGGCGCAGTGGCAGCGGGAGAAGGAGACCGCGAACTAGCTCGGCTTGTTCCAGACGACGACGTCGAGCGTCAGCTGCGAGGACTTCTTCTCGGTGATGACGACCCGGGCGTAGGCTCCGCTGGATGTTTTGACGCAGAGCGCGGAGTTGGCTTCGAGAGCGTTCATATCGGTGTAGCTGCGGTATCCCGCTCGTACGCAGTCCTCGAAGGTCGCCTCAGGCGTGGCCGCTGCCAGGTGCCAGGGTGCGTTCAAGTAGTAGCCGTCGTACGTGAGGTCTTGCGAGGAGGAAGAATCTCCTGAGCTCTCGGTGATCCAGTATTGCGCGTCGGAATCCAGATCCAGACCGTAGCGGCTGGTCAGCACGATGGGCTTGTCGCCGCTCTGGCGTTTGACCGCGGGATCGGAGGCGGGGGATTCGGTCGGCGGAGCCGAGGCAGTCACGGGTGCTGAGCTCGGCGGGGCGGGCTGTTCGGTCGAGGGCGTGTCGACCGGATGGTGCTGCCCGTCGGCGTTGACGTTCACCGGCACCGTCAGGGCTTGCGTGGCGACGACGGCGATCACGACCGCACCCGCCACGATCCCGGTGACCGACACCACCACCCGCCAGCCAACCGGCTTGCCGAAGCTCGTCGCCAGAAGCGTTGTGCCGAGCAGCAGCGCCACCGCTGCGAGAACCACGACGAGGACCTTCGTCGAGCCGCTGAGCAGCGTGGCCACGGCGGCGACGTCCGCGATGAGTCCGATCGGCCACAACCACTGCGCCATCGACTTGCGCTCCGGCTGTTCTCGCTGCGGCTCCCAGCGCGCGCCCGTCACTGCTGCCCCTTCCGCGTGTTGAACGGACGGGAGCCTAGCGGGCACAGTGCGTGTTCGGAGCGGAATCGCGCGGGTTCACGCGATCTTGCCCACCGCGCACCACGGCGCGGCGCCGCGCTGCCGCACGCCTGGCGGGGCTACTGAATCGAGCCCGGCTGGGCTTCCGCATGGTGGGACCGGCTTCCCGGAGTAAAAGCACTGGCGCGGACCGCCTATTCTGGATGCGTGAACTGGACCGTCGACGTCCCCGTGGATGACCTGCCCGAACTCCCGCCGCTGCCGCCCGAGATGCGCGCCCGGCTCGACGACGCCCTGAGCCGCCCGGCCGCCCAGCAGCCCAAGTGGCCGGACCAGGAGCAGGCGAACAACGTCCGGAAGGTGCTGGAGAGCGTTCCTCCGGTGACCGTGCCCTCCGAGGTCGACCAGCTGCGCCAGCACCTCGCGGCGGTCGCGCGGGGGGAGGCCTTCCTGCTCCAGGGCGGGGACTGCGCGGAGACCTTCGCGGACAACACCGAGCCGCACATCCGCGGCAACATCCGCACCTTGCTGCAGATGGCCGTGGTGCTGACCTACGGCGCGAGCATGCCGGTGGTCAAGCTCGGCCGCATCGCCGGGCAGTACGCCAAGCCGCGCTCCAGCGACACCGACGCGCTGGGCCTGCCGTCCTACCGCGGCGACATGATCAACTCGCTGGTCGCCACCGAGGCCGCGCGGCGCCACGACCCGTCGCGGCTGATCCGCGCCTACGCCAACGCCAGCGCCGCGATGAACCTTTCCCGCGCGCTGACCAGCGCCGGGATGGCCGCGCTGACCAAGGTGCACGACTGGAACAAGGACTTCGTGCTCAACTCCCCGGCCGGGGAGCGCTACGAGTCGGTGGCCGCCGAGATCGACCGCGGCCTGCGCTTCATGGCGGCCTGCGGCGTCGACGACTCCAGCCTGCACGCGGTGCAGTTCTACGCCAGCCACGAGGCGCTGGTGATGGACTACGAGCGCGCCATGCTGCGGCTGGACACCACCGGCGACAAGCCGCGCCTGTTCGACCTGTCCGGCCACTTCCTGTGGGTGGGCGAGCGGACCCGCCAGCTCGACGGCGCGCACGTCGCCTTCGCCGAGCTGATCTCCAACCCGATCGGCATCAAGATCGGCCCCGGCACCACGCCGGAGCAGGCCGTGGAGTACGTCGAGCGGCTGGACCCGAACAACGAGCCGGGCCGGCTCACCCTGATCAGCCGGATGGGCAACGGCAAGGTCCGCGACGTGCTGCCCGCCATCGTGGAGAAGGTCACCGCGTCCGGTCACCAGGTGATCTGGCAGTGCGACCCGATGCACGGCAACACCCACGAGGCCAGCACCGGCTACAAGACCCGCCACTTCGACCGCATCGTGGACGAGGTGCAGGGTTTCTTCGAGGTGCACCACCGCCTCGGCACCCACCCCGGCGGCATCCACATCGAGCTGACCGGTGAGGACGTCACGGAGTGCGTGGGCGGCGCGCAGGAGATCTCCGACGCCGACCTCGCGGGCCGCTACGAGACGGCCTGCGACCCGCGCCTGAACACCCAGCAGTCGCTGGAGCTGGCGTTCCTGGTCGCGGAGATGCTCCGCGGCTGAACCGCTGCGAGAAGGGCCTGGAGTCGCCGGCTCCAGGCCCTCCTTCAGCTCAGGGCGAGGTCGAGGACGTGCTCGACGTGCAGACGGGTGGAGTCGAACAGCGGCAGCGGGCTGTCCTCCGGGCCGATCAGCAGGGTGATCTCGGTGCAGCCCAGCACCACCGCTTCAGCGCCGCGATCCGCCAGCTCCCGGATCACCCGGACGTACTGCGCGCGTGAGCCGTCCTCGACGCGGTTGCGGGTCAGCTCCCGGTAGATGACGTCGTGCACCAGGCTGCGGTCGGGCTCGGCCGGCACGACGACCTCGATGCCGTGCAGGTCGCGCATCCTGGCCCGGTAGAAGTCGAGCTCCATCGTGTAGCGGGTGCCCAGCAGCCCGACCTTCCGGTGGCCGGCGGCCGCGATCCGCTGCGCAGTGGCGTCCACGATGTGCGCGAACGGCACGTCGACGGCCTTCTCGATGGTGTCGGCGACCTGGTGCATGGTGTTGGTGCACAACACGATCAGCTCGGCTCCGGCCTGCTGCACCCGTCGGGCGGCATCGGCGAGGAATTCGCCCGCCTGCCCCCACGCCCCGGCTTCCTGCATGGCCGCGACTTCGGCGAAGTCGACGCTGAACAGCACGGTCGGCACCGTGCGGTGCCCGCCGAGCCGACCGCGGCTGCCCTCGTTGATCAGCCGGTAGTACTCGGCCGAGGATTCCCAGCTCATCCCGCCGAGCATCCCGATGGTCCGCATGCGCCCTCCTGAGCTTCGCCGAACGACCTCGCCGACAGCTTCTCCGGGTGCCGCCGGCGGCGGTAGCCCGGTCTTGCTTGGCACCGGCCCAAGGGAAACTTGGGGCGTGGACGCGCAGCGGTTGTTGGTCTTCCGGGAGATCGCGCGGGCGGGCTCGCTCGGCGCGGCGGCGCGGGCGCTCGGTTGGACCCAGCCCGCGGTCAGCCAGCACCTGCGTCAGCTGGAACGCCAGGCGGGCACTGCCCTGGTGCTGCGCCACCCGCGCGGCGTGCGGCTCACCGAAGCCGGGCAGGTGCTCGCGCGGCACGCCGAGGCGCTCTCCGCCCGGTTGCGCGCGGCGGAGGAGGACTTGGCCGAGCTGGTCGAGTTGCGGGCAGGCACGCTGCGGCTGGCCGCGTTCCCGTCCGCCTCGGCGACCCTGGTCCCGGCAGCGGTCACAGCGCTGCGCGCGGAGCATCCGGCCTGACCGTCCGGCTGCGCGAAGCCGAGCCGCCGGAGGCGATCCGGATGGTGTCCACCGGCGGCGCGGAACTGGCGATGGTCTTCACCCACGGTTCCCCGGAGCAGGACCCGGACCTGGTGTGGCTGGCGCTCGGGACCGAACAGCTCCGCGTGGTCCTGCCCGCCGACAGCCCGCACCGGGCCGCGGTGGTGGAGCTGGCGGAGCTGCACGACGAGCGGTGGATCGGCGGGTGCGAGTCGTGCACCGCGAATCTCGTCGATGTGTGCAGGTCAGCCGGTTTCGATCCGGACATCCACCACGGCACCGACGACTACGTGGTCACCCAGGCGTTGGTGGCGGCTGGGCTGGGGGTCGCGCTGCTGCCGCAACTCGCCCTGACCGCGTTCCAGGATCCCCGGGTCCACGTGGCGGCCGCGACGCCGGAGCAGGACCGCACCCTGTTCCTCGTGCACCACCGGGACCTGGCCGGGGTGACGGCGGTCGAAGCGGCTATCGGCGCGTTGCGGACTGCGTCCGGGACAGGCTCCCGAAGGCGGGACTGAGCCCCAGCGGGTCGTAGCGGACCAGGGACAGCGCGCCGAGCACGGCCGCGCCGATGCCCACCGCAACGAACGGCCAGTTGTACATCGCCTGCTCGCCGTCCGGGTAGTACGCCAGCACCAGCGCGATCGAGGCTCCGACCACGTAGGACAGGGCGCGCGGCGTCCAGGCGAAGGCCGCGCCCAGCGCGAGGCCCCAGGTCGTGTACCAGGGCAGCAGGACCGGCGACAGGAAGGCGCCGAAGCACAGGACGATCGCCGCGCGGCGGATCGCCTCCGGGCCGCCTTCGCGGGCCTGCCACCAGTTCCACACCAGGATCGCCACCAGCAGCAGCGAGCCGAGCGTGCGGGTGGTGCCCACGAACGGCCAGATGTTGGTCTCGCCGAACAGCGAGACCAGGCTGTGCACCGCCTGGCCCACGGCTGTCGGCGCGGACAGGTAGTTGACGATCATGCCGGGCGCCGACAGCGCGGACAGCCAGCCGAACCCGACCTTGGCCAGCAGCGTGCACGCCCCGAAGACCACCGCGAACACCCCGACCGCGGGGAACACCGCGCGCAGGAACCGCTGCCACAGCGGGCCGGTCAGCCGGGACGCCCAGATCCACACCAGGAACGGCAGCGCCAGCCCAGCGGTGGCCTTGATCGCCATCGCCGCCGAGACCAGCGCGATGCCGCTGACGTGGCGGCCCTCCAGCACCAGCAGCGTGCCGACGGCCAGCAGCCCGATCATCAGCATGTCGTTGTGCGGGCCGCCGACCAGGTGCACCACGGTCATCGGGCTGGTCGCGACCAGCCACAGCGCGACCGGCAACCGGCCGCCGAGGTGGCGCACCAGGCCGGGCAGCGCCCCGATCAGCAGCGCCAGGCCGCCCAGCAGCACCAGTCGCATCACGATGACGCTGGCGATGACGTCGTGCCCGGCCAGCAGGATCACGCCCTTGGCCACGCCCATGAACAGCGGCCCGTAGGGCGCCGGCGTGGTCTGCCAGGTCGGGTGCACGTTCTCCGGGATCGGGCCGGTGAGCGTGGACGGGCCGACGCCGTAGGGGTCGAGGCCGTGCAGCGCCAGCAGTCCCTGACCGAGGTAGCTGTAGACGTCGCGGGTGAACAGCGGCGGGGCGATGAGCATCGGCAGCAGCCAGGCGACCGTCGCCCACAGCACGCCGCGGGAGGTCACCAGGTGGGCGAGCACGCCGCGGCCGAGCCGCACCCACGCCCACACCAGCAGCGCGAACCCGATGTAGACCACGGTGACCGCGACGTCGCGGCCGTGCCCGTAGCGCAGCACCGACAGCGGGCCGGTGCCGAGGACCGGGTCGTGCACGAGCGTTCCGCCCGCGCCGAAGGAACCGATCAGCAGCAGCACGGAGCCGATCGCACCCAGTGCGATGGTGCGCAAGGGCAGCGGACGGCTCTCGCGCCGTTCGCCGGTGGCCTGGTCGGCTGTCGTGTTGTTGGTCCGCTCGGACCAGTCGGGTGCCGACTCGGTGGAAACGCTCGGGGGCATCGTGCTCCCAATATTTCCACAACGGCTCCGCGTGCCGCCTGTGACCAGGAAAGATCGGCCGTTAGGTCACCGATCGGGTGGATTCCGGGGCCGAGTAGGCGCAGGTAGATCCCACATCGGGAAAACGTTACGCAACCCGATGGAGATCAGGATCACATCAGAACGCCGTTATGTGGATCTCGCTTCCCGGCTCGACGCGCGAATCGGCGAACGGGTACTGCGTCAGGACCCGCATGTTGTCCCGCGGGAAGATCGAGGTGACGTTGAGGACCAGCCCGAGCTCCTGCGCCTTCTGCTGCGCTTCCTCGACGGTTCCGCCGGTGAAGCTGGGAACCGTCACCGCGTTCGACAGCAGCACCCCGATCCGCGGCCTGCCGACCAGCCGGACCTCTTCGCCGATCGCCGGATCGGTGCTGATGACGTGGTCGGCCGCCACGTCGGCGTCGAACTCCTTGCCCAGCTCGTAGGGCTCGAATCCGGCGTTGCTCAAAGTGGCGAAGGCGTCGTCGCGGCTCATCCCGCGCACGTCGGGCACCGGGACCGGCGGTGGTCCCTTGCTGACGATCAGCGACACCTGGCTGCTGATGTTCAGCGGCGTGCCCGGCGCCGGGTCGACGGTGATGACCCGGCCCTCCGGCACGGTGGTGTGGAACTGGTCGGCGGACTCGTCGTGCTTCGGCTGCAGCTTCGCGTTGCGGATGAGGCTCTCGGCCTCGGCCAGCGGCATGCCCTCGGTGATCTCCGGCACCTTGGGCTTGCCCAGCGACACCACCAGGTCGACGGTGCTGCCGGTGCGCACCTGCGAACCCTCGCGGGGGTTCGAGCTGATCACCACGCCTTCCGGCACGTTGTTGTCGTTCTCCCTGGTCACGTTGCCGCTCAGGTCGACGGCGGCGAGCGCTTCCTGCGCCGCCGCCTCCTGCTCGCCGACGAGCTTGGGCACGTCGACGTAGCTGCCCAGGCCGAGCCAGAACGCGGCTCCGCCGACGAGGGCGGCGAGCACCAGGACGATCGCGGTCCACACCGCGACGGTCCGGCGCCCGCGCCCGCGCCCGCGCTGCGGAGCGGGTCCGGCCGCCGGGACCGGCGCCATCTCCTGCGTGTAGTCGTCACCGGTGGCCGGGCGCAGCATCGCCCGGGTGCGCTGCGGCTGCACCGGCGGCGGCGCGTTCTGGACGACCGGGATCTGCGCCGTCGGCGGATCGTCGTCGGTGATCTTGGGCATCAGGGTGGTGCTCTCGGCGGACTCCGGCACCGGCGCCGGGGCCAGCGAGATGCCGAGCTCGGCCCGCGCCTGCTGCACCTCGGCGAGGAACGCCTCGGCGCTCTGCGGGCGCTGCGCCGGATCGCGGCGGGTGGCGCGCACCACCAGGTCGTTGATGGCAGGCGGGAGGTCGGGAACCTGCTCGACCGGCGGCGGCACGTCGTCGTTCACGTGCCGGTAGGCCACCGAGAGCGCGGTGTCGCCGACGTAGGGCGGCCGGCCGGTGAGCATCTCGTAGAGCACGATCCCGGCGGCGTAGACGTCGGTGCGCGCGTCGGCGGCACCGGTGGTGACCTGCTCGGGGGAGAGGTAGGCGACGGTGCCGAGGATGACGCTGCCGCTGGTCGTGCCCGCCTCGGCGGCCGCGCGGACCAGCCCGAAGTCGGCGACCTTGACCGAGCCGTCGGTGCCGATCAGCACGTTCTCCGGCTTGACGTCGCGGTGCACCATCTCGGCCCGGTGCGCGGCTTCCAGAGCGGAGAGCACCGGCTCGATCACGCTCAGCGCCGTGGCCAGCGGCAACGGGCCCCGGTCCATGATCAGGTCGCGCAGCGTGCAGCCCTCGACCAGCTGCATCACCAGGAAGACGTGCTCCTCACCGGTGCCGTGGTCCACGCCCTGGTCGTAGACGGCCACGATGTCGGGGTTGTGCAGCTTGGCCGCGGCCCGTGCCTCGCGCTCGAAGCGCTCCACGAACGACCGGTCGCCGGAGTACTGCGCGTCCATGACCTTGATCGCCACCGGCCGGTCCAGGCGGGTGTCCAGGCCCCGGTAGACGGTGGACATGCCACCGCGGGCGAGCAGCGCGTCGACCCGGTACCGGCGTTCGAGCATGGCTCCGACGAGGCTCGCGCCGCGTCCTCGCCGTGTCTCAGAAGTCATCGTCCGCCAACCGCCGGTTAACCGTTCCGACCACGATTGTGGCAGGTGCGGACGACACGCCGGGGCCAGGTGGTGGGATCGGTCATGATCTTGATCGTAGGACGGCGCCGGACGCGCGGCGCGGGGATCTCCGGGACGCCGGTGCTCGGCGTCGGTCGGTCCGATGTGGCAAGGTATGCAGCGTGAGTGCGATCCCAGCTGCCCCGGATGTGCTCGCTCCCGATGTGGAGGTCGTTCCGCTGGAGGCCGTCGCCGAACGGCTCGGGCGGTCCGTGACCCGGGTGCACCAACTGATTCGTGATGGACATCTGCTGGCCCTGCGTCGCGACGCCGTGCTCGGCGTTCCCGACGCGTTCCTGACCGGCAACGAGATAGTGAAGGGCCTGCCTGGCACGATCACCCTGCTCCGGGACTCCGGCTACCACGAGGACGAGATCCTGCGCTGGCTGTTCACCCCGGACGACACGCTGCCGGGAACTCCGATCGACGCCCTGCGCGGCGACCGCGGCCGCGAGGTAAAGCGCCGCGCCCAGGCGATGGGTTTCTGACAAGCCTGTCTGACGAGCTCGTTCTGCGTGGCGGTGCGGGTGGCGGCCCCCCTGCGGGAGTTGCAGCGCCCGCCTGGACTGCGGGTGCCCGGCTTTATGTGTGGCCAATACATGGCAGCCGGGCCGTCCTCGCCAGGCGAACGCTGAGAACCCGCGGCGGTGCAAGCTGCGAGGGTGGGCCGAACGCCTTCGGCGTTTCAAGACCGGGAAAATGCGGTTGTGGGCGCGCAGCAGCGCGCTCACGACCCGGTGATGCGCTGAGCCGCTAGCTTCCCGGAGATGAGGACCGGGGGCACGCCGACGCCCGGCGTGGTCCCGGATCCGGCGAGCACGACGTTGTCCAGGCCGTGGACCAGGTTGCGCGGCCGGAACGGGCCGGTCTGCGGGAAGGTGTGCGCGGCGGAGAACGGTGTCCCGGCGGCATGGCCCTGGGCGGCCCAGTCGGCGGGCGTCACCAGCTCCTGCACCTCGATCGAGGCGCCGAAATCGGTGAATCCGCGCCGCTCCAAGGTGCGCAGCAGCTCGTCGCGGTAGGCGGGGCCGATGCGGTCCCAGTCGAATCGCGCGGTGGCCAGGTTCGGGCACGGCGCCAGCACGTAGTGCAGGTCGCGGCCTTCCGGTGCCAGCGACGGATCGGTCGTCGTCGGCCGCGTGACCAGCAGCGACGGATCGCTCATCAGGGTGCCGTCGCGGATGATCTCGGTGAACGTCCGGTCCCAGGCCGCGCCGAAGGAGATGGTGTGGTGCGCGTCGGACCAGTTGCGCGTGGTTCCCGCGTGCAGCACCACGGCCGACGGCGACCAGCGCAGCCGCCGCCTCGGCCGGTGCCCGAGCAAGCGGTGCACCACCGGCAGGTCCGGGGTGAACACGAACGCGTCGGCGCTGATCCGCTCACCGGCAACCGTGCGCGCTGCGACGATCCGGTCGCCCCGGCGCTCCAGGTCGGTGACCTCGGTGTCGTAGCGGAACGCGACGCCTGCCTCGGCTGCCGCGTCGGCGAGCGCCTGGGGCACCGCGTGCATCCCGCCGCGCGGGAACCACACGCCGTTGACGGTGTCCATGTACGAGATGACCGCGTACAGGGCGAGTGCGCGACGCGGGTCGAGGCCCGCGTAGAGCGCCTGGAACGAGAACACCCGGCGCAACCGCTCGTCGCCGAGGAAACGTCCGATGGCCGGTCCCAGGCGCCCGAAACCGCCCAGCGCGGTCAGCCGGGCGAGCTCCGGTGACACCAGGTCCAGCGGGGAGTCGAAGTTGGCGTCGATGAACCGGTGCATCTCCGCCCGGTACACCTCGGTCAGCCAGCCCCGCAGCCGCCGGTACCCGGCCGCCTCCGCGGGTCCGGCGAAGCGGCGCACCTCCTGCTCCATGGCTTCGGCGTCGGTGTGCACGTCCAGCACCGAGCCGTCGGCGAAGCGCGCCTGGTAGGCCGGGTGCAGCGGAACCAGGTCGAGCCGTTCGGCCAGCGAGCTGCCGACCGCGTGCAGCGCTTCGTCTACCAGCTCCGGCATGGTCAGCACGGTCGGGCCGGTGTCGATGCGGTAGCCGTCCAGCCGGTGCAGCCCGGCGCGGCCGCCGGGCAGCGGCGCGCGCTCCACCACCGTCACCTGCCGGCCGGCCCCGGCCAGGTGCAGCGCGGTGGTGAGCCCGGCGAGGCCGGCACCGAGGACCAGGACGTGGTCGCTGCGACCGGTGGTGGTGCGCATCAGCGGGTGCGGTCGGTGACGGCGACGGCCAGCTCGGCGAGCCGCGACGCGGCCGGTTCGGCCAGGTCGGCGCCGTGCAGCGCGAGCAGCGCCGACCCGGTCAGGTCGGTGATCTGCTTCTCCACCGCGGCCACCGCGCCGAGCCGGGTGAGCAGCTGCCGCGCCTGCTCGACGCGCTGCTCGTCCAGGTCGGGGTCGCCGAGAACGCCGTGCAGCAGGTCCAGGGCCTCCTGGTCGCCCTGCTTGAGCGCGGTGGCCGCGGCTTCGGCGATCAGCAGCGTCCGCTTGCCCTCGCGCAGGTCGTCGCCCGCGGGCTTGCCGGTCACCTCGGGGTCGCCGAAGACGCCGAGGAGGTCGTCGCGCAGCTGGAAGGCGACACCGATGTCGGAACCGAACCGGCGCAACGCCTCCAGCGCCGCCGGGCTCGCCCCGGCGATCTCGGCGCCCACCTCCAGCGGGCGCTGCACCGTGTAGGACGCGGCCTTGAGCTGGCAGATCCGCAGCGCGGCCTGCGGGGACTCGTCGCCGCGGACCTGGCCGAGCACGTCCAGGTACTGCCCGGCGAGCACCTCCGTGCGCATCGCGCGCCACGGCCGCAGCGCCCGGTTCAGCGCGGCAGGCGGGATCCCCGCGCTGTGCAGCATGTCGTCGGCCCAGGACAGCGCCAGGTCGCCCAGCAGCACGGCACCCGCCATGCCGAACTGGCGGTCGTCCCCGGCGAAGCCGGACTCCTGGTGGACCTGCTCGAACTTGCGGTGCACGGTCGGGTTGCCGCGCCTGGTGTCGGACTCGTCGATGAGGTCGTCGTGCACCAGTGCGCAGGCCTGCAGCAGCTCCAGGGCGCTGGCCGCCCGCAGCATCGCGATCGCGGCCGGGCCCTCGTCGCTGCCACCGGCGGCGCGCCAGCCCCACCAGGCGAACGTCGGGCGGATGCGCTTGCCGCCGCTGAGCACGAAGTCGGCCAGCTCGGCCACCGCGGCGCCGAACGCCGGATCGAGCTCGGCGGCCTCGGTGCGGCGGGCCCGCAGGAATTCGGTCAGCTCCCGCTGGACCTGATCGGGAAGGCTCGACTCCACGACGGTGTCCTTGCTGGCTGCTTGCGCGGTAACCGATTGTGATGGAGGCACCCCACCATCCTCCGCGATGGCGTTCGGCTTCGGCTGCCCGGGCTACCGGTTCGCTCCCAGTCGTTGGGAGGACTCCGGAGCGTAGCCGGGAACTCCTCGTTCTTGAAACGCCGGAGGCGTTTAGCCCACCCTCGGCGCTTGCACCGCCGCGGGTTCTCAGCGTTCGCCTGGCGAGGACAGCCCGAGCGCCGTGTATCGGACATACATCAGTCCGGGATCCCGGAGAGGTTCCGCCACCCGCACCGCCACGCAGGCTGAGTTCGTCAGGCAGCCTTCTATTCTGACTCCTATGACGGTGGTGGACCGGTTGGGGAACGGGCGGACGACCTTCTCGGTCGAGTTCTTCCCGCCGCGCGACGACGAGGAGGAACGCGTCCTCTGGCGGGCGGTGCGCGAGCTGGAGCCGCTGGACCCGGCGTTCGTGTCCGTGACCTACGGCGCGGGCGGTTCCAGCCGGGACCGCACCATCCGCACCACCGGGCGCATCGCGCAGGAGACCACCCTGACCCCGATGGCGCACCTGACCGCTGTCGACCACTCGGTGGCCGAGCTGCGCAACGTCATCGGCTGGTACGCCGCGTCCGGAGTGCGCAACGTGCTCGCGGTGCGCGGTGACCCGCCCGGCGACCCCAACGGCGAGTGGATCAGCCACCCGGAGGGGCTCGAGTACGCCGAGGAGCTGGTGCGGCTGGTCCGCGACCTCGGCGACTTCTGCGTCGGCGTGGCGGCCTTCCCGCACGGGCACCCGCGCTCGGCCGACCTCGACACCGACGCCGACCACCTGGTCCGCAAGATCCGCGCCGGGGCGGGGTTCGCCATCGCCCAGCTCTTCCTGGAACCGGAGTACTTCCTGCGGCTGCGCGACCGGCTGGCCGCGCGCGGCTGCGACGCGCCGCTGCTGCCCGGCGTCATGCCGATCACGACGCCGCGGGTGCTGGCGAAGTTCGGCGAGCTGGCCGGGGTCCCGGTGCCTTCGGCGATCTCCGACCGGCTGCTCCCGCTGGCCGACGACCCGGCCGGGTTCCGGCGGGCCGGGGTGGAGGTGGTGACCCGCCTGTGCGAGCGCCTGATCGCCGAAGGCGTGCCCGCGCTGCACTTCTACACGCTCAACCGCTCCAAAGCGACGCGCCAGGTGGTGTCCGACCTCGGCCTCTGACGGTCAGACGTTCTGCTCTGCGCGGTTGCGGAGGTGGGTGCGCAGGGCGAGCACCGCCACCAGCGCGGCCGCGATGAGGGTGAGGGCTCCGACCAGCAGCGCCCAGCCGATCCAGTCGCCGCCCGAGGAGTTCGAGTACTGGTAGATCGCCGACAGCTCGGTGACCGTGCCCGGCTCCAGCGCCCAGGTCACCGTGCCCGCCGATTCCTGGCCGTTGGTGTTGGTGATCTCGCCCGGCGCGCTGATCTTGAGGTCCACCGCGGAATTGGTGTCGGCCAGCGGGGTCAGGTCCACCGAGCCGTCGACGATCACCAGCGAGCCGGAGCGGGACAGGTTCAGCCGGTACCGCGAGTCGGACTGGCTCAGCGCGCCGGCGAGCGTCTCGACCTCCGCGAAGCTCAGGTCGTGGAACGACAGCCGGGAACCGACGCGGTTCTCGGCGCGGAACGGCACGATCTCGACCCGGTCGGCCAGCGCCTCCGGGGGCCGCAGCTCGAACGGGACCTGCCCGTCGAGGGCCTCGGTGGTCACCAGCACGTCGCCGGACACCAGGTCCTCCCCGGAGACGTTCAGCGAGGCGTTGACGCGCAGGCATCCGCTGAGCAGCGTGCCGAGCACGGTGATCAGCACCAGCAGCGATGCCGCGCGGCGGCGCGGTCCAGTGGCCTCCACGTGGGCGATCTTCGCATCCGGCGGCCGATTTTGCCGACCGCGAAACCCCTCTCGTCGCAGTGGCGTGCTCATCGATCGCGCGCGATAGCGTGGCGGGCATGGGAGTTGACCACGACGGCGTGCACGAGATCAGCGACCGGTTCGTCGACGAGCTGGCCGCGCTCGACCCGATCGCCGCGACCTACCTGGGTGTGCCAGGTGGCGAAGAAGAACTGACCGATTACTCGCCGGACGGGCACCGGGCCCGGGCCGAGCTGTCCCGCCGCAGCCTGGCGGCGGTGGAGGCCGCCGAGCCGCGCGACGACTCGGAGCGCATCGCCCAGGCGGTGTTCACCGAACGGGTGGGGCTGGACCTGGAGCTGCACGAGATCGGTGCGGACATGTCCGCGCTGAACGTGATCGCCTCGCCCGCGCAGGAGCTGCGGCAGGTCTTCGACCTGATGCCGACCGACACCCCGGAGCAGTGGCACACCATCGCCCGCCGGCTGTCGGTGGTGCCCGAGGCGCTGCTGGGCCTGCGCGCCGGGCTGCTGTCGGCGGCCGCGGACGGCAACGTCTCGGCGGTGCGGCAGGTCACCAAGGTCGCCGAGCAGTGCGACACCTGGTCCGGGCGCGGCGGTCAGTCGTTCTTCGCGGCGATGGTGGCGCGCGCCGAGGGCGTGGACGAATCGCTGCGCCGCGACCTCGACGCGGCGGCGGAGTCGGCGGCCGAGGCCTACGCCGGGCTCGCCGACTTCCTGCGCGGCGACCTGCTGCCGAAGGCGCCGCAGAAGGACGCCGTCGGCGAGGAGCGGTACCGGTTGTGGTCGCGGTACTTCACCGGCGCCCGGCTGGACCTGCGCGAGGCCTACGAGTGGGGCTGGGCGGAGTTCGCCGGCATCGAGGCGGAGATGAAGGAGATCGCGAACCGGATCAAGCCGGGCGCGACGCTGGCCGAGGCGGCCGCGGTGCTCGACGCTGACCCGCGCTACCAGGTGCGCGGCCAGCAGGCGTTCGAGGAGTGGATGCAGCGGCTGTCCGACCAGGCCCTGCGGGACCTGCGCGGGACGCACTTCGACATCCCGGACGCCCTGATGGACCTGGAGTGCCGCATCGCCCCGCCGGGCGGCGGCGTCGGCGCCTACTACACCGGGCCCACCGACGACTTCTCCCGGCCCGGCCGGATGTGGTGGTCGGTGCCCGCCGACAAGGAGGACTTCCCGACCTGGCGCGAGGTGTCCACCGTGTACCACGAGGGCGTCCCCGGGCACCACCTTCAGGTGGCGACCGCGGTGCACGAAGCGCAGCGGCTGAACAAGTTCCAGCGGCTGGCCTGCTTCGTGTCCGGCCACGGCGAGGGCTGGGCGCTCTACGCCGAGCGCCTGATGCGCGAGCTGGGCTACCTGCAGGACGACGGCGACCTGCTGGGCATGCTCAACGACCAGCTGTTCCGCGCGGCGCGCGTGGTGGTCGACATCGGCATGCACCTGGAGCTGGAGATCCCGGCGGGCACCGGCTTCCACGAGGGCGAGCGCTGGACGCCGGAGCTGGGCCTGGAGTTCATGCTGAACCGGACGATCACCGATCCGCAGCACGTCCGCGACGAGATCGACCGCTACCTGGGCTGGCCCGGCCAGGCCCCGTCTTACAAGCTCGGCGAGCGCCTCTGGCGCGCAGCCCGCGACGACGCGAAACAGCGCCACGGCGCGAACTTCGACGTCAAGGAGTTCCACACGACGGCCCTGCGCATGGGCGGCATGGGCCTCGACACCCTCCGCGAACAGCTCGCGAGGCTCTGAGAAGGAGTGCGGGGCACCCGTTGCGGGTGCCCCGCACGCTTCACCAGGGTGCGTGCTCGGTCAGCTGGGCGCGGGCCGCCGCTTGGGCCGGGGCGTGCTCGGTTTCGCGCGCGGCGCGTTCGGCCGCTCGCTCGGCTTCGACGACGTTCGGGGCCTCGCCGTCCAGGACGTCGGCGATGATGCTGGCCTGCGCGGCCATCGCCGATGCGAACGGGTGGTACGGCGCCGCCACCGGGCTCAGGTGCTGGCCGTTGATCCAGGCCGCGCCGCCGGTGGCGCAGGCGTCGTGGCCCAGCGACGGGCCGTAGGTGTCGACGAAGGTGACGCCGGTGCGTTCGGCCGCGCCGGCGATCGCGGCGTTGAGCTGCTGCTCGATCTCGTCGGCGTAGCTGTAGTCGCCGTCGGCGATCGGGATGATGTCCGGGCAGTACCCGCTGGGCGGCACGATGCGCGGGTAGCCGACGACCAGGATCCGGGCCTGCGGTGAGCGCTCCTGCACGCCGCGCACGACTTCCGCCACGCGGTGCCCGGTGATCTCGATGCGCCGCTCGAGGTCGTCACCGCCGTCGACGGCGAAGTGCTCGCGGCACGGCGAGCCGACCGGGTCGGTGGCGCGCAGAGCGGAGCAAGTGGCGATGACGTCGCCGAAGACGCTCGAGTCGTTGCCGCCGATGCCCAGCGTGACCAGGTCGGTTTCCGGGGTGAGCGCGTCGAACTGCGGTCCGGTGTACCAGTCCTGGGCGCTGGTCATGTCGGTGGTGTCCGCGCCGCCGCAGCTGACGTCGGTGAACTCCGCCGGTTCGAGCTCGCGCGCCAGCAGCGCCGGGTAGTTGTTCGTGCTCCGCCCGCACAGCAGCGGGTCCAGGCGCATCCACGGGATCAGCGGGCCGGAGGTGAACGAGTCGCCGAGGGCGACGTAGTGCTGGTACACGGGTTCGTCGGCCGCCGCCGGGCCGGCGCTCAAGGAGAGCCCCGCCAACACCGACAACGCGATCCCGCCCGCTCTGCGGAGCACTCCCACCCGGCCCATCGGCACCTCCACCGTCGCTACCTGCTGGTAACGCAGTGAAGACGATCACTGGGTGATCGGCAAGGATTTCGTGAAAGAGCTTCGGATTTTTCCCCGTACGTGTGATCGGATCAGCGCTCTTCGAGCGGCAGCGAGCGGCCGAGCACCGCGAACGGGCGCGGATCCCCGGTGAACCGGTAGTTGCGCAGCACGTCGGTGAAGCCGACCCGGCGGTACAGCCGCCAGGCGCGCGTCGGGCCCTCCGGGGTGGACAGCAGGACCTTGTTGCCCGGTGCGCCGGTCAGCAGCTGGCGCAGGATCCGCTCGCCGATGCCCGCGCCCTGACCGGCCGGGTGCACGTGCAGCTCGGTCAGCTCGAAGTAGTCGTCCAGCCAGTCGCCGATCTCCGCGCCGCTGCTGAGCAGGCCGCGCCGGACCTGCTCGTGCCACCACTGGCCGGGGGCGCCGAGGTAGCCGTAGCCGATGCCGATGAGCTGGTCCTGCTCGCTGAACGCGCCGATGCAGCGCCAGCCCGCGCGCTGCATGTGCGCCGACCACATCGGGGCGCGCTGCTGGGCGGTGGCGGGCGGGTAGCCCATCGCGGTCACGTAGATCTGCAGGGCTTCGGGCAGCCGGGCCTGGAACTGGTCGGCGGTCAGCTCGGCGATCCGGTCACAGCGGGGTGGCGGGGCGGCGGTCACGGCCGAACACTAGCCGGTTCCGGGAGCGCGGTCGTTCCTGGCGTGCCCTCCGGGTGGCGAGGCGGTCACCGGGTGTTCGATTCGTCCCTTCGGGTGATCATCTTCCCTGGTAGTGCCTCGAACAGGTGAGCTACGGCGCATTGCTTGAGTCGATCGCCCAAGCGCGCTAATCTGGAGATGTTCGAACACGGGTTCGATGGACTCCAGTTCGAACGCAAGGTCCGGCGGTGGGGTGGGGGAAGCACTCCGCCGCCGGGCCTGCCGCCTCGGACCTGCTGGCCGGCGAAGGACGCCGGGCAGCGCGCGGTGCCCGGGTGGGCGTGGACGGCTTCGTCGTTGCAGAGGAGAGCGCCGATGTCTTTTTCCACCGATCTCTCGATTCCCGCTCCGCGGAGCTCCGTGGAGGACCAGGGCCCGACCCCCGAGGCGGAAACCCCGGCGGGTTCGCTGTCGTTGCTGCTCAACGCCCGAACCTGCCTGCACGAAGCGGAGCAGGCGGACCGGCCCGGTGAGCGGTACGCGGCCGCCCACGTGGCCGCGTTGCGCGCGGCCACCGCGGTGGTGGTGGCCCGCTCCTGGCAGCGCGAGCGGAGCCGGCCGGCCAGCGTGTGGACGCTGTTAACCGGGGCCGCCCCCGAACTGCGGGAGTGGGCGGCCTACTTCGCGGCGCGATCGGACCGGCGCGCGGCCGCCGAGGCCGGGGCGCCGACGATCACCTGGCTCGACGCCGACGCCCTGTTGGCGCGCAGCCGGGAATTCCTGGACATAGTCGGGCGGAGTTTGTTGGGGGTGGCGCGGTGAACGGCACTGACTTGGGACTGGACTACGGGCGGATGCTGGACCTGCTCGGCATCGAGGCGCAGTTGCTCACCGCGGCGACGCACGATGCGCATCCGGACGCGCCGGTGTGGAGCGCTTCCGGGCGGACGCTGGGGCAGACCGTCCGGCACCTGGGCGATCTGTGCGAGGACGTGCTGTGCTGGCTGGGGTCGGCGGAGGTCGAGCGGCCGTGGCAGCTGCCGGAGCGGCCCGAGCTGCGCGAGGTGACCAGCCGGTTCGCGGTCCGGTTGGCCGGGTTGCTGGCGGAGTTCGGTTCCCGGCCACCGCACGACCCGTGCCCGACCTGGTGGCCGGAGCAGCACGAGGTGCGGTTCTGGCTGCGCCGGATGCTGCACGCGACCACGGTGCACCGGGTGGACGTGCAGACCGCCGCGGGGGTGGCGCGGACCGAGATCGAAGCCGACGTGGCGGCCGACGGCGTCGACGAGGCGCTGCGGGTGTGGTTCGGCCACCGGCTGCAGGCCCTCGGCATCACGGCGAGCCGTGCCAGCTCGGTGGGCGTGCACGTGGCCGGCCGCAACTGGCTGGTCACCGCGGATCAGCGCGGAACCGCCGTGGTCGGCTCGGACGACGTGGCGGCCACGACGCCGGATGCGGTGGTGGGCGGTGATGCGGCGGCGGTCTACCTCTGGATGTGGGGTCGGCTGCCGAACCGAGCGGTGGAGATCAGCGGCGATCCGGACGCGGTGGCCCAGCTGTGGGGGCTGCTCCAGCTCGCCACGCGCTGATCGCGGCGCGGAAACCGTTGCACCGCAAGTGCGATCGGTTGCTCGCACCGTGCTCCGGAGTGGACGGCCCGGCCTTGTTCCTGCGCGAGGCCGGGCTTTCCGGCGCGACGATCGATCACTCCCAGAGGGAGAAGAGCGCTGCGAGCAGCAGCATCGAGATCAGGAAGGCCGCGTAGAAGACGAGGACCGCGACCAGTGCGGAGCTGGTGATCGCGCCGACGAGGCGTCGGCCGTTCCGCCAGCCGTGCCGTCGCACCTTGCGGTGGAAGGTCCACCCGCCCGCCGCCAGTGCGATGGCGAACAGCGAGATCGAGTACGGGTTCACGGCCCGAGTATCGAGCAGCGCTCGCTCGGCGATCGGGAAATGCTCGATTTTCCCGGGGCGCTCTCGTGTTGAAGTCGCAGCGCTGCGTCCGGCGTTCAGGCGATGATGAAGAGGAGCGCCAGCACCAAGACCATGACCGTGTACGCCGCGTAGTAGGCGAGGACGCCGACCAGCGCGGCAATGGAGACGAGGCCTGAGAAGTGCCAGCCGCCCTGCCGGCCGTGCCGCCGCACGAGGCGCCGCAGGGTGAAGCCACCTGCGGCGAACGCTATTGCCAACAGCACGACTTGGTGCGTTTCCATGCCCGGGTTATCGCTCGACGCGCCGCTTTCGATACCGATCATCACGACTTCCCGAGCGCGGCACCGCAAGCGTCAGGCGCGTAGACGCAGACCTTTCGGCGTGGCGCGGAATCCTGCCTCGGTGAGGATCGCCGCGAGCCGTGATCCCCACGCGCCTTCGCCGTCGGCGCGCTGCACCGAGAGCTGTTCCAACCAGCCATCGCGGACGACACGCGCGAGCCCGCCCGCGGCCGCGCGCAGCGCGGACTCGTCCTCGGTGAACGACAGCAGCGACTTCCCGCCCCGCTCGACGTAGAACACCGCCTCCCCGGACACGAGAACCACCAGCGCGCCCGCCTTGCGCCCCGGCCGGTGCCGGGTTTCGCCCATCACGGCGGGCCAGTCCAGCGCGCCCCCGTACGGCTGAGCCGGATCGGCCGCGGCCAGCACCACGGCGTCACCCGCGCCTTCGTCGCGGGACAGCGCCCGCAGGCGGTCGATCGCGCCGGGCACCGCGAACTGCGCGGCCCCGAGCCCCTCGACGACGTACCCGCGACGGCAGCGCCCGGACTCCTCCATCGCCCGAAGCACCTTGTACACAGCGGAAAACCCGCCGGTGACGCGCTCGATGTCCAGCGCTCCGCGGGTCAGCACACCGTGCCGCTCCAAGAATGCTTCGGCGCGGGCGTGCGCACGCCGCGTCGGCTCGCTCGAAGGCTGAGGTGCCAGGGACCAACGTCCGGAGACGGTGGGCGGGCCGCTCCGGCTGGGCATCGACGGACGTCCCGCGCGCAGCCGCGCATAACGGCCGCGCGGTGCACTGCGGCGCGGTTTGTGCGCAGCGCCGCGTCCGGACACCAGGGACCGCAACGGCGCCAACGTGTCGTTGGTGACCGTGCCGGACCAGACCAGATCCCACAGCGCGGAGGTGACCGCGTCATCTGCGGGAACGCTCTCGTCCTGCTCCAGCAGCAGCGCCCCGGCCCGGTCGGCCAGCTGCCGGAAGAACAGCGCCCCACCGTCCAATGCGGACACCACCGCCCGGTGCAGCGGAGAGTCGGTGCCGGGCTCCTCGGGCAGGTCCGGCAGCAGCAGGTCGGCCACATCGGTGGGTGCCAGCGCGATCCAGCCGTCCCCGCCTGCCAAGGCGCCGGAGCCGACCCAGGTGACCTCGCCGGTCGCGGTCAGCTCGTCGAGCAGCGCGGGGGAGTAGCCGGGCAGCCGCGCGGGCAGGATCAGCGACTCCAGGCCGCTGGCCGGGACCGGGACACCGGCGAGCTGCTCGACGGCGGAGTACACGTCGTCCACCGTCGGCGCCGTGCGCAACCGCGCACCGATGCCGTGCCAGGCGGGCAGGAACCGTCCCAGCGCTGCGGGTTCGACCGGCTCGACCTCCGCGCGCAGCCGGGCCAGCGAAGCCCGCCGCAGCCGCCGCAGCACCTCGGCGTCGCAGTACTCCAGCGCCCGTCCGCCACCGGCTTCCAGCGGCCGCAGCTCACCGCGGACCAGCCGTCCGGTGCCGGTCAGCCGGTCCAGCACGCCGTGCACCACGGCCACGCCGAGGCCGAAGCGCTGAGCTGCCGCATCGGCGGTGAACGGCCCGCGGCAGCGGGCGTAGCGGATCAGCAGGTCGCCCAGCGGATCGGCCACCGGCTCGGTGAACGCCTCGGGCACTCCCACCGGCAGCGCGACACCGAGCGCATCGCGGACCTTGCCCGCGTCCTCGACCGCGATCCAGCGCTCCTGCCCGGCGATGCGCACCTTGAGCACGCGCCGCTGTTCGGCGAGCTCGCCCAGCCATTCCGGGCGCACGCCCCGGGTCTCGGCCTCCTCGGTGGACAGATCGCCGAGGAAGCGCAGCAGATCCACCGCGGCTTCGGCATCGCGGGCGTGCCGGTCCGGGTCGAGCCGTTGCAGCTGCCCCTCGATCTCCGCCAGGGATTCGGCGTCGAGCAGTTCCCGCAGCGCCTCGGAACCGAGCAGTTCGGCCAGCAGCGTCGAGTCGAGGCTCAGCGCGGCCGATCGCCGCTCGGCCAGCGGCGCGTCGGTCTCGTACAGGAACATGCCGATGTAGCCGAACAGCAGGCTGCGCGCGAACGGCGACGGCGTCGGGGTCTCGACCTCGACCACCCGCACCTTCCGTGCGGCCACCTGCGACATCAGCTCGGTCAACCCGGGCAGGTCGTAGACGTCCTGCAGGCATTCCCGCATCGCCTCCAGCACGATGGGGAACTGCTCGTACTGCGCTGCCACCGCCAGCAGTTGCGCCGCCCGCTGCCGCTGCTGCCACAGCGGGGAGCGGCGACGCGGATCGCGTCGCGGCAGCAGCAGCGCCCGCGCCGCGCACTCCCGGAAACGAGCGGCGAACAGCGCTGAGCCGCCGACCTCGTCGGTCACCACCTGCTGGACCTCGTCCGGCGGCAGCAGCACGTCCTCCGCGGTCGGCAGCACCTCCACGCCGGAGTCGTCCAGCGCGTCGGCCAACCGCAGCACGATCCCGTCGTCGGAGGAGGCGACCTGCGGTTCGATGCCGCGCCGCTCCCGGATCCG